>DASUKV010000308.1:0-21142 GCA_036278555.1 Terriglobia bacterium
TCACGCAGGAGCAACTGGAAGAAGTTGGAGCCGAGATCATCCTCGGAAACACCTACCACCTTTACCTTCGTCCGGGAGTCGAGGTCATCCGCGCCGCGGGCGGACTGCACCGCTTCATGAGCTGGCCGCATCCGATTTTGACGGACAGCGGCGGTTTTCAGGTGATGAGCCTGAATAGCTTGCAGCGCGTCACCGAAGAAGGCGTCGAATTCCGTTCTCACCTGGATGGGTCTTCCCATTTTTTTTCTCCCGAGCGCGCCGTTGAAATCCAGCTTGCCCTGGGCTCCGACATCATGACGATTCTCGATGAGTGCGTGCCCTATCCTTCGAGCGCCGAGGCCATCCAACGGTCGGTGAAGCTCACCGGGCGCTGGGCGCGGCGGGCAAGGAATTTCTACAAGGCTGAACTTGGCCGGCAGGAGAACGCTCACGCCGGGGCGCTCTATGGCATCGTGCAGGGTGGCGCCGATTTTCCCCTGCGCCGGGAAAGCGCTGAGGAGATGATCGAGATCGGGTTTGAAGGGTACGCCCTGGGCGGTCTCTCTGTCGGCGAACCCAAATCCGTCACGTATGATGTGGCGGAATTCACGGCGGGGTTGCTACCGCAGGAGGCGCCGCGCTATTTAATGGGAGTCGGAACCCCGCGCGATCTTGTGGAAGGCGTTGCGCGGGGGATCGACCAGTTTGATTGCGTGATGCCCACGCGAAATGCGCGCAATGCTTGCGCGTTCACTTCGGAAGGCAGACTCACGATCAGGAGCGCTCGCTACGCGCGGGATGAAGGGCCGCTTGATCCTGCCTGCCAGTGCGCCGTTTGCCGGCGCTATTCGCGCGCTTATCTCCGCCACCTTTTCGTCTCCGGTGAGATGCTGGGCGCGATGCTCGCCACGCACCACAACCTCTACTTTTACCTTGACACCATGCGCAGAATCAGGCAGGCTATCCCCGCAGGGAATTTTCGAAGTTTCCTCTCAAGGGTGCGGGCTGACCCTTAATGAATGCGGTTTGCTTCCAGAGAACAATATTGCGAAAGTTAAGCCGCCACGCCCTTCGATCCCTCTGGCGAGGGATGACCCTTTTAGACAATTTAACAAATAAGGTTTACATGTGTTAGATTTCATATTGGTTCGGCCGATCCTGTTTGCCGCGGAACCGTCCGGGACGCAGGGTTTGACGAGTTTTATTCTCCTCCTGGGCCCGCTCGTCCTCATTTGGTACCTCCTCATTATTCGCCCGCAAAGCCGGCAACGCCGCAAAACCCAGGATATGCTGCAAAATCTTAAAACGGGCGACCGTGTGGTCACGAGCGGCGGGATGTTAGGCACTATTGTGAGCTTTGGCAACAACTCCGTCCAGTTGCAGGTTGCAAACCAGGTGAAGGTTGAAGTCTTACGCTCCGCCATCACCGGGATGCAGAAAGAAGAAAGCGCGTCGCCCGCAAAACAGCCCGAAGAAGCGGCGCGAGAAGCTACAACCAGCGGCGCCAAAGGGCGGAAATGAAGTGTAGGGGCGCTGCTTGCCGCGTCCCCGCCGTACTTGCCAAAGGGCATAGGACGCGAGAGTATTGGAATCAACGACTTCTAGCTCCAGTTCTCTTTTGACAATGTTTTGCTGAAGGAGTCATCGAAGCAGGCTATGGAAAAAAGCATTCGGAACCGCGCAATTCTAATCCTGATCGTTATCGTGGTTTGCATCCTCGGAATTGTCGGTTTACCCTCCACGTTTCAAAAGCTCCAAGCAAACCTTGCAGACCGCATCAAGCTGGGATTGGATTTGAAGGGCGGCACTTATCTTGTGCTCCAAGTGCACGTAGAAGATGCCGTGAATACGACTTCCGATCTCGCGGTCGGGCAGTTGCGGGACGACCTGCGCACCCGCAACATCGCTTACAGCGAAATCCGAAAGACGGATGCGACGCACGTGCTCGCGAAGGGGATTTCACAGGCTCAGTGGGAAAACGTGCAGGCGCTGATGCAGGACCAGTTTCCTGACTGGTACGTCGAGCGCGTGGCCGGCGACCCAAGCTCCCGGCAGATGGTCTTAAAGACGAGCGCCGCGGGCACCATCAAGGATGATGCTTATACTGAAGCGATGGCCACCATCCGCCGGCGCGTTGACGGGCTGGGAATCAGCGAAGCGGAGATCGCGCAATACGGACAGGGCAACTATGAATTGGTCGTCGAGCTTCCCGGCGAAACAGACCCGACGCGCGTTAAGAACGTGATCCAATCGACCGCGATGCTTGAGCTTAAGATCGTTCGCGGCGGTCCCTATCCCAGTAAAGACGAAGCCTTGGCTTCGCTCGGCGGCGTGTTGCCCCCGGATACGGAGTTGATTCCTGGGTCGAGCGAATCCGGCGCGGCAGCCTGGTATCTGGTGGATAGCATCGCGGCCATCACTGGCCGTGATCTGACCGGCGCAGAGCCTTCGCAAGACCAGAATGGGCGGCCTGATATTAACTTCACGCTGAACCGTCCCGGAGCGTCGCGGTTTTCCGAAATCACCCAGCGGAATATGGGCAAGCAACTGGCCATTGTCCTTGATAACCGGGTGCAGAGCGCGCCGGTCATCCAGGGCCAGATCAGCGACCGCGGCCAGATTACGGGAAGCTTTACCGCACAGCAGGCTTCGGACCTCGCCTTGAAGCTGCGTTCAGGCGCCTTGCCGGCTTCGATCAGCTACATGCAGGAAGAGACCGTCGGACCTTCGCTCGGCGCGGATTCCATCCATCACGGGATTGAAGCCTGCATTATCGGCTTTGTGGCAATTCTGGCCTTTATGCTGGTCTATTATCGCGGGGCCGGAATCAACGCCGACGTCGCTCTGATCTTAAACCTGCTCATCCTGATTGCAGCGCTGGCCTATTTTGGCGGCGTGTTGACGCTCCCCGGTATCGCCGGCGTCATCTTAACGGTCGGCATGGGCGTTGACTCGAACGTCCTGATTTTTGAGAGGATCCGAGAAGAACTGCGCTCGGGTAAAGCCACGTCAGCCGCTGTCGCCGGAGGGTTTGACCACGCTTTCAAGACGATTATTGATACGCACGTCACCACCGTGGCGTCGGCGGCGATTCTGTTCGCCTTTGGCACCGGTCCGGTGAAAGGCTTTGCCGTTACACTGACCATCGGCTTGGTGGCCAATCTGTTTACTTCGGTTTTTGTATCGCGAGTAATTTTTGATTACGTAGTTGCGCACCGGGAGCGTGGAGTAGCGTTGAGTGTTTAGGAGCTTGCTTTTTGAGCTATCGCAAATAAACTTTTGATGTACAATGCCGGGGCTGCCCTAATGGACTATCGAAAAGCTTCTGGATTGTCATGCTGAGCCGATTCGCTCCGCTACGAATCGCTCTGAGCGCAGCGAAGAGGCTCACGGTAAACTCCGCGAAGCATCCCGGTATTTAAGCTGTCAAGCAAATGCTGAGATTCTTCGTCGCCTCCGGCTCCTCAGAATGACAGTGCGGGCCAAGGGTTTGGCGGTAAGTGCCGGCGGAAATAAAGGGAACTTTAGGTCTTCTATGAGTGTCAATTCTAACAGCAGGGAAGGACGGCCGTATAAAGGCTGGGAGTTTTTCCATAATCCCCAGATTGACTGGATGGGGAAAAAGAAATACTTCATCGCCGTTTCCGTCATCCTTCTCGTTGCCGGTATTATTTCAATGATTGCGGGCCATGGCATTGAGTACGGGATTGATTTCCGGGGCGGAACGCTGGTGTACGTGAAATTCGCACAGACCCCGGATTTGGATGCTATCCGGCATCAACTGGACCGGGAGAACGTGCATCGCGCGACCCTCCAGGGTTACGGTCCCGCTTCTGAGAATGAGATTATGGTGGGGCTTGACCTGCAGGCGACCGCGCATATGAACGCTCTGGACGCCGGGAAGCAGGATATTGTGAAGGCGCTGGCTAGCTTGTACGGGCAGGGCCCGGCGGGCAAGGCGGATTTTAACAACGCCAGCGCACAGGAAATCGGCGAGCGGCTGGTGGTGGATGATCCGCTGCACCTTGGGAACAAGGGTGGCGATGTGGCGCAGAACACCTATCAGAGCATGGCCCAGGCGATGGTGCATTATCGCACCACGCCGCCGCGCGGGGGGCTGATCGCCAATTTTGACCAGCTCTCGGCCGTCCAAGGCGTAACCAAGCCGGTAATCTCAGACCTGAAAAACAGCTTTTTCCTCTCCAAATTCTCCGTGTTCAATAGCCAAATCGTGGGGCCGAAAGTAGGCGCCAAGCTGCGCCAGCAGGCGCTTTACGTGGTGCTGGCAGCCCTCGCCGCCATGCTGGTTTACGTCTGGTTCCGGTTTGAGTTAATATTCGGCGTCGCGGCGATTATTGCAACTTTTCACGACGTGATTATTACACTTGGAATTTTTTCAATTTTGAATAAAGATATTTCGCTCACGGTGATCGCGGCTTTTCTGACGTTGATCGGCTATTCGATGAATGACACGATTGTCACCTTTGACCGCATTCGTGAGAATATGCACCTGAATAAGCGGGAGAATTTTCGCGATCTGGTTAACCGCAGCATCAACCAGGTCTTGAGCCGGACAATCCTTACATCGGGCCTTACATTCCTTGCCGTGCTCGCGCTCTATTTGTTTGGCGGGGAAGTGATTCACGGGTTTTCACTGGTCCTGGTGGCGGGCGTCATCATCGGCACTTATTCTTCGTTTGCGATTGCCAGCCCGCTGGTTGTGTATTGGGAGGATCGCGCCAGGGCGTCCACGCTGGGCACCGGCAAGCCCGCCAGTAAAGCGGCGCCGGGTCCGGCGGCACGGCCTGCCAAAGAGAAAGCGGGCAAGCGCGAAGCTGCTGGGGCGCGCCGCTGAAGCGCCGTTCGGGTTGGGAATAGCAAATCGTAACTTTTGCATGGAGGCATATGACCCATGTTTGAACAGACATTGGTCGATTCGTCGCCGGACCGGGCTCCGGTACTCAGGACGGTGCACTGGATTATTTCGATAGGCCTGGGCGTGCTGGGCTTTCTTGCCTGGTACTTCTTCGTCTCGCTATTTCTGGGCCGCCCCTCGTCCTCGGGGTTACTTTACATTCAATCGATCCTTTTCGGGGGCGTACCGCTATTCCTCTGGGGCTTGATGCTTTGCTATGTCACCGTGGATTCGCGCAAGCAGGGGTTCAACACGATTTTGTGGTTCATTATTACGCTCATCTTCTGGGTAGTGGGGTTTTTGGCTTATCTGATCTACTCCGCCAAGAAGACAGGGAATTGGAGGCGGGCCTCGATGCCGATTGGCTATATCATCGACGGCATCGTAGTGGGCTGCTTAATCCTCTATCCTCTCATTTACACGAACGCCTTGCCCAAAGCCCAGCTTATGACGTTCCTGGCCGCGCCGCCCCCGCCCCCACCTCCGCCGCCACCTCCGGCTGCCGCGCCGCCCAAGGTTGTAGTCCATCACGTGAATCTCGCTGATTTGATGAAGGCCCCGACCGTTATCCCCAAGAATGTCGCTAAGATTAAGGATCAGCCGATACCCCCGCAATCGACGGGCGTTGTGGGCGGAGTTCCGGGCGGAGTTCCGGGTGGAAGCGCCAGCGGCGTGATTGGCGGAGTCATCGGCGGGTTTGGCGCCGCGCCGCCTCCGCCTCCGCCCAAAGCGAAGGTTCCCCAGCGTATCCGTGTAGGCGGCCAGGTGGAAGCCGCAAAGGCGATTTACCGGCCCATGCCGACCTATCCCCCTTTAGCCAAAATGGCCAGGATTCAAGGCGTGGTGCGGCTGGAAGCGGTGATCAGCAAGGATGGAACGATTCAGGATTTGAAGGTGCTCAGCGGTCATCCCTTGCTGGTACAGCAGGCGCTCGCGGCGGTGAAGCAATGGAAGTATGAGCCGACTTTGTTGAATGGAGTTCCGGTGGAAGTAGTAACAGAGATTGATGTGAACTTTACGTTGTCAGGGGAGTAAGGCGGCAGAATTATAGCTTTGACTGTAGCGGCGCTCTGTGAGTGCCGGCTCAAAGGGTAGAGACCGGCGGTCGCAGACCGCCGCTACAGCGTTTGAAGAATCCTTTCCAGGAGGAAGAAGAACTATGATTGGGGCGAATCTCGTTGCGTTAGGGATGTTGCTACAGGATCAAGCCGCGAGCTCGACGGCAGGCGGAAGCTTTGACATTATGAGCATGTGGCATACGATGGGCTGGCCGGCCAAGGCGGTGGTTATCGTGTTGTTCATCATGTCGGCGTGGTCGATTGCCGTGATGATTGACCGCTATATTGTTTATCAGGCGGCTCGCAAGCAGTCGCGTCTCTTCGCGCCCGCCGTGGCGGGAGCGCTAAAGGAAGGCAAGCTGGATGAGGCAATCGCCATTTCGGAACAAAACAAGCGCAGCCATCTCGCCAAAGTCGTCTCGGCAGGGTTGCAGGAATTCCAGGCGCATCAGGCCTCCGCGGAAATTTCGGGCGAGGAAATTGAGGCGTCCAAGCGCGCCCTTGAACGGGCTTCGGCCATCGTCCACGCCGAGCTCAAGCGCGGGCTGACGGCTTTGGCCACAGTCGGCGCCACCGCTCCGTTCGTGGGACTGTTCGGCACGGTGCTGGGCATCATCGACGCGTTTGTTGGCATTTCGTCGTCGCATATGACCGGAATCGGCGCGGTCGCCGGCGGTATCGCTGAAGCTCTCGTGACGACGGCCATCGGCTTGCTCGTGGCCATCCCGGCGGTCTGGCTCTACAACTACTTCAGCGGCAAGCTCGAGGCTTTCGACGTCGAGATGGACAACTCCTCTTCGGAGCTGATCGACTACTTCCTCAAGAAAACAGGACGGAAAAAGTAATGACGCTCAAAGGTAAAGCACCGGGAGAAATGTCCAACATTAACGTCACGCCGATGGTGGACGTGATGCTCGTCCTGCTGATCATCTTCATGGTGATCACGCCGATGCTGCAAAACGACGTCACGGTGGACATGGTGAAGGCGCACAACGCTGTCGACATGGCCAACGCCAAAAAGACGGACGCGGTGGTGTTGGCCGTGACGCGGGACGGGAAAATCTATCTGGGCCGGAACCAGATCAACGCGGACGACGTCACCAAGAAGGTCGCGGACAAGATCGCCAATAAGCTCGATAAGACGGTCTATCTGCGAGCCGACGCGAGGGCAAAATACGGCGACGTGACGGACGTGGTGGACGACATCCGCGCCGCCGGGGTTCAGGACCTGGGGCTGTTGACCGAGAAAATCGAGCAGCACCCCGGCGTTCCTCCTACCGCCACCCCGTAAAATAGCGCGGCTTGGCCCCAGTTCAGATCGAAGAGGGTATACCTATGGCAATGGCAATGGGTGGTAAAAAGGGCGGCGCGATGAATGAAATCAACGTCACCCCGTTGATTGATGTGCTGCTCGTCCTGCTGATTATTTTCATGATTATCGTTCCGCGCACGCCTCACGGGCTGAGCGCGCTCGTGCCGCAGCCCAATAAAAACCAGAAACAAAACCAGGCGGTTCTGGAGCGGACGGTGGTGGTGACGATTGACGCTAACCGGCAGGTGGCGATCAATCAAACGCCGGTCAATATCAATGACTTGGGAAAACGCCTGGTGGATATCTTTGCGACGCGCAACGAACGGATTATGTTCGTGAAGGGTGATCCCAAGCTGCCTTTCGGGGCGGTCGCTCAGGTTATCGACATCGCTCACGGCGCCAGCGTCGAGAAAATCGGTTTGATCACGAAGGCGCTCGAAAACCAATAATCCGCGCCCTTCCGGCGAATGGACGGAGGATTTTGCATGAAACTGTACAGGCTCGCCCCGCTGGCCCTCGCATTGGCGCTGGTGGGGCTTTTTTCGACCGGTTGCAATAAGCTCAAAGCGCGCGACCAGCTTAACAAAGGGGTAGACGCTTTCCGCAACGCGCAATTTGCCCAGGCGGTGGACCACTTCCAGCAGGCTGTGACTCTTGACCCGACGCTCGTGAACGCCCGGCTCTATCTTGCGACCGCTTATGAGCAGGAATACGTGCCCGGCGGCGCATCCTCCGATAACCAGAAAATCGGGGATAAGGCCATCCAGACCTTTCAGGACGTCCTCAAGATCGATCCAAAGAACACTAACGCTTTAGGCAGCATCGCTCAGCTTTACTACCAGATGAAGGATTTTGACAAGGCCAAACAGTATCAGCAGGAACTGATGCAGATTGAGCCGAATAACCCGGATCCCTACTACTGGATTGGCGTCCTCAACTGGCTGCCCTGCTTCCAGCGCACCATGCAGCTTCGAACCGATCTTCATCTGACAACGCCGAAGGATCCTGCCAAGCCGGACGTGCTGCCGCCACTGCCGAAGAAGGCTCGCGAGCAATTGGCCGAGCAGAACGGAAGCTTGGTGGATGAAGGGATCAAGGCTCTTGAGAAAGCAATCGAACTGAAGCCGGATTACGCAGACGCCATGTCCTATCTGAACCTGATGTACCGGCAAAAGGCAGACATCGAGGAGGACCCTGACGCGCGCGAAGCAGACTTAAAGAAGGCCAACGACCTGGTCACGAAGGCGCTGGCGCTGAAGAAGGCGGCCGGGGCCAAGGCAGGGTCTAAACCTACCACATAAGCCCACTTGCTCCTCTGACTTACCACACAACAAGAAGCCCCGGGATTCTGCGCCGGGGCTTTTTCGTGTCTGCTGCCTTCGCACCGTCTAGACAGAGTAAAACTCTTGTCCCGGTGTAGATAGAGGCGCATCAGCGATTTCAAATCTAAAATACAAAATTCGAGATCAAGGCTGGATAATCTGATTGCGGACGGCGTAGCGAACAATCTCACTGATAGAGTGAAGATCCAGCTTGCGCATAATATTGGCGCGATGAGTTTCAGCCGTTTTGACGGTAATTCCGAGAGCCCGCGCAACATCCTTATTATTTTTTCCCTCCGCGAGCAACTGAACAATCTGATGCTCCCGCGCGGTCAACGCGCCCGAAGCGGTGGGCTCATCTTCTGCTTCATTCGCCGCCTTCAGATAGCCTTCCAGCACCATTCTGGCCACTTTGGAAGTGAAGAAAGGCTTATGCCTCGCTAAGGACCGAACCCCCTCCACCAAATCTTTCGCGGCGTCTGATTTCAGGAGATAGCCATGAACTCCCGCGTTGAGCAGTTGTCCCGCCAGTTGATCGGAATCATTCATCGTCAACGCCAGCACTTCGGATTTGGGAACCGCTTTTCGAATCTGGCGGGCCGCCTCAAGCCCGTTCAGCCCGGGCATGGAAATATCCAGGACAACAACGTCAGGCTCAAGCTGCTGCGCGCGATCAATCGCGTCGCGTCCGTTCGCCGCTTCGCCGCAAACCTCGCAGCCGGATTCCTCCTCAAAAAGGGTCCGGAGCCCTTTGCGAACCAGCTCATGATCATCAACGACCAGGACGCGAATTCTGCGCGTATGCGGCGTTCCTCGAACCTCAGCCGGTCTCACGTTTTTTTCCACGCGACCCTCTGCAAAGTGATTTCTGAAAGGGGCCGGCCGCTGTTCTGCCGTATCTTCCCCCACACCTCAAACAATCCCAAAATGGACAATGACCAATCTGGAAGAAACTCCCGGATCAAAGTCTATTAAAAACAAAAGCGTTTTACAACTGGCCAGATAAAAAGTCCAGAAAAAACAGCATTGCTTGAGTAATTTCCTCCTGGCAGCGTCATGGCAGGGCCGCCGGACAGCCAAATCACCTGGGTTTCTCCGGGCCGCCCATTACCACCTGCGTGCTATACTAATATCCGTGTAAGGGATTGCTGGGAAGGGAGTACGGGCAAGAATGTCGAATCGTTTTCGGTACATACTGATCATCGTTTCTGTCGTGCTGGTTTTCTATATTGTCATCGGCGGTCTGCTGGGCGAAAGCACGTCCACGAGCGAGCAGACGTACAAAGACCTTGGGGTTTACAGCGAAGTCCTTTCGCGCATCAAAAGCGATTATGTGACCGAGCCTAACTTACCCAAGGTGACAGGGGGCGCGATCCGCGGTCTGCTGGAAGCGCTGGATCCCTACAGCACCTACTTCAACCCGCAACAATTTAAGGAGTACCTGGAGCATCCCGACCCGGGTCCAGCCGGCACTGGCATTTTCGTTTCCAAGAAGTTTGGATTTGCAACCGTCGTTTCGGTGCTGCCGGGCAGCCCCGCGGACAAAGCCGGCATCAAGGCGGCCGACCTGCTCGACCGGATCAATGGCAAGCCCGTGCGCGAACTCTCCGCGGTGCAAATCGAGCGGAAACTAGCCGGCGCGCCGGGGACTTCGGTCGAAATCTGGGTGGTGAACGAGTCGCGCGGCGAACCGCAGAAGTTGACTTTATCCCGGGCGATTCTGACGCCTCCGCCGGTTCAGACGAAAATGGCGGATAGCCAGACCGGTTACGTCCACGTCGCCACCTTCAACAAGGGAGAGTCCGCGGAAATTGCAAGCGCCGTGAAGAAGCTGGTGGCGCAAGGAGCAGATAAGATCGTTCTGGACCTGCGGGATTGCGCGGGCGGTGAAGCGGATGAGGCCTTGAAGACCGCCAGCCTGTTCATCCAAAAGGGCCTCATCACTTATACCTACGGCCAGCGCAGCGCCCGGCACGACTACATGGCGGAGCCGGAAGGCACCGTTTTCAAGCTTCCGGTGGCGGTGCTGATCAATCGCGCGACAGCGGGCCCGGCGGAAATTGTGGCCGACGCAATCCTCTGCGATAAGCGCGGGGACGTTGTGGGCGTACCCAGCTTCGGCGTGGGTGTTGTACAGAAGACGATTCCCGTGGGTGACGGGTCCGGGTTGTTGCTTTCGGTGGCAAAGTACTATGGGCCCAACGGCAAGGCGATCGAGGCGAACGGCGTCACGCCGAACATTATGGTTCCTACTCCTGGCGAGGTGGCGACGCTGAATGGCGGCGCTTTCGTAACTCCTCAACAATTCGGCACCAAAGATGACATCCAGCTTCAAAAAGCCATTGATGTTTTGAAGCAGCAATCCTCGCCCGCCAAAGCCGCCTGATTGCTGAGAATTACAAATTATACTGACAGATTTCTCTGTAGCGGCGCCCTCTGAGCGCCGTTACAGTATTTGGAGCCGCTGTGATTTGTAATTCTCAGTGGCGGCATTTTGATCCCCCTGTTTTGACGCTTGCTATAACCCAACGCTGTTCACTTAGGGTGCAGGCCAGCTCGCTTCGTATCAGGGTACGGCTTCAGCCGTACCGAAGTGCGACGGGAAAGAGCACGGCTTTAGCCGCTGGGACTTCAGGGCTAAAGCCCAGGCCATCATGAGGCGCTACCTTGCGGCATGGCTGAAGCCGTGCCCTGATACAAAGCGCCTACACACGATATTTTGGACCTAAGTGAACGGGGTGGCTCATAACCCAGCCGTGAAAAAAAACCGGCGAAAAAAGAAGTCTCTTCCCCCCTACCTCTGGGCCGTTCTCACGCTGGCGATTGGCTTTTTCATCGGTTTTCTTTTCCGCTTCCCAAAACATCCGCCACGGCGTCAGAGCCAGGAAACTCCCCCGCGCGTGCGTGTGGATCGCGCCGCGCAGGCTCGCCATTTCAGAGAGGTGATTGAACGCGCCGGGGGCGAAGATGTTTGGATTCAATCCGCGCATCCGAACGGGCCGCTGTTTGCCGGCGAGAATGCGTTTGAAGCCGTCGTGGCATCCCGCGCGTACAGAAGAGTTTTGGATGCGATCCGCCAGGAAGCCCATGAACAGCATTTGCGGTTGCAGGAAACGGCGCCATCGAAGGTTTTACGCGCAACAGAAATCACGCTCTATTCGGGACGTGAGCCAGTGTGCGAGTGGCGCCTCCGCGAAGCGCCCGAGATCGCGCGCGTAGCGATTGTCATTGACGATCTGGGGCAAAATCTGCGCGCCGTCCAGGCGTTGCTGCGAGATCGCGCGCCGCTCACCTTTTCCGTGATGCCCCATCTGCCGCATTCGGCGGAGACCGCGGAAGAAGCGCACCGCGCCGGGATTGAGGTGATGCTGCACCTGCCCATGCAGCCGCTCGTGGATTGGGCGCCGGATGTGAGTCCGCATGAGATCCGAGTCGGGATGCGGCAAAAGCAGGTTTCGCAAATCATCGGAAGCGATCTCGCTGCAGTGCCGTATGCCGCAGGCGTGAATAATCATATGGGATCGCGCGCAACCAGCGATAGCGCGTTGATGGCCGAAGTCATGACCGAGCTTCGCCGCCGTCATCTGTTTTTTGTAGACAGCCGCACCAGCGCAAATTCCTTAGCCCTTCGAGCCGCCCGCCGCGCCGGACTTCCGGCCTTCTACCGCTCCGTCTTTCTGGACGATACAAAATCGGTCCCCTACACCCTGAATCAGCTTCGGCTGCTTGGCCGGCTGGCGCAACGGCGCGGAGCCGCTCTGGCCATCGGCCATCCTTATCCCACCACCCTCTCCGCGTTGGCGCAATTTCTTCCAGAAATGAAACGCAACAACATCGAATTAGTACCGGTCTCGCAGCTTTTGCGTATCCCTCAAATCGCCCATCTGTCGCCCCCGCCGCCGCGGCAGCACGCCCAGTTGGCGCAATAACATGTCAGCAATTCGCGCGGCTCGAACGGCGGCGCGAGTGGTTTGCGCGCAAGGCGGGGGCTTACAATTTTTTGACACGCGTCTCCGCCTGTGTGAAGATACGTGCGGAGAAATTTATGCGTCAAGACCGCCTTGCCCGATGGATCGCCGCTCTTGTCCTGATCCTGCTCGTTTTCGCCCCTCTGTTTTCAAGCGGCGTGGACATCCTCGTGAACTGGATCTGGTTCGCCCAGGAGGGATTCCGCGTCATCTACACGACGGTGCTCAAGACGCAGGTCGGCTTGAGCGGCTACTGCGGCATCGGCTTTATCGTTCTTGTCGGAATCAACCTGCTGATCGCCCGGTCCATCGCGCGCCGCTCGGGTTTTCACGTCTATACCCAAGTTGTTGAGTTCCCCGCACTGGACCGCTTTAACAGCATCTTTCGCGGACTGATCTGGTTCGGCGTTCTGATCGTAGGATATTTTGCGGGTGAATGGGCGACTACGCGCTGGCTGGATTATCTGTTGGCGACGCACCCGGTCCACATGGCTGCTTCGGATCCGATTTTCGGAATCAATCTGAGCTTTTACCTGTTCCAATTGCCCTTCATCTGGTTCCTCTACCATTTTGCGCTGGCCATTCTCATCGCCTGCCTGCTCAGCGCGGGCTTTCTTTACTTTGTTGAGGGCGGCGTGTGGGTGATGCCGAAGGGCATCTCGATGGCACGCAAGGCGCGCGCTCATCTGATGATCCTGGGCGGGCTGTTTTTTCTGTTGTTCGCTTTTCGCGCGCGCCTGGGGATGTACGATCTGCTTTATTCGTCTCGCGGGCTGATTCGCGGCGCTGGCTATACCGACCTTCACGCAACATTTCCCGTGTTGTGGATTCTGCTGGTTTTGTGCGTGCTGACGGCGATTGCGTTTTTCGTGGGGGCATGGTCCGGTCGCCTCCGGCCCGCAATTTTTTCGATCATCGCATTAGTTGCGGTAGCGATTATTGGAGGAGCTATCTATCCCGCCATCATTCAGAAATACGTGGTGGCGCCCAACGAATTGGCGAAAGAAGAACCGTATATCGCTCGCTCAATCCACTTCACGCGCCAAGCCTATGCGCTAGACCGTTTTGAGGAGCGCGATTTCCCAGACATCCAGGACCTCACGCTTCAATCGATCCGGGAAAGCGATCCAACCATCCGCAACATCCGCCTGTGGGACCATCAACCGTTGCTCACCACCTTCGCGCAGCTTCAGGAAATCCGCACTTATTACGATTTTGTCCGGGTCTATAACGACCGCTACTGGATTCAGGGCGACTATCGCCAGGTTTCGCTTTCGGCGCGGGAGTTGGCCTCAAACAGCCTGCCTGATCCCAACTGGGTGAACCAGCACCTCATCTATACGCATGGCTTCGGCCTCTGCATGGGGCCTGTGAATGAGTCCACACCCGACGGTCTTCCTGTGCTGTTTGTGAAGGATATTCCGCCGGTCTCAAGCATTCCGCTGAAGGTGAAGCAGCCGGCCATTTACTACGGCGAGCTTTCGAACGATTATTGCATCGTAAAATCCAAGGCGCAGGAATTCAATTATCCGTCCGGTGAGCAAAATGTTTACACCAGCTATCGCGGATCGGGCGGCGTTCCGGTGAGCGGTTTCTGGCGCCGCCTTCTCTTTACCCTTCATTTCGGCCAGATCAACGTCCTGCTTTCCAGTTACATCCAACCCGGCAGCCGAATCATGATTTACCGCCGGATTCTGGACCGCGTCAGCCGGCTGGCGCCTTTCCTTTCTTACGACAGCCGCCCCTATCTTGTGATCGCAAAGGACGGGTCGCTTTATTGGATCGCGGACGCTTATACCACTTCCAACGAATACCCTTATTCCGATCCTGCCGAGGTGGGAGATGGCGAGATCAATTACATCCGCAATTCTGTGAAAGTGACGGTGAACGCCTATAGCGGCAAGGTCCAGTTTTATATCAGCGATCCCACGGACCCGCTCATTCAGTCCTACGCGCGAATCTTTCCCGGGGTGTTCCATCCGCTTTCGGAGATGCCCTCCGACTTGCGCGCCCACATCCGCTACCCGCAGGATTTCTTCACAATCCAGGCCAGCAAATATGCGATCTACCACATGACGGACCCCAGCGTCTTCTATAGCAAAGAGGATTTATGGCGCGTGGCCAGCCGCACTTCCGGGGGGCAGATTACGCCCATGGCGCCTTACTACACCGTCATGAAGCTGCCGGAAGTTGGCAAAACGGAGGAATTCGTTCTGATGGTGCCCTTCACGCCGGCGCGTAAGAACAACATGATTGCCTGGATGGCGGCGCGCTGCGACGGGCCCGATTACGGAAAGGTTCTTGTTTTTACGTTCCCCAAGGAAAAGCTGATTTACGGCCCACAGCAGATTGAGTCGCGCATCGATCAGAACCCTGCAATCTCACAGCAGCTCACGCTCTGGAATCAGGGTGGTTCCACGGTCATCCGTGGAACCTTGCTGGTGATACCCGTGCAGAACGCAGTGCTTTACGTTGAGCCTTTGTACCTCGCCGCGCAAGCCGGAGGCGCCCTGCCGGAACTCCGGCGAGTGATCGTGGCGTATTCGGATCATGTCGTGATGGAGCCGACCTTGGGCGAGGCCCTGGCTGCGATTTTCGGCGGGGCGGTGGAAGCGCCCCCGGGTCCTGGCGCTGCCGCTCCATCGCCGCAGGCGGCTGAGCAGACGACGGCGGCGGCGGCCCCGGGCGCCGTTAAGAAGATTTCGGTGATGCCCCCGCACGTCCAATCGCTGATCCAGCAGGCGAATGAACATTACGAGAAAGCGCAGCAGGATCTGCGCCAGGGCGACTGGAACGGCTACGGCCAGGAAATCCAGAAAGTGGGTCAAATTCTGAAGCAAATCAAACCGAAATGATCCGCCCGCACCATCCCGAAAACTCGAACCACCGGCCGGCAACCAGCACTCGGGAAAATAGTCAGGTATAATTTTCGAACGTCTACTAATTCCATGCTTCATCGGGCGGATATTCTCATCGCCGGAGCCGGCCCCGCCGGATCGACGGCCGCCAAGCTTCTGGCGGATCGCGGCTATCACGTCGTCTTAATCGACCGCGCCATCTTCCCCCGCCATAAAACTTGCGCAAGCTGGATCAACCGCCTTGCCATCGAGCGATTCCCTTATCTGAAACCACACCTGGAGGAACTGGTCGAATCACCGTTTTGCGGGGTCACATTCTACGATTCTTCACTCGATCGTTCCGCGACCTTCGCTGAGGGACGTCCCTCCGGTTATCTTTCCCTGCGCGCCAAATTTGACGACGGGCTACGACGGATCGCCGTAGAAGCCGGTGCGGAATTCTACGAAGGGCGTAATGTCGCCAGCGTCGAGCAAGATGGCCACGAGGTCCAGGTCCGCACCACGCAGGGCTGCATCTTTCGCGGCCGCGTGCTGATTGGCGCTGACGGAGCCTCAAGCCGGGTGGCGATGAGCGCGGGGCTACACCGGGGTTGGAAGCACGATGATTACGTCATGTGCGCTAACGCCGATGTGCCTTACGATCCTGAAAAGATCGCGCGCTTCTTCGGCTCACGCATTCCTCTCCAGGTGTATTTGCAGTACCGCAGGCTCCTCGGTTACGGATGGATTTTCCCAAAGAAGCGCCACATCTGCGTCGGTCTTGGCGCAATGCTGGCAGACAACCGGCGAATCCGGCCTCTTTTCAATAATTTCTTCGGCGAGGCGCGGCAACACGGGCTGCTGCCGCGGGATTTAGAATTGCAGGGGACTCGCTTTGACGTTGATCCGGTCGGAGCGGTTCATCGGCTGCCGTCTCTAACGCGCGGACGTGTCATGCTGATCGGAGACGCAGCGGGATTTGTATCCGGGTCAACCGGCGAGGGTATTTATCCCGGCATGGTCAGCGCGGAGGTGGCATCCGCTGTGATTCATCGCGCGCTCTCCAAGGGCGCCGTCGAGGAGCAGCTCGCAGAATTCAACAATGCCTGGCGCCCGCCCCTTGAATCCTACGTCCGGCGATTGCCGGGAGGCGAGAAAGAAACTCACACCTCTCAGCGCATCAATCTGATCTTCCGTTCGGCGCTCCTCGCGCGCGTAGCAGGACGCATTTTCCTTTACGGCGAGCAGCCATCCCTCAAAACCTTTGCTCGCTGCCTCTGGCCCGCTTCGGGCTAGAACGCCCACACTCCGGTGTTTCGCGGAAGCTTCGCCCTATTAAATTACCTCGTCTTTCGGACCCACGTCAGGCCGCCGGATCATCTAAAATAGATGTTACGCAAAGACTCCAAAAGGCGGACTCCTTGAACGGCGCTCCTCCGTCCGGCCCTGAAAGACCCCAGCCGGGGAAAAACCAGAAATCTCCCCGCCCCAATTGGGCTGGCGTTGTCATCTCGACAGTTGTATTGGCACTTTTGATTTACGCTTTTTCCAGCATTTTTCGATCCTCCCCCGAACAGAAGCAAATCCCCTACTCGCAATTCAAGCAAGAGCTCAGTCAGGGAAAAATCGCCAAAATCAACATGCATGGGAAGCAGGTAACGGGCGCCTATAAATCCGAATCAAAGGGCAAACAGAAGCAGCCGCCCAAGATGTTTGAGACCGTGCTGCCGCCGGTCAGCGATCCCGATCTGATGACGCTGATCGAAAAGAACCACGTGACCCTGACCGCCGAGGTGCAAAGCAATTCCTGGTGGACCGAGGCGTTGATCGGAATTCTGCCTTGGGTTTTGATTATCGGCATCTACGTTTACGCCACCCGCCGGATGCGCGGGCAAATGGGAGGCGGCGTCGGCGGCATTTTTGGCTTTGGAAGATCCAAGGCCAAGAGATATCACCGAGGCCCGAGCGACGTCACGTTCAACGATGTCGCCGGGCTCGAAAACGCCAAGCGCGAGTTGCAGGACATCATCGATTATCTGAAATCTCCTCCGCGCTATCGGAAAATCGGCGCCAAGCTGCCGCGCGGCATTCTGCTGATGGGGCCTCCCGGCACCGGAAAGACGCTGCTGGCCAAAGCCGTAGCAGGCGAAGCCAGCGTGCCGTTCTTCAGCATCAGCGGCTCGGAGTTCGTTGAGATGTTCGTCGGAGTGGGAGCCTCACGGGTGCGGGATATGTTCGAGAATGCCAAGAAGGAAGCGCCCGCCGTGATTTTTATTGATGAGATTGATTCGGTAGGGCGCTCCCGCGGCACGGGCCTTGGCGGGGGTCACGACGAGCGCGAGCAGACTCTGAACCAGATTCTCTCGGAAATGGACGGCTTTTCTCCCTGGCACGCGGTGATCGTCATTGCGGCCACCAACCGTCCCGACGTGCTGGATCCCGCCTTGCTGCGCCCAGGGCGTTTCGACCGCAAAATTACGATGGAGCTTCCCAGAAAGGACGCGCGCCGCAAAATTCTGGAAGTCCATGTCCGGAAGGTTCCACTCGCCCCTGACGTCGACCTTGAGACTCTGGCCAAGCGGACTGCCGGTTTCTCCGGCGCCGATCTCGAAAATATGGTGAATGAGGCAGCCCTGCTGGCGGGCCGGGAAAGAAGGGACCGGGTCAGCATGGAATTGCTTGAGCGGGCCCGGCTGCGGGCGGCGCTCGGCGCCCGGCGTGAAGCGATGCTGAACGAAGAGGAGAAGTGGCGAGTCGCAATCCATGAGTCGGGCCACGCCGTCTTGGCTTGCCTGCTGCCCCACGCCGACCCGGTCGAGCAGGTCACGATCATCCCGCGCGGCCGCGCTCTGGGCGCAACCGAGCAGATGCCGGAAGAGGATCATTACAACCTTTCAGAAAGCTATTTGAGGGACCGTATTGCCGTCATGCTGGGCGGGCGCTCATCGGAAAAGCTCCTTCTGGGCGAGGTCAGCAGCGGCGCTGAGAACGACCTCCAACAGGCAACCCGTCTTGCCCGCTGCATGGTCAGCCGATGGGGCATGAGTGATAAGCTGGGTCCCGTGGCTTTCCACCGCGATGAAGGCCAGGTTTTTTTGGGGCGTGAGCTCGGCCAGCCGCGCGATTTCAGCGAGCACACCGCCCAGATGATTGATGACGAAGTGCGCGCGCTCATCACAGACCTTGAGTCGCAGGCGGAATACATCCTCGACCAGCATCGCGCCCAGTTGGAAGCCCTGGCCCGTAAGCTGATCGAAAAAGAGGTGGTGCAGGCCGATGAGATTCACGCGCTTCTGAGCGGTTCCGGTAAATCCGCCGGCAAATCAGGTTAGGAGAGCGCGTCCCGCTGAGGTCGCCGGCGGCTTTCGAGCGCAGCGGCCGCTGCCCGCTGATAATGTTTTGACACATCTGTGACTTCGAAGCGATGAACTGCCGCCCGCGCGTGGCATCCAATAATTGGAGTAGCTTCAGCTTTGTGCTTGCTAATCCAAATTCGCGTCACGATGATGAGGCAAGTTTGGCCCCCTCACCCGGCCTTCGGCCACCCTCTCCCACGGAAAGAGGGCTGAAAACGGAAGTGGTAGCAGCTTCTTTTCGGGGTGAACGCTGAGAAAATAATGATGGTAGCCCTCTCCCGTCGGGAGAGGGGGGACCGCGAAGCGGTGGGTGAGGGTTGCATCCGGCAGATAAACCCGCTTGATTCGCACGGGTCAATAACACGAAGTGCCAGCATCAGGAGCGAAGGATTTTTGGGTGGGGCTGGATAGAGCCGGTCTTGAATACCTGTTCGAGGGGGTGCATGCTGAATTCATTCGAGCAATTAACACAAACGATGAAACCACGCGTGGTGGTGACGGGAATTGGCGCGGTGAGCCCGAATGGGATTGGGCGCGAGGCTTTCTGGTCCGCAACGCTGCAGGGCAAGAGCGGCGTGCGGCAGATTCAATCCTTCGACGCCGCGCCGCTTCCGGTAAGGATTGCGGGGGAGATCGCGGACTTTGATCCTTTGCAGTATCTCAGCGAGAAAGACGCTGCGAACGTCAGCCGCGTGGTCCCGCTGGCGATTGCCGCGGCCGCCGAGGCCCTTGAGGATGCAGGCCTGGACGCCTCCGCAATGCCGATCGACGAACGCCGGAGGACCGCTGTGATGCTGGGCTCGGGCGGCGGCGGCCAGGAGTTTGTTCAACGCCAGTTGTCTCTTTACCTCTCCGGACACGCCAAGCAATGCAGCGTTTACACGATTCCCTCTGCGACGATGGGGACGCTGGCCAGCGAAATTTCCATGCAGTTCGGATTCCGCGGCTTCAGCCACGTCGTCACCACCGGCTGCACTTCATCAACCGATGCGCTGGGCTACGCGGCGCAGAATATCCAGTGCGGCGTTGCGGACACCGTGATTTGCGGCGGCGCGGACGCTCCACTCTCTTTCTTCATCATGAAGGCATTCACCCTGATGCGTATTATGACCGCCTCCTGGAACGAGCAGCCGGAGCGCGGTTCGCGGCCGTTTTCCGCGGACCGCGATGGTTTTGTGCTCGGCGAAGGCGGCTGGATGTTTGTGGTCGAGCGCGCGGACCTCGCCCAGGCCCGCGGCGCGCACATCTACGGAGAAATCGCCGGGTACGGTTCCACCTGCGAAGCCTTCCACCGCGTGCGGCTGGAGGAAAATGGCGAGGAGCCGGCGCGCGCCATATCCCTCGCCCTGCGGCAGGCCGGCCTCTCCGCCCAGGACGTGGGCTACGTCAACCTTCACGGCACATCGACGGTTTTGAATGACCGTATTGAAACGCGCGCGCTGAAACTTGCGCTCGGAGAACGAGCCTATCAGGTGCCCTGCTCCGCGCTGAAATCCATGATCGGCCATCCGCAAGGAGCGTGCGGCGCCGCCGGAGTCGCCGCCACGCTGCTGGCCATGCGCGATAATTGCCTGCCGCCCACCATCAACCTCGACGTTCCCGATCCCGAGTGCGATCTGGATTACATTCCGCGGCATTTCCGCCCGGCCAAAGTGAACCACGCCGTGTGTAACTGCATCGCGTTTGGTTCCAAAAATTCCGCCCTCGCGCTCTCCCGCTGGGTCGCCTGAAGGAAGCCGTTATGCGGCGCATCGTTTCTCACGAACTCCTCGATGATGATCTCGGCAGCGCCAGCGACTTGCGGAAGAGTCTGGATGATCTGTGGCGGATTAACCGCTGGCTGGGCGGCGTCGCTGGCATGCGCCGCTTGTTTGCAAAATTTTTCAGCCGCAGCACCCAGGCGCATCCATTGCGGATTTTGGATGTTGGGGCGGGCGACGGAAGGCTTGCCGGGCACTTAAGCGGCGAATTAAAACGCTGCGGCTGCCGCGCGGAAATTTTTGTCCTCGACCGCCGCGTCTCGCATTTCCTGCACCACCCGGATTCCCGCATGGCGCGAGTCGCGGGAGACGCTCTGCGCCTGCCTTTCGCGCCAAACACCTTTGACGTGACCATCTGCAACCTTCTTCTTCATCACTTTTCGGGAGATGCGGCCCGGCAGTTGTTGAAGTCTTTATTCGCGGTGGCTGCCGAGGCCGTGCTGGTGAACGATCTCGACCGCCGCTGGCTTCCTTACCTTTTCATCCGCTATGCGCCGTTCGTTGCGCGCAGCCCGATTACGCGCTGGGACGGCGCGGCCAGCGTCCGCCAGGCGTACACTCGGACCGAACTTTCAGCCCTCGCCCGGGACTCCGGATTCTCCAGCTTCGAAGTGGTGACGTTGCCGTGCTTTCGT
>DASUKV010000309.1:0-3482 GCA_036278555.1 Terriglobia bacterium
GGAGCGGCGTCAAGGGTCTGCGATGAACGGTGCGGCAGAAAACGCCGCACCGCCCTTGACCCCGCGCCCGGCACGCGGCCGCCGGAGTGTCTTTCAATTTCGCTTGACAACGCCGACGCCGTTATAGACGCCGCTACAGCATTTCGCCGTGAATTCCGAGGATACAGACGCTTTGAAGGCTCTTCACGATCTCTTAGGCCGTGTCGCCATTCCGCTGGTGACCCCATTTCGGGCAAACGAAGAAATCAATTTCGAAGCCTTGGCGGAGATCGCTGAATTTGTGGTCTCAAGCGGGTTCTGCGACTCGCTGATTCTTACCGCGACTACGGGTGAGTTCTACGCTCTGAGCGACGGCGAGCGAATTCGCGTTTGGGAGGAGGCGCGGAACGCCGTCAAAGGCAGGGTTCCGCTGGTTGCCGGTGTGGGAGCGGCCTCGACGCGCGCCACGGTCGAGTTGGCGCAGGCGGCGGAGCGGCTGGGATATGACGTTGCGATGGTCGTTGTTCCCTATTATTCGAGACCCACGCAGGAGGGCTTGGTGCGGCATTTTCGCACCGTTGCTGCCGCGGTCTCAATCCCCATTCTGATTTACAACATTCCGCTCTTTGTCGGGGTGAACCTTGAGCCTGAGACGCTTGAGGCGCTGCGCGACGTGCCGAACATCCGGGGCGTAAAAGATGAAGCCGGACTTAATCCCATGCAGGCGACGGCGTTCGCCCTGCGTATGCCGCCGGATTTTTCCATTTACTGCGGGGATGATCCGATGGTGTTGCAATCGCTCTCGCAGCGCGCGGTTGGGGCGGTGAGTGGAGGCGCGCACGTGGTCGGCGACTGGATGAAGGCGATGATCGCCGCCTATTTCGAAGGCGACGGCGCCAAAGCTTCCCGCATTTACTTTCATCTTGCCCCGTTTTTTGCCGCCCTGAGCGGGAAGGGGAGGATTAACCCCACGCCCTTGCTGCGAACAGCGATCGAAATGTTTTCTGGGATCCCGATCGGACCTCCGCGCAGCCCCCAGGTGGCGGCAACGCCTGACGAAGCCGAGGTGATCAAGCAGGCGCTTCACGATGTGACGCGCGTTCCGGCGCCGGCGCTTGACGAGTAGCGGAGGCCAGCCCCGGAACGCGTTTAATAGTCAGCTTTCAAAGGTTGACATGCTCCGCTCAGCGGTAGTATAAGCGCTCAAAGCCGATGAATAGAGATTCAGTATTGCTGAAACATCAGGTTAAAGGAGGTTCGCCAGTGATGAAAAAGATTGCCAGCGTCATGATATTCCTAGCCCTCCTGCCGTTGCCCCTCGTCGCGCAGCAGGTCGGAGCGTCGTTAACCGGACACGTCTATGATCCGTCCGCCGCGCCGGTCGCAGGGGCGAGGATTACGGCAAAATCTGTGGCTACCGGAGCCGTTTTTAACGCGGATTCAAATGCCAGCGGGCTTTATCAACTCCCGTTCCTGAATCCGGGCTCTTACGTGATCACCGTCGAAAAGCGCGGCTTCAAGCAAGTGGTCCAGAGCGGGGTCACGCTGACCGTGGCGCAGAAAGCGGTGATGGACTTTACGCTCCAGCTTGGGGCGGTCACGCAAGCGATCAACGTCACCGGCAACGCTCCCATTCTTCAAACGGAGTCGGGCGACCGCAGTTGGACGATTGGGGCGGCGCGAGTGGCTGCCGTTCCGCTGCGCGGCCTGAACTCGATTGAGACCACCTGGTTTTCACCTGGCGTCTCAGTCACCTCCTCGGCGCAGAAGCTCCGGCCGTTTGACACGAGCGGCAGCCAAAGCGAGACAATTAATGGCGGACAGGCCGGGCAGAATGGCCAGACAAGCGGAAACTTGGTTTTAGTGGATGGGATTTCCAGCAACACGCATGCGGTGGGCGTGGGCTACAACCCCATCTCCGATGCGGTGCAGGAAATTAACGTGCAAGGCACCATGTATGACGCGGAATATGGATGGAGCACCGGAGGCGTGATCAACACGATTACAAAGGGCGGGACGAATTCCTGGCACGGCGACGCTTACGAGTACGTCCAGAACACCATTTTTAACGCCAACACATGGGGTAATAACCGCAATGGCGTGCCTCGAATCCCGTGGCATATCAATATGTTTGGGGGCAGCGTCGGCGGACCCATCCTGCACAATAAACTCTTTTTCTTTTTTGCCCACCAGGATATCCGTCAGGTGCAGCAGGACCCATTTGTGACCTCCCTGCCAACGATGGCGATGCGAAACGGCGATTTCTCGGGTGTCCTTACGAGCAGCGGGGCGCTGCAGACCATTTATAACCCGCTCACCACGCAATGCACCAACGGCGTTTGCACCCGGCAGGCGTTCGCTGGAAACATCATTCCATCAGGGATGATCAACCCAATTGCTAAGGCCGTTCTGGGTTATATCCCCGCGCCGAACGCGGCGGGGAATCCCGTCACCGGGCTCGGCAACTTTGTGAACACCGCCAATTCCAGGAAATTCGTGGACGCTTTCCCGGAGTATTCCGGCCGCCTCGATTTCAACTATTCGGACAAAACGCACATGTTCTTCCGGTATTCCATGAATGATCTGGATGAGACGCGCAGCTACAAATACTCAACCCTTTCCGCGTTCAATCTGGCGGATACGGGAACGAACTCGCCGTTCTCGCGGGCCAATCAGGATTTCACCTACCAGATCACCCATACCTTTAACCCGACGACGGTGCTCGAGTTCCGCACCGGAATGGACCGCTTCACGTCGACTTCCGGCAGCTCCATCAGCAACGGATTTGATCCCGGCAGTCTGGGTTTCTCCTCAACCTTTGTCAGCCAGGCGATCAAGTATTTTCCCAAATTCAACTGGACAACTGTCTCGGGCCAGACTCTCTACGAAGGCGCCGGATCAACTCCCGAAGGCTTGACGCCGTTTGACCTGACTTACTCGAACGAACTCGTCCTGGCAAAAACCCATGACCGTCACAACATGAAATTCGGCCTGCAGATGATGTGGATTGGCGAAAATGTGGAGAGTCCAGGTTTTGCCGCCGGCAATTTCAGTTTCACCGGCGGATTCACCACGGCGAACCCGCTCCAGCCTGCATCCGCTTCCGGGAACCCCATTGCGGACTTCCTTCTGGGTTATCCTTCCTCCGGATTCATTCAGCGGCTTAGCAGTCCGGCCGTTAGTGAAAGGCTGTGGTCGCTGTTCGCTCAGGATGATATTCATCTTTCCCGTAAGCTGACGCTGAACGTAGGTTTGCGCTGGGATTACCTCGGACCTCTGTCGGATCGCTTCAACGCCCTCACGCGAGGCTTCTGCTTCACCTGCCAAAGCCCGCTGCAGGCGCCAGGGATGAATTTGCAAGGCGGAGCCCTTTTTGCCGGAGTGGGAGGCAACCCTCGCGGCATCTTCAACCCGCACTACGCCAATTTTGGGCCGCGCATTGGGTTTGCCTACCAGCTTCAGCCTAACACCGTCCTGCGCGGCGGCTATGGCATGATCTACGG
>DASUKV010000310.1:0-7148 GCA_036278555.1 Terriglobia bacterium
TGTTCAGACGCGGAAGTCGACGAGAAGAAGAAAACCCTGAAGATCGGAAGAAATGTGATCAAAGAGGGCGATTGGATTTCGCTCGACGGCTCGACGGGCCGCGTGATCCTGGGCAAGGCGGAAACCAAGAGCCCTGACCCCCACAGCGGCGCCTTCGCCACGTTTATGAAATGGGCGGACGAGCGCCGCGAGCTCGGCGTGCGCGCCAATGCGGATATTCCGCGCGATGCAGCGGTGGCGCGCGAGTTTGGCGCGGCGGGCATCGGCCTGTGCCGCACGGAGCATATGTTTTTTGCTGCGGACCGCCTGCCTCACATGCAGCAGATGATTATGGCGTGCAAGGACACGCAGGACGCCAAGGAGGCTAAGCGCTACGAGAAAGAGCGGAGGGCGGCGCTCGCCAAGCTTCTTCCCATGCAGCGGAAAGATTTCGCTGGCCTCTTCAAGGCGATGGACGGCCATCCGGTCACCATCCGCACGCTCGATCCGCCGCTGCACGAGTTTCTGCCCAAGCGGGAGCAGTTGATGGTTGAGATTGCCACGCTTGAAGCGAAGGGCAAGAAGGGACAGAAGCTTAGCCAGCTCAAGAAGATGCTCGAAGTTGTTGAAGGATTGCATGAGTTCAATCCTATGCTCGGATTGCGCGGCTGCCGCCTGGGGATCATCTATCCTGAAATCACCGAGATGCAGGCGCGCGCGATTTTTGAAGCGGCCTGCGGCGCGAAGCAGAAGGGAATTGATGCAAAACCTGAGGTGATGATTCCTTTGGTGGGCGACGTCAAGGAGTTAGCGATTCAAAAGGAGATCGTTGATCGCGTGGCGCGCGAGGTGTTCGAGAAGAAAGGGATTGAGGTGGAATACCTGGTAGGAACCATGATTGAGCTTCCGGCCGCGGCGCTTTCGGCGGGCGAGATCGCGCGCGAGGCGCAGTTCTTCAGCTTTGGCACGAATGACCTGACGCAGACCACGTTCGGGCTTTCGCGCGACGATTGCGGCAAGATCATCGCGGCCTACGTGCGGCTGAAAATTTGGCCGGCGGATCCCTTTGCGGCGCTTGACCCGAAGCGCGTGGGGCGCTTGCTGAAGATTGGTACTTCTGAAGGGCGGCAGGCGCGGGAAAAGCTCAAGGTCGGAATTTGCGGCGAGCACGGCGGCGATCCGTCGTCGATTGAAGTCTGCGCCGACGCGGGCCTCGACTACGTAAGCTGCTCGCCCTATCGCGTGCCTATTGCGCGGCTCGCGGCGGCGCAGGCGGCCATCCGGCGCGCCAAGCCGAAAGCGGCCACGGCGTAAAGGCAGTGACGAGTGACGAGAGACAAGTAGGGGCGCTGCTTGCTGCGCCCGGAACGTAAGAGGTGAGAGGTCACAGGCAACAGGTCACAGGCAATAAGTGATAGGTGATAGGCGATAGTCCAATCACAAAGAGACGAAAACTATGCTCGTGGTGATGAAACCGGCGGCGAGTGAGGATGAAATTCGCGCCGTCTGCGAGAAGATTCAGCGCATGGGCTTCCGCGCGCATCCGATGCCGGGCGCGCAAAGGACGGCCATTGGCATTACGGGGAATCCGGGGCCGCTTGAACCCGCGGAGTTCGAAGGCCTGCCCGGCGTGGCGGAGGCCATTCCAGTCTCAAAGCCCTATAAGCTGGTCAGCAGGGAACTGCGAGGCGAGGATTCGGTGATTCAGATCGGCCCGCCGGAGGCGGGCGTCGGCATTGGCGGGCAAGAACTGGCCATCATCGCGGGACCTTGCGCGGTTGAGAGCCGCGACCAGGCGTTTCGTGCGGCGGACCGCGTGCAGCGCGCGGGCGCGAGGCTGTTTCGCGGAGGTGCTTTTAAACCAAGGACTTCGCCATACAGTTTTCAAGGATTAGGTGAAGAAGGGTTGGAGATTCTTGCCGAGGTGCGCACGCGCTTTGGCTTGATGATCGTCACGGAGACGATTGATCCGGTGAACTGTGATCTGGTCGAGCAATACGCCGACGTGCTCCAGGTGGGGGCGCGCAACATGCAGAATTTTTCGCTTTTGAAACGCGTGGGGCGTTCGCGCAAGCCGGTGCTGCTGAAGCGCGGCATGTCCGCCACGGTGGATGAATTCCTGATGGCCGGGGAATATATCCTGGCGGAAGGGAACTACAACGTGATCCTTTGCGAGCGTGGCGTACGCACGTTTGCCGATCACACGCGAAATACGCTGGACCTTAGCGTGATCCCGGCGGTAAAGCGGCTCTCGCACCTGCCCATTCTGGTCGATCCGAGCCACGGCACAGGGAAGCGCGACAAGGTGCTGCCGCTCGCGCGAGCGGCGGTGGCGGTGGGCGCGGACGGACTGATCGTGGAAGTCCATCCGGAGCCCGAGCGCGCTCTCTCAGATGGTTTTCAGTCGCTCGACCCCGGCCAGTTTGACGAATTGATGAACGAGGTCACGGCAATTGGCGCGGTCCTGGGACGCACGACGCGGGCGAAAACACTGAGTCATTTGTGATTTTTGATTTGCGATTGATTTTTATTGATCCATTGAACCATCGGATCATTGATTCATTCAGAAATTTGTGATTGCTGATTTGCGATTGGTGATTGAAGGGGCTCAATGATTCAATGAATCAATGAGACAATCAGTTGTCAAATCACAAATGACCCAGCTCACTCAATCACAAATCACAAATCACAAATCACAAATGACGGCTGTGGTACTCGCGGCCCTCGCCCTCGTCTCATGCACTCATTCGCTGCCGCCTCCCAAGCCTTACCAGGCGTTTGTCGCAAGCCGGGGAAGCCGCTGCGTCACGGTCATCAACCTCGCCACTTTCAAGCGGGAGCGGATCATCCCGCTCAGCTTCGCGCCGCAACGCCTGTTTGTGCGCCCTAAGAGCCACGAGATTTATGCGATCTCCGGCAGCGGCCCGGCGGCAGTCATCAATTTTCCGCAGCTTCAGGCAAAGCCCCTGGCCATTCAGCCCCCTGGTTTGAAGGACGTCGCCTTCAGTCCGGATGGAACGCGGGCTTATCTTGCCACGAGCGCGGGAATTCTGGTTCTCGATTGCCAGCATTCGCGGATATTTCAGAGGCTTCACACGGATGCCCCCGTCGTCCGGGTTGCGCTGACGCCAGATGGAAAAACCTTGATCGGGGAATCCGCCGCCGCGGAGCTTATCTTCTGGAATGCCGCCACGGGCGAAAAGCTGGGAGTTGTGAAGGTGGGTAAGCGCCCCGGCTCAATGGTGATCCTGCCCCATAGTCAAAAGGCATTTGTGGCAGACGAGGGCCAGAACACGATTACCGCGGTGGATATTCCCTCGCGCCAGGTTTTCTCCAATATCGAAATTGCAGCGCCGCCCAGCCTTCTTGCGCTCAAGCCCGATGGGGGTGAGATTTTTGCTCTCAGCCCGCAGAACTCAACGATGACGATTCTGGATGCCGCGCACGACAGCGTTGAGCAGAGTTTTCCGACCGGGAGCGATCCGGCCGCGGCGGTTTTCAGGGCGGATTCGAGCGTTCTCTATATTGCGAACGCCGGGGATGGAACGGTAACAACTTTGGAGGTAAACAGCCGCACCGTGACCGCATCGACGCACGTGGGAGTCCGTCCGGTCGCTCTGGCGCTCACTCCTGACGAGCGATTCTTAGTGGCGGCGGATTCCGCGGGAGCGAGTCTCGCTGTGATGCGGACGAAATCGTCCGATCTGCTTACGACAATTCCGGCGGGTTCTGAGCCGGTGGATGTGGTGGCGCCGGGATGGTTTGCGAGATAAGCTGGCGAGAGAACGGCCCCTCACCCGGCCTTCGGCCACCCTCTCCCGGAGGGAGAGGGCCGCTGATGCGATAATAGCCCTCTCCCACAGGGAGAGGGGGGACCGCGAAGCGGTGGGTGAGGGTTAAAGATATGGCAGAACGAAGCTCGATGAAATTACGCAACCGACATCAGCATTGGCATACCATCACCACGCTACCAGGTCGGACGTGAGTTCGAGGCTAAGCCAGCCCTCGCGCGGCAAAATCTGGACCGGCAATTGATTCACCCAGAACGAGACCTGCAAATCCGTCCTTTGCTGCGGCGCCAAACCGAGGAGCGAATAGCTGAGCGCCACCTCAAAAACCTGGCCAAACGCGATCTGGGCGCCCTCGGAGCACTGGCCGAGGCAAGCCAGATGCTTTCCCTCACCCGCGAATTCCGCCTGACTTAACGATCCGTCCGAAACGATTGCCTGCAGATGCGCCCCGCGCTCCTTACCAAGGTTCACGTGAATCTCAAAATCGGGCTGGGCCTTGATGAAATCATCCTTCAAGTCAAGCCTGAGATATATTGCTGAATCGCTATAACCGTAAAACAGCTCCTTGATGTACTGCAGGGATTTGTGAAGCGCCGCAGAGCGCTCATCGGGCATGTAGACGCCGGCTCCTAACCATTCGAAGTAGGTGGTTTCGCGGCCGTCGATGACGGGTTCAATCAGGGCGGTGGGGGGAATGTTGTAGCCGTCGAGCCGCGGCCGCTTGATGGGAATGGCGAGCTCATCGGGAGCGTGCCCGCCGAGAAGGCGATACAGATTGCCCAGATGCTTCCGGTAGAGCAAATCAAATTCTTCGTCGTTCGCGGTTGAGTGCTCCGGCCCGTACCACCAGCACCAGTCGCTGCCTTCAGCGATCCACAATTCCTGCCGCGCCTTTTCGACCTGTTGCGGATCGATTTCCGCCCTCGCCTCGTTTTCCGCAAAGAAATTTCGCGCGCCGCTCAGCAGGTCCCAGGCTCTATTGTCTTCGTCCGCGCCAATCCAGACGTTGAAGTTGGCGTTGATCCAGGAGCCGGGCGTCAAAGACGGCAGAGGAAAGCGATCGAAGCCGGCCAGGATTTCACTCGGCGTGCGCGCCCGCATATCGCCTTGCTCGGAAAGCAAGCCGTAGAATCGCCTCAGAAACTCGCGCCCGTTGCCGGGGTAATATTCCCAGGCGTTCTCGCCATCCAGAATAATTGAGACGACAGCCGGTGCGCCGCCCGTGCTGTGCGCGGCGGAGCGGATGCGGCCGACGAGGTCGCGGGCGGCGTCTTCGGGATCCATGCGCGAATAAACGAAACCGATCAGGTCCGAAAGGTGATGGTCGCGGAAAAAGAGATCGACCGGCGCGCCGCCGGTGACAAACCGGTGCGGCCGGTAAAGCTGCCAGCCATCCTGAACGCCGCCGTCACCGTGCCGGTGAAAGTAAGTCCGCAGCGAGCGGCCCAGCACCCCTTCATCGGTGGCAGCCCAGGCGAAGCCCTCGGTTGACGCGATCCGTAGCGCTTCCGGGGAAACGCTGCCCTCGCTCGGCCAGAATCCGCGCGGACGGCTGCCGAAAACCTTTTCGTGCAGCTTGGCGGCTTCGCGCAACTGGTCGCGGGCATCCTCCGGGTGCTGGAACCGTAGCCGGGGCAGGCGCAAGCCGGGAGATGATTCCGCTCCGGCGTTGGTATCGCAGAGCAAGGGGAGGATCGGATGATAGAAAGGAGAGGTCGAGATTTCGATCTGGCCGCGCTCCGACGCCTTGCGATAAACATCAAGTGTTACATTAAATATTTCGGACTCCTTCGCCCGAAGCAACACTTTGTCTTCCTCGGCGTAGTTCCGCTGCCTGGCGGCAAGCGCGCTGATTCCCGGATCGCGCGCCAGGTAGATTTCGTCAAACCAGGCAAGCTGAGAAAGAACCTGAAGATCAAGTAATTCTTGAAGGCTCGGGATCAGCTCGGCGCGCGGCTCGGTTCCGAAACCTTTAGATTTCTGGAACAGCTCCCAGAAGCGCGGATAGCGGCTGAGCAGGTTTTCGTGGTTGATCTGAAAGGCATACTTCACCAGCCGCTCTTTTTCCTCAGGCGCGAGATCCCGCGCTGGTTTGAAAGCAAGCTCGTAGCTTTCTTCCTGGGCCGCGCCGCTTGCGTAATCAAGAATCTGCGCGACGAGCGAGGGAACCATGTTAAACGTCATGTGGACGCTGGGGAATTCCTCGATCATCGCCGCCATGCCGTAATAATCTTTCAACGTGTGAAGGCGGACCCAGGGCATGGCGTAGCGGTCTTCAACCAAGTCCTTATAGTAGGGTTGGTGCATGTGCCAGAGCAGCATGACGTCTGTCAAGGGCATGATTTTGCGCTATACTCCTCAATGAATCCCGATTCGCGCGATGAAGATCCTCACCCGCTATATCCTGAAAGAAATCTCCTCGCACTCCCTGCTGGGACTTTTGATTTTTACTTTCATCATCTATTTTCCGAACCTCAATCGCCTGCTGGAAATTGTGGTGCGCCGGAACCTGCCGCTTTCAACCACCCTCCAGCTTTTCCTCATGCCGATTCCCGCCGTGCTGGTTCTCACCATCCCGATCGCCATTCTGCTGGGCGTCCTGATCGGACTGAGCCGCATGGCGGCCGATGGCGAAGTGATCGCCGCGCGCGCGGCGGGCGTCACGTTGGGGCAGTTCGCGCGGCCGGTGATGATCTACGCGCTCATCGGCTGGGCTGTGGCCTCGGCGATGAGTCTGACGCTCGCGCCCACTGCCGTCTGGCGCCTGCGCAAGATGGAAACCGCGCTCAAGACGGCGCAGATACCCTATGAGTTCAAGCCCCGCGTTTTTATCGAACAGTTTCCCAACCTTCTCATCTACCTGAAAGACGTCACCCATTCGGGGGCGCGGTGGAAGGGGGTGTTCATTGCGGATACATCGCAGCCGGACAGGCCGAAAGTGACCTTAGCGGAATCCGGGTATCTTGTCAACGATCCCGAATCGGGCGGCCTCACCCTGCACCTTGAAAACGGCACCACGCACGAGGTGGATCCGCAGAATTCGCTGATCTATTCCGTGGTGTCTTTTACCGATACGGACATTCATATTCCCACGGATCAGGCGTCTTCCTCAACCCCCAGCCTGCGCCCGGCGAATGCCATGACGCTGCCCGCGCTCATCCGCTACGCCCGCGACCCGCGCTACCGCCGCGATGGACTCGTTGAGCTGAATTACCGGCTGGCGCTGCCGCTGGCCTCGCTCGCCCTGGCCTGGGTGGGAATGCCGCTGGGCCTTTTCACGCGCAAAGGAGGGAAAGCCACAGGCGTGATGCTGGCGGTGCTGCTCGTCTTCATCTACTACATCATCATGGCGCTCGGCCGGGGACTGGCCCAGCAGGG
>DASUKV010000311.1:0-4687 GCA_036278555.1 Terriglobia bacterium
TTTGTGAACCCGTCTACCAGGAACATATTGCTTCGGTTGCTCTGGCCATCCACCGAGGGAAACGTGAAACTGCCGATGGCGTTCCCCGTGAAGCCGCCGCCGCCGCTGCTGTTCTGTCCCGTGCTGATGGGCGAAACGCCGGGGGTGAGTTCGAGAAGCTGCGTGAAGTTGCGTCCGTTCAGCGGCAAATCATTCACTTGATTATGGTGTATCGCGGTCCCGAGTTCCGCCGTGGAGGCCTCTAAGTGAATGGCCGCTCCGGTCACTGTGACCTGTTGCGTGGTAATTCCGAGGGTCAAAGTGAAATTGTGCGTCGACGTTTCATTGACGTTTAACTCAAACGCCTTTTCTGTGACCGTCTTGAAGCCCTGCATGCTGACTGTCAGGGTGTAACGCCCGGGAATCACATCCGGAAATGCGTATTGGCCGCTGCTATTTGCCAAGGCCGCTCTCTGCATCCCACTCGCAGCGCTCCGCAAGGTTACCTTCGCCCCGGGAATTACGGCCCCACTCGAATCTGTGATCGAGCCATTGATGGCCGCCGTCGCGCCCTGGCCAAACATCTGACCGGCGCCTATAAAAATCCCCATGATAAGAACCACCACCACCCAGACAGAAAGTCTCACCCGCCGCTTTCCGATGCACATGGCAACACACCCTCCGTTTGGTTCAACCATTCTCAGAATGGGAGAACTATATGAAACATAGCCATCGATGTCAACACTTTTTTTAATGAAATAACCATTCATTTACGAAACGAACGGGGCTTTTATGCCGATCCCGCAGCGCGGATAGAATTTCGCGCCCTGAGGAAGTCAATTCTTCTGTCCCATCTGTCCCACTTGTTTCCTGCGGGATCGGCCAGGCAGCCATACTGCGGCCGTGGCCGTCCCTCTCTTTGTCGCGGCGGCCTGCGCCCGCTCGATCGCTGCTTCCCTAAGGTCCGCATTTCCTTCCCGGACGCCTGATTCTAAATTTTGAGCCGGAGAAATGCTTGACATTCAAACTCAAGGCCAATAAGATACGGACGCGAAAGTGGATCAACCAATATCGAACTCATGAGATAAGGAGATGTGGCCGGTGAACGGAGATATTCGATGGAGATACACACCGTTGGTTATGATTCTGGCGCTCGCGTTCGCTTCGGGCGCATTCCCTCAAACCCCAGGACTCGTCGCGAAGTGGTCTTTCAACTCTTCTAGCTCCGCCGTCACGCGCGAGAGCGTGGGAGGAGCGGAATGCAAGGTTGAAGGCTACTACAAGTACATCTCCGGCGTTGAAGGCGACGGCTTGCGGTTCGACGGCTATACCACCAGTGTCACCCTGAATGCGAAAAATGCGCCGAAGCTTACGACCGCGTTCACCATTGACGCCTGGGTCGCGCTGAACACTTATCCCTGGAACTGGGTCCCGGTAGTGGACCATGAGGAAGACCAGCAGGCGGGCTATGCCTTCGGGATCGACGCCTTCGGGCACGTCGGCTTAAAAGTCGCGGTGGCGGGAGCGTGGGAGACGTTGACCTCAACCGAACAGCTCCCTCTGAAAAAGTGGGCGCACATTGCGGGCACGTACGATGCCAGCCAAGGCTTGACCATTTACATTGACGGCAAACCGGCGGGCCATCTGCCGGTCCAGGGTCAGATGACCACTGCCGACCGTGTGGATATTCTGATCGGGCGAGTCCGAAGAGCGATGTTGCCAGTGCCTTCAGGATTGATTCATCCGAAGTATGCGGTGTGGTATTCGCTCGACGGAATACTGGATGAGATTGAAATTTATGACCACAGCTTGAGTGCGGAATCCCTGGCGCAGACTTATGCTTCCGTGCAGGCGCCCGAGGGCGAGGTGCTGCCGTGGCCGAAGATGCCCTCCGGACCTCCCGGCGCGGGCCGGTTCGGAGCTTACTACGCCACGCTGAAATTTCAGGATACGTGGGACCGTCCGCGGCGAATCGGGCCGCAATCGGACGTCGTAGTACGTTTTGATGAAGCGCCCATTCGCCTGGTTTTCTGGCAGGGCACGAACTACATACCCGCCTGGGTGACGGAAAACGATAAGTGGTACACCGATGAATTTCTGGAGACAGGGGGAAGCGGATGCCCCGATGGCGGTGATTGCGAGCCGATGTCCGATAAGCAGAGCCGCTATTCGCACGTGAGCATCATCGAGAACAATAACGCCCGCGTGGTCGTGCACTGGCGCTATGCATTGAATGAGGTGGAGCATTACATCGGCGCGTGGCCGGATCCCTTTACCGGCTGGTTCGACTGGGCCGACGAGTACTGGACGGTCTATCCCGACGGCGTTGCCGTGAGAAAACAAGTTATTCGAAGCTCGGCGCTCGATAAGGGCCACGAGTTCCAGGAAACCATCGTCATCAACCAGCCGGGCACGCGCCCCGAAGACAACATCAATCTGGATGCGTTGACGCTTGAAAACATGCAAGGTCAGACCGCGACCTACACTTGGCAAGCCAAGGCTCCGAAAGTTTTCGACTATCCCCACGGACCCAAGAACGCTGACAAGCCGCAGGGCGCGAATATTCAGTTGGTGAACCTGAAATCGGAATGGAAGCCGTTCCAGATTGTCTCGCCGGATCACTCAAGTTTTGGTATCTATGGGGGTGAGAAAACCTATTTCACCTTCGAGTGTTGGAACCATTGGCCGGTGGCCCAGATTGCTTCCAGCGGCAGGCCCTGCGTGGCGGCCGACCGCGCGTCCCACACCTCGCTTTCGCACATTCACTGGAAGGTCTATTCGAGAACGCCGGAATCGATGACCAAGATTCTGCTGGACGGGCTGACGTCGCAAGGGGCTGCGAATCTGCTGCCGCTGGCGAAATCCTGGATTTCACCGCCACAGATGACCGTGACCGGTGAAGGATACACAAGCAAAGGGTATGACCCCGCGCAGCGGGCTTTTGTCATTGCGCGTCAGCCAGGCTCGCAACCGGCAGCCTTGGAAATTAATTTCCAGGCAAGCGAAAATTCACCACTTTATGATCCCGCCATCGTTGTCAAAAACTGGGGCACGGAAGCCGCACGGCTAAAAGTCAACGGGAAAACCGTGAATTGGGGCAAGGAGAACCGGATGGGACACATTCACCGGCTCGACGGCGCCGACCTTGTTGTGTGGATGCGGAAAGAATCAAATTCACCCGTTACGATGACGCTCAGTGCCGAAAGCCATTGACCCCACATTGGTAAATCACTCAAGGCCGATTCAGGACAAAGAAGCAAATGAGTGTCATAAAACGAGGATTTCATGCGCCAGATCGTATTGAGAGAGCCTGGCAAATTTGAGAAGTTGGAGGCAGACCCCCCGCGGCGTGGTTCGGACGAGGCCTTGGTGCGTATCCGGCGGATTGGAGTTTGCGGCAGTGATTTTAAGGGCTTCGCGGGGGCGCATCCAGCATACAGTTATCCGCGGGTTTTGGGCCACGAGATGAGCTGTGAGGTGATGGAAGCGCCCGCAAACGATCACGGCATCCGGGCGGGCGACCGCTGCGCCATTGATCCTTACCTGAGTTGTGGCAAATGCCGCGCGTGCAGGCTGGACCGGCCGAATTGCTGCGAAGAGCTTCGCATCCTGGGTATTCAGACGGACGGAGGAATGCAATCTTTCCTTTCTGTTCCCATGAGTCTCCTGCACAAATCCAAAAGGCTGAGTTTCGATCAGTTAGCGCTACTTGAGCCGCTGAGCGTGGGCGCCCAGGCGGTTCAGCGCAGCGGCGTTCAGAGAGGTGAACAGGTTTTGGTGGTTGGTGCGGGCCCCATCGGCCTCGCCGTGATGCAATTCGCATCCGCGACCGGAGGAGTGGTCCGGGCGTTGGAAATCCAGGAACAACGGCGGGCGCTGGTTGAGAAATTGGGTATTGAGGCGCTCGCCTCGCCGGACAACAAATTAGCAGATGTGGTTTTCGACGCGACGGGCAGCCCCGAGGCCATGGAAAACAGCTTTAATTATGTGGCGCCGGGCGGACGGATTGTGTTTGCCGGCTTGATTAAAGGCCGGATTTCGTTTGATGATTGGCAGTTCCACCGGCGGGAAATGACCGTGCTCGCAACCCGGGGTAATTTGCGCCACTTTCCGCGCATCATTCGGATGATCGAAAAGGGCGAAATCGATCCCCGGCCCTGGATTACTGACCGCTTGGAACTGGGGGAAGTGCCGCAGCGCTTCCAGGAGCTTCCAGGCCGGCAAACGCTCGTCAAGGCAGTCATCGAGGTGGGTGAGCCGGATTAACAAGGAGATTCAACGGCAATTTGACTGTTTGCTCGCAGCCTGCGCTGTGGCCGCGCAGCGCTGATGGAGCCATGCGTGCGTGAAAGATTCAAAATGAGCCGCCGGGAGTTTGTGAAGGTTGGCGCCGGGATGGCGGCCTTTGGCGCGACCGATCCGGCAACGCGTGCCGGATCGGTATCGGAGCTTTCGCTGCTTTCGCCGCGCGCCTCCAGCGATTTGGAATTTTATGTGGCGACGGCCGGCGACGATCAGAATCCAGGAACCGAAAGCAAGCCGTTTCGGACGTTAGAGCGGGCGCAAAAGGCGGTGCGCGCCGCCACAACACAGGCGCGGAAGCCTGTCCGGGTGCTGGTCCGGGAAGGCGCTTATTATCTCAACAAGCCTTTAACGCTGGGACCGGAGGATTCGGGAGCGCCCGAAGCGCCGGTTGTCTATGCCGCCT
>DASUKV010000312.1:0-6972 GCA_036278555.1 Terriglobia bacterium
AGCAAAAAAGAAGACGCGCGACGAGGCCATCGAAGAAAAGAAGCTGACCCCAGAGGAATTTGACGAGACTTTAGCCATTACGAAGAAGGCCTTCTACCAGGAGGTTACCGGGGAGATCGATGCCGCTCTTGAATCGATCGAGAATCTTGACGGGGTTTGCAACGAAAAGTTCGGAGATATCGCCCCGGCTTTTGGGAATCTGCGGACCAGCCTGGAGGAAGTGAAGCAGACCATCCGCATTCTGCTGAAGAAAAAGGAGGAGCAGGAGCCCAGCGCTGAGACTGCGGAGGAAGAGTCCGCGGAACCAGCCGCCGAAATTGGGGAAGAGATTACCGGCGTCGCCGCTGAGCCTGAAGCGGAACAGGCTGCCACGGCGGCGCGGCCCCGGACGCGAAAAGCGCTCAGCGAGGAGCCGGCCGACCGCGATGACGCGATCCAGAGAGTGGTTGCCGTCGCGCGATACCTGCGGCAGCAAGAACCGTACAGCCCAGTGCCTTTCCTGATGCTCCGGGCGCTGCGTTGGGGCGAGCTGCGGGCGGGCGGTTCTGAAATTGACGCGACGCTGCTCGACCCGCCGCCAACCGAAATTCGCCAGCAGATCAAGCGGGCGTCGCTTGAAGGACAATGGCAGGAGGTGCTGGAGGCGGCGGAAACGGCCGTGGGCATGCCGTGCGGACGGGGGTGGCTGGACGTCCATCGTTACGCCGTGCGGGCGTGCGCGGAGTTGGGAAGCTACTACGATCTGATTGCGGCGGCGGTCCGTTCGGAGCTTAAGGCGCTGCTTGCGGATTACCCTGGCTTGCCTGAGCTAACGCTCATGGACGATACGCCGGTGGCGAACGGCGAGACGCAGAGTTGGCTGCGGGAGGAAATCGTTCCCCCGCCGCCCGCGCCCGTCGAGGCCGTGCAGCCCGAAGAGGTGGCGCTTCCGGTTCCCGTCATCGAGCCGCAGGACGAGGAGCCCGGAGAAGACGCTCCGCCCGACGCCTATGAGCTGGCGAACCAGGCGGCGCGCCAGGGGCGGACGCAGGAAGCGGTTGCAATTCTCGCCTCCGCGCTGGCCCAGGAACATTCCGGACGGGCGCGCTTCCATCGCAAGATTCAACTGGCGGGAATCTGCATGGTGACGGGTAATGAGTCCATCGCCTTTCCCATTCTCGAAGAGCTTTCCGGCGAAATCGAGCGGCGGCGGCTGGAGGAGTGGGAGCCGCCGGAAATGGTCGCTCAGCCGCTGATGCTGCTTTTCAAGTGCCTCACCAAATTGGAGCATGACGCGGCGGAACGGCAGAAGGTTTACGAGCGCATCTGCCGGCTGGATCCGGCCCAGGCGCTGAACTGCTTGAAATAATCGATGGCCAAGCGAGAGATTGACGCCCCGGTACGGCTCTCCGTCCTCGACCGCTTGCTCGATAGCGATCCGAAGAGCGGAGTGGAGGCGCCGCTGACGCGCGCGCAATCGCTTCGGGAGATGAAAGCGGCGCTGCGGCGTGATCTCGAGTGGCTTCTCAATACGCGGCAGCCGCTGCATGTGATGGCCGAGAATCCCAGGGAACTGCAAGGCACGATCTATGACTACGGCCTGCCCGACATCACTTCGCTCAGTTTGCGGTCTGCGAAAGACCAGAGCCGGCTACTGCGAACAATCGAATCCACCATCGCCGAGTTTGAGCCGAGGCTCCTGGGGGTGAAGGTGAGCCTTCAGCCGCTGAGCGAGAGCAACCGCAGCCTCCATTTCCTGATCGAAGGCTTGCTTCGCGTGGACCCCGCTCCCGAGCACGTTTACTTTGACACGGTGCTTGAGACGAACACGGGTGAATACGAGGTGAAAGGGGAAGGCAGTGCGCGATGAGCTGCGCGACTACTTCGAACGCGAGCTGACGTTTCTGCGGCAGATGGGCGCGGAGTTCGCGGAGACGCACCCGAAAATCGCGGCTCGCCTCCTGCTCGAGCCGGATGGCAGCAAGGATCCGCATGTGGAGCGGATGATTGAATCGTTCGCCTTCCTCGCGGCGCGGGTTCATCTGAAAGTGGATGATGAATTCCCGGAAATCACCGAAGCGCTGCTGGGCATCCTTTATCCCCACTATCTGCGGCCTGTCCCCTCCATGTCGGTAGCGCAATTCCACCTCGATCCGGAACAAGGGAAGCTCACCACCGGGCTCGCGATTTCTCGCGGCTCCATGCTCTATTCCCGTCCGGTGGGCGATATGCCCTGCAAGTTTCGCACCTGTTACGACATCACGCTCTGGCCCTTCACGGTCTCGGAGGCGCAGTGGGGAACGCCCGACCGGCTGGAGCCGCCCGTGAAGTCGCGCGATACGGTGGCGTTTTTGAAAATTGAGCTCACTTGTTTGCCGGACGTGAGCTTTGACAAGCTCGAAATCAATTCATTGCAATTCCACTTGAACGGTGAAGGGGCGCTGGTACACACGCTTTACGAGTTGCTCTCGAACAACTGCGCCCGGATTCTGGTTCGTGATCCGGAACGCGGGCTGAAGGCGGCGCCGCGGGTGCTGCCGCCGGGTTCGCTGGTTCCGCTGGGATTTTCCGAAGACGACGCGCTGCTGCCGTATCCGCGGCGGTCCTTCATGGGCTACCGGCTGGTGCAGGAATACTTTTCGTTCCCCGAAAAGTTTTTCTTCTTTGAGCTTAGGGACTTCGATGCGAGCGTCCTGGGCGGCTTCAAGAACAGGGTCGAGATTATCTTTCTGATCTCGCCCTTTGAGCTGAGCGACCGGCAGCAAAAGCTTGAGGTGGGGGTGACGCCGGGCACGATTCGCCTGGGCTGTTCGCCGGTGATTAACTTATTTCCGCAGACGGCGGAGCCGATACTCCTCGACCAGACGCGCTCCGAATATGCGGTGGTTCCCGATGCGCGGCGAAGGCACGCGACAGAGGTTTTTTCCGTCGATGAAGTGGTGGTTTCGAATCCGCAATCTCATGAAGTGACTTCGCTCGAATCGCTCTATTCGTTCCGCCATGGTTCGCGGGGACGAAAAGAGCAGGTTTACTGGCACGCCACGCGGCGCCCGTCCGCCCGCAAGAACGATGAAGGCACGGATGTGTTCCTCTCGCTCGTTGATCTCTCATCGCGCCCGGCGCTGCCCGCTTCCGATACGGTGACGGTGCGCTGCACCTGTTCCAACCGCGACCTGCCTTTCCGGCTGCCCTTCGGGAACGAGGCCGGTGATTTTGAAGTGGAAGGTGTTCCATCCATCAAGCGCATTATCGCCTTGAAGAAGCCCACCCGGACGGTGCGCCCGCCGCTCGGGAGCGCCGCGCTCTGGCGGCTGATTTCTCATCTGTCGCTCAATTACCTTTCGCTGGTTGACGACGGAAAAGAGGCTCTCAAGGAAATCCTGAAGCTGTATAATTTTTCGGGCTTGCCGGAGGCTGAAAGGCAGATTGAGGGCCTGGCGGGGCTACATTCTCGGCGGCACTTCGCGCGGGTGGTTTCGGAGAACGGGATTTCCTTTGTGCGCGGCACTCACGTGACCGCCGAATTTGACGAAGAGCACTTCTCGGGCGGAGGAGTTTATCTTTTCGCCAAGGTTTTGGAATATTTTCTGGGCTTGTACGCGTCAATGAACAGCTTCACACAGCTTGCCGCGACCACAAAACAGAGAAGGGAGGCGCTGCACGAATGGCCGCCGCGGGCGGGACAAACGATTCTGGTGTAGAAGCAAAAGCGATAGAACGCGAACTTCGGGCGCAGCCCTTCCGCTTTGAGTTCTTCCAGGCGGTCCGGCTGATCGAGCGGCTCCTGCCCGGGCGCAAGGCCGTGGGGCGGTTTGAGAAGCCCGCGGAGGAAGTGGTGCGCTTTGGGTCACATTCCTCGCTCTCATTTCCAGCCAGCGAAATCCAGTCGCTGGACTGGCCGGAGAGCCGCGAGCGCCGGCCCCGTATGGCCGTCAATTTCATGGGATTGACGGGCCCCCTGGGAGTCCTGCCGCTCTATTACACGGAGCTTGTGATGAGCAGGCTCCGGGCAGGGGACAAAGCGCTCCGTGATTTCCTGGATCTCTTCAACCACCGGATGATTTCTTTTTTCTACCGGGCGTGGGAGAAATACCGTTTCGCCGTTTCTTACGAACGGGACGAAAGGGACCGTTTCACGGAATATTTGAAGGATTTCATCGGTCTCGGCACCGCGGGACTTGATGACCGTCAACCGGTGCCGGATAGTTCTTTGCTGTATTATGCGGGTCTGCTCTCGCAGCGGCCGCGATCGGCGGCGGCCCTGAAGCAACTTTTGAGCGACTATTTTGACGTGCCGGTTGAGATCGAGCAGTTTGCGGGCGCGTGGTACCGGCTGGACTCGCCCACGCAGTGCCGCCTGGAAGAAGAGAGTGGTTATTCCCAGCAGTTGGGAATGGGCGCTGTAGTGGGAGACGAAGTGTGGACGCAGGAGTCGCGGGTGCGGATCAAGCTGGGACCGCTGAACCTCGCGCAATACCTCGATTTCCTGCCGACCGGGACCGCTTACGAGCCGGTGCGCGCTCTGACCCGTTTTTTTTCGAACGGCGAATTGGATTTCGAAATACAACTTATTCTGAAGCGCGAGGACGTTCCGTCCTGCGAACTCGGCGCCGGTGAGGATGCGGCGCCGAGGTTAGGTTGGCTGAGCTGGGTCAAGTCGGCGCCCAGCCGGTCCCATGCGGACGATACCGTGCTCGCGCTTTAGCTGAAGGGGAGAAAATTATGGCCATCAGTCTGAAAGCCCTCATTGCAAAACTAAATGATCCCACGCGCAGCGCGCTCGAGGCCGCAGCGGGGCTGTGTCTTTCGCGCACGCACTACGATGTGGAAATCGAACACTACCTCTTAAAACTGTTGGATGCGCCCGACACAGATTTCCTGCAGATCCTGAGCCATTTTCGCGTCGAGAAATCCAGGCTCTCGGCGGAGCTCACCCGCAGCCTGGACAAGCTGAAGTCGGGAAACGCAAGGACTCCGGCGCTGAGTCCGACGCTTGTCAAAATGTTTACGGAGGCATGGACCCTCGGCTCGCTCGACTACGGAGCCGTCCAGATTCGCACCGGCTTCACCATTCTGGCCCTGACGTCGAATGACGAGTTGTCGCGTTTGGTTCGGGACGTGAGCAAGGAATTTCAGAAAATTGAGGGTGAGGCGCTACGCAAGGAATTCGGGGGCATTACCGCCCGCACCAGCGAAGAAACGCTCACAGCGACCGAAGCGCCCGGAGCCTTCGCTACCCCAGGAGCGGCGACGGGAGGCAAGACCCAGAACTTGAACCAATACACCGTCAACCTCACTGAGAACGCCCGCCAAGGGAAGATCGATCCGGTGCTGGGGCGCGATCACGAGGTGCGGCAGGTGATTGATATTCTGACGCGCCGGCGGCAGAACAACCCGATCCTCACGGGCGAGGCGGGTGTGGGCAAGACGGCTGTAGTGGAAGGTTTTGCTCTGCGCGTGTCCCAAGGCGACGTGCCGCCTTCGCTTCGCAACGTGACGATTCGCACGCTCGATCTGGCTTTACTCCAGGCGGGCGCTGGAATCAAAGGCGAATTCGAAAACCGGCTGAAGGGCCTTATTGAGGAAGTGAAGTCGTCCCCCTCTCCGATCATTCTGTTTATTGACGAAGCGCATACCATGATCGGCGCGGGCGGCCAGGCCGGGCAGGGCGATGCCGCCAATTTGCTGAAGCCGGCGCTCGCGCGCGGCGAGCTCCGAACGATTGCCGCAACCACTTGGTCCGAATACAAAAAGTATTTTGAAAAGGACGCCGCGCTGGCTCGACGCTTCCAGGTGGTGAAGGTGGAAGAGCCGGACGAGGCCAAGTGCATGGTGATGCTGCGCGGGATTGTTCCCTCGCTCGAGAAGCACCACAATGTTCGCATCCTCGACGAGGGCCTCTCGGCCGCCGTTCGCTTATCGCATCGCTACCTGGCCGGCCGTCAGCTCCCTGACAAAGCCGTCAGCATTCTGGATACGGCGTGCGCCCGCCTCTCGCTGGGGCAGAATGCGACGCCTCCGGCGATTGAGGATGCCACCCGGCAGCTTGACGACCTCGCCGTGCAGCAGAGAATTCTGGAGCGCGAAACGGCGCTCGGCGCAAACCACGCGGAGCGCCTGGAAGAAATTGCGGCGCAGAGGAAAAGCTTGGAAGAACGCCTCGGCGGTTTACGCGAGCGATGGAAGAAGGAAGGCGACCTGGTTTCGCACGTCCGCGAGTTTCACGCACAGATTGAAGGCGCACCGGCGGCGTCCGCACCGGCCGCGGCTCATGCGGACGGCGGGGGCAGCGCGGCGGCTGCGGCGGCGGGTGCGGCTTCAGCCGCGGATCCCGTCGCCTTGCGAGCGGAGCTTGCCAAGGCAGAGGGCGAACTCGCCACGCTGCAAGGAGAGTCCCCCATGATGCGTGTCGCGGTGGATGCCCAGATTGTGGGCGAAGTGATCTCAGCCTGGACCGGAATTCCGGTCGGCAAAATGATGAAGGATGAGATTTCAACCGTGCTGTCCCTGCCTTCGTTGCTGGGAAAGCGCGTGATCGGGCAGATGCACGCGCTCGACGTCATCAGCCAGCGAATCTCCACTTCGCGCGCGCGGCTTGACGATCCGAACAAGCCCATCGGCGTCTTCATGCTGGTGGGGCCGAGCGGCGTAGGAAAAACAGAAACCGCGCTGGCGCTTTCCGACCTGCTCTACGGTGGCGAGCGAAATCTGATTACGATCAACATGTCCGAATTCCAGGAAGCGCATACAGTTTCAACGCTGAAGGGCTCGCCTCCCGGATACGTGGGATACGGCGAGGGCGGAGTCCTTACGGAGGCGGTGCGCCGCAGACCCTATTCCGTTGTCCTTCTCGACGAAGTTGAAAAGGCTCACCCCGACGTGCTGGAGCTTTTCTACCAGGTGTTTGACAAAGGAATGATGGAAGATGGCGAGGGCCGCGAGATCGACTTCAAGAACACGATCATCATTCTCACGACAAACGCCGCGACGGAT
>DASUKV010000313.1:0-5819 GCA_036278555.1 Terriglobia bacterium
CCCAATGGCTCTGGAGCAGGCATCTGGCAGAGCGGCGGCGGCTTGGCCACGGACGCAAGCGGGAACATCTATTTCATAACCGGCAACGGCACGTTCGACGCCAATACGGGCGGCGCCGATTACGGCGACACGTTTGAGAAGATCGCTCCGAACGGAACCGTTGTGGATTACTTCACTCCTCACGACCAGTCGAATATGGATCTGAATAACATCGACTTGGGGGCTGGCGGTCCGACGCTCTTAGTGGATCAACCCACGGGACCTTATCCGCACCTGCTCATCAGCGCCGGGAAGAACGGAGTGATTTATGTCCTCAACCGCGACAACATGGGGCATTACAACCCCTCGAGCGATAGCCAGATCGTTCAAGAGCTCACAGGCGTTCTGGTGGGTCACAACTTCAGCACGCCCGTCTATTTCGGCGGCAACGTCTACTTCGCCTCCCAGAACGATACTCTCAAGGCGTTTAAATTAACGAACGGATTGTTGTCAGCAACTCCGGCGTCGCAGTCCGCAATCGTTTTCCCCTGCCGCGGGGGCTCGTTTTCGATTTCATCGAACGGAGGCAGCAACGGCATCCTCTGGGCGCTTGAGAACCTGGGCACTCCGAACAGTGATGCGACCACTCCGGGCGTCCTCATTGCCTACGACGCGAATGACCTCACTCACGAACTGTACGACAGTAACGAATCGGGAACCCGCGATACGATGGATTACCCCCCGAAGTTTTCGATACCGCTCGTCGCCAACGGCAAGGTATTTATCGCCGGCCAGACGCAGTTTGTCGCCTATGGCCTGCTGCCTTGAACGGTGCGTGATCCGTTTTATCGCTCACGCTGCGGGCGGGAGATGCCGATCAGGTTTAATGAGGAGCGGGTGAGAGGCGATCGCCGCTGCCTTGGTGCAAATCCCCGGAGGGGATTCATACAATAGCCGGGGGGCAACGCCCCCGGAAATTGGGAACCCCTTGTGACCTGTGACCCTGAAGGGGTCATACAAGCAAGAAACAGGTCCATGACCCAGATATTCGCCGCTTCTTGGAGGGACGTCGTTTCTCAGCAAATGCGGGATGCGACCCTTTCAGGGTCGGACCCGGCGTGGGCTTCATCTCCGGGGGCGCTGCCCCCGGCTATTATCTGACGCCCTTTCAGGGCGCGACAACGATGATCTTTGAGGAAACCGCTATTCCTGGAGTTTTCGAGCTTCAGATTGAACCTCATACCGACGATCGCGGTTTCTTTGCGCGCTCGTGGTGCCAGAAGGAGTTCGAAGATCATAAACTGAATCCCAAGCTGGTCCAATGCAACATTTCCTTCAACTCGCGCAAGGGGACGCTTCGCGGCATGCATTATCAGGCGCCGCCTTATGAGGAAGCCAAAGTGGTGCGTTGCACGAAGGGGGCGATTTACGACGTGGTGCTAGATCTTCGTCCCGGGTCCCGGGCGTTCAAAAGTTGGGTGGGAATCGCCTTGACAGCGGAAAAACGCAACATGGTTTACGTTCCGGAAGGCTGTGCCCACGGCTTTCTGACCCTGGAAGATGAAACCGAGGTTTGTTATCAGATGTCGGAATTCTACAACCCGGAATCGGCGCGCGGATGTCGTTGGGACGATCCGGCTTTCGGGATCATCTGGCCGGGAAGCGTGGAAGTGATTTCAGAACGAGACCAACACTACACCAATTTCGAATATAGCTAAGTAGGCTGTCCGGAAGGCAGAAGGCGGAGTTCAAATAAAGCGATGAGTCTGCTGAAAGACTTCGACCAGAGGGATAAGTCGGAAATCGGCCGGGAGATGCACCGGTTTGCGGAGGAGCTTTATCCGATCTGCCGGAGCATCACGGGCGAGGGCATCCGGAAGACTCTGGCTTTGATTCAGCGCCTCATTCCGCTCCGCACCGTTGACGTCGCCACCGGGACGGACGTCCTCGATTGGACCATCCCGCAAGAATGGAACATCCGCGACGCCTACATCAAGGCGCCATCCGGCGAGCGCGTTGTGGATTTCCAAAAGCACAACCTGCACGTTGTGAATTACAGCACGCCGGTGCATCGAACCATGCCGCTGAGTGAGCTCAAGCCGCATCTCTACACGATTCCCGAGCATCCCGGCTGGATTCCTTACCGCACGTCGTACTACCAGAAAGACTGGGGATTTTGCCTTACCCACAATCAACTGACCGCGCTCGAAGACGGCAATTACGAGGTATGCATCGATTCCTCGTTGGAAGACGGGCGCTTGACTTATGGCGAGTGCTATCTGCCGGGCCGGTTGGCCGACGAGGTTCTGATTTCCTGTCACGTCTGCCATCCTTCGCTTGCCAATGACAATCTCTCCGGGCTGGCGGTTGCGGCGCATCTCGCGCGGTTTCTCTCAGGGCGCAACCTTCGTTATTCCTACCGCTTCCTTTTTATTCCCGGCACGATCGGGGCGATCACATGGCTCGCGCGAAATCGCAGGGGAGTTCAGAACATCCGTCATGGGTTGGTCCTCACCTGTCTGGGTGACGCCGGCGGATTTCATTATAAAAAGAGCCGGCGAGGGAACACCGAAATCGACCGGGCGGCGGCGCATGTCCTTGGGCATGACAGCCAACGGGCGGAGATCCTGGAATTCTCGCCTTATGGTTACGATGAGCGGCAGTACTGCTCGCCGGGTTTCAATCTCGCCGTGGGCTGCCTGATGCGCAGCGTGTGGGGAAGTTTTCCGGAGTATCACACTTCGGCGGACAACCTGGACTTCATCCAGCCAACGCAGCTTGCCGGGTCGCTGCGCGTGTGCACCGCCATCATGGATGTGCTCGAAGGCAACCGGCGATATCGCAACCTCAGCCCTTACGGCGAGCCGCAGCTTGGGCGCCGGGGGCTTTACCGCTCGACCGGCGGCGAGTCGATTGGGGCGGAAATCAACGCCCGATTGTGGGTCCTGAATTTTTCCGACGGCGAGCACTCGCTGCTCGATATTGCCGAGCGTTCGGGCTTGCCGTTCATACTGATCCGCGAGGCGGCGGACCTGCTTTTGGCGAACGGGTTGCTCGTGCCAGCAAGGGAAGAGATGCCGGAAGGATCAAACCACGAAGGGCCTTCCTATACAGGGGCCAACCTATTTGAAGGAGTTCGACGAGAATGAAAATACTGTTGACCGGACACAAAGGTTACATCGGAGCGGTTGCCGGTCCCGTTTTCGAAGCCGCCGGCCACGAAGTGGTTGGCCTGGATACAGACCTTTTCGCGGGCTGCGATCTGGGCGGGGCGCAACCGGAACTGCCTGCGATTAAGAAAGACCTCCGCGAGCTGACCCAGGCCGATCTCGCCGGAATGGACGCGGTGGTGCATCTGGCGGCGCTCTCGAACGATCCCTTGGGCAATCTCGACCGCAGCCTTACTTACGACATTAACTATCACGCCTCGGTGCGCCTCGCGGAGCTGGCCAAGGCGGCGGGCGTTGAGCGATTTGTCTTTTCTTCCTCGTGCAGCACGTACGGCGCGGCGGGCGACGCGATGCATGACGAAACCGCGGCGCTGAACCCGATCACCGCGTATGGCGAAAGCAAAGTCTTCGTCGAGCGCGACGTGGCCCGACTGGCGGACGATCACTTCAGCCCCACATACCTGAGAAACGCCACCGCCTACGGCGCATCGCCGCGGCTGCGGCTCGATATTGTGTTGAACGATTTTGTCGCAGCGGCGTACACGACGGGCCGCGTCTATATCAAAAGCGATGGCACGCCGTGGCGTCCCATCGTTCATATCCGTGACATCATCGGCGCCGCGCTGGCCGCGCTTGAAGCGCCTCGCGAGGCCGTTCACAACCAGACGTTCAACGTGGGGCGCACGGATGAAAATTACCGCATCCGCGAGCTGGCGGACATTGTGGCCGAAACCGTGCCGGGGTGCCGTGTGGAATACGCTCCGGGCGGCGGGCCTGACAAGCGCTGCTACCGCGTGAACTGCGATAAGATCCGGCGCGTGCTGCCGAGCTTCGAACCGCAGTGGACCGCCCGCCTGGGCGCCCAGGAGCTTTATGACTCCTATCGCGCTGCGGGTCTCACGTTTGAGGATGTCGAGCGCGGCCGGTACGTCCGCATCAGCCATATCCGGCGCCTCCAGGAGCAGGGGCGGTTGGACGCTTCCTTGCGCTGGACCCATCAGCCCGCGGAAACCGCGGTTGTCGCCTAATTCACCGTTCGGAGCCTGAGATGACGCAAACGATGGTACTACCTGAAATTCAGCAGCAGACTGCCGCAAAGACGTGCCGCTTCTGCGGCGTCGGCCTCGAGCAAACGTTCGTGGACCTTGGAATGTCCCCGCTGTGTGAGACCTATCCCGCCGCGGCGGATTTCAATCGCGGGGAAGTTTACTACCCGCTTCACGTCTTTGTCTGCGGTAAATGCTTCCTGGTGCAATTGGAGGAGTACGAGAGCCCGGAAGATATTTTCAGCGATTACCCTTATTTTTCTTCGTACTCGGATTCCTGGCTGAAGCACGCGGAGACGTACTGCAACAAGATGATCGAACGCTTCGGCCTCGACGAGCACAGACAGGTGGTTGAGGTAGCCAGCAATGATGGCTATCTGCTGCAGTATTTTGTTCAACGCGATGTGCCGGTTTTGGGCATTGAGCCGGCCGGGAACGTGGCCGAGGTTGCGGTGCAAAAAGGGGTGCCAACCCTGGTGCGGTTCTTTGGCGTAAGCCTCGCGAAAGAACTCGTGAAGGAAGGCCGCAGCGCTGACTTGGTGTTAGGCAACAACGTGCTCGCACAGGTCCCGGACCTGAACGATTTCGTGGAAGGGCTGCGGATTTTGCTGAAGCCCGAGGGTGTGCTGACGCTTGAGTTCCCTCACCTGCTGCGGCTGATCGAGTGCAATGAGTTCGACACGATCTATCACGAGCACTTTTCCTACTTCTCCCTGCTCACGACGGTGAAAATCCTGGAGGCGCACGGGCTGAAAGTGTTCGACGTGGAAGAGCTTGCGAGCCATGGCGGCTCGCTGCGGGTTTACGCCTGCCGCGCGGAAGGCCGGATGCACAACATTGAGCCGGCAGTGCGGAGGGTGATCGCCGAGGAAGAGAATGCGGGGCTGGCGTCGCTGGAAGGATACGGCGCCTTCCGCGATCAGGTCAAAAGGACCAAGCTGGCGCTTGTGGATTTTCTGATCAAGGCAGCGCGGGAGGGCAAGCGGGTGGCGGGGTACGGAGCGCCTGGGAAGAGCGCAACGCTTCTGCACTACTGCGGCATCGGGAAAGATTTGATCGAATATACGGTTGATCGCAGCCCGCATAAGCAGGGCCGCTTCCTGCCCGGCACGCATATCCCGATTTATCATCCAGACCGGATTTACCAAACCAAGCCGGATTACGTGGTGATTCTTCCTTGGAACCTGAAGGACGAAATCATGAAGCAGTTGCAGCCGATCCGCCAATGGGGAGGGCGTTTTGTGGTTCCCATCCCCGAAGTTGCGATTTATTAGAAACGGAGGCAGCGATGAAAGTCGTTCTCTTTTGCGGAGGCGCCGGGATGCGCCTCAGGGGCTACGCGGACGATGTTCCCAAGCCCATGGTGCAGATTGGCACGAGGCCTATTCTGTGGCACCTGATGAAATACTACGCCCACTTCGGGCATAAGGATTTTATTCTCTGCCTCGGGTATAAGGGCAACTGCATTAAGGACTATTTTCTACACTACGATGAATCCGTCTCAAACAATTTTGTGTGGTCGCGTGGGGGAAAGAACATCCACTTTTTGAACCGCGATATCGATGATTGGACCATCACGTTCGTCGAAACCGGAGCCAACGCCAATGTGGGTGAGCGGTTGAAA
>DASUKV010000314.1:0-9395 GCA_036278555.1 Terriglobia bacterium
CGCGCCGCGGGCAAACGGGCTTATGAAGAGGCGCGATTCCGCGAGGCCGAACAGGAATACGAGGCGAGCCTTGAGGCGGCGGACGCGTTCGGCTATAAGGATCCGCGCTTTGCCGCCACGCTGAATGAGCTGGCCGAAGTGTATCGCGCGCAGGGCCGTTATGATGAAGCGGAGCCGCTCTTCCTGCACGCCCTGACGCTTTCGGAAGAAGCGCTAGGTCCCGGCGATATCCAGGTGGCCCATACGCTGAACAACCTTGCGGCGCTCTACGCGGCCCAGAAGAGATTCGAGGAGGCTGAGAAAAACTACCAACGCGCCATCGAAATTGAAGAAAGCGTCTTAGGCCCGGAGGATTTTTCTCTGGGCGCGAGCCTCAACAACCTTGCCCTGCTCTACAAGACGCAAAGCAAGTTTGATGACGCCTTGCCGCTCTTCGAGCGCGCGCTGAGAATCTGGATCAAGCTGTTCGGCGCGGAGCATCCTTACGTCGCCACCACGCTCAACAATCTCGGCACCATCTGCCAGGCCGAAGGGAAATCTGGAGAGGCGGAATCACTCCTCAAGCAGGCGCTGGCGATCAAGGAGAAGGCCTTCGGGCCGCAGCATCCTGACGTCGCGACAATCTCAAACAATCTGGCTGACCTTTATTGCGACCAGGGAAGATACGCCGAGGCGAGAGTTCTTTTTGAAAGGGTGCTTGAGATTGACCAAGCCGCCTGGGGGCCTACTCACCCGGAAGTGGCGGCGGACCTCAATCAGTTGGGGCGCGCCTTGGAAGCCGAGGGCGATTACGCGAAGGCGGAAGCCTGCTATTTACGCGCGCTTGAAATCCGGGAAACAACACCCGGCACCAAGCCCGAGCAAATTGCAAAATGCCTGGATAAACTTGCGGCGGTTTGCCGGACCGAGGGGCGGCAGGATGAAGCGAACGCTTTCGCGCAGCGGGCAGCGGCCATTCGCACAGGCGCGTCCGGCGCAACGCTTCCGGCGCAGTCCAAGACGCGGCAAGCCGCTCGGGAGATCGAACCGGCAAAACGGGAAAAGCAAATTCCTGAACCAGCGCCCCAGGCTTCGGCCAGAGCGGAGGGGCCGGCAAGCGGCAAACCGGGAGTTGTTCAACCGACCTTACCCGCGCAGGAGAAGGTCTCAAGCCGCTCCCCAGAAGTTGCTGCGGTCCCGGATTCTGCGGCGCAACGCCCAGCCGAATTCTCCATGAAACGGATGATTTTGATGCCGGCTTCGCAAGCGGGATTGAATCATCCCGAGGCCGCACAAAATCTGAGTGAGCTTGCCGCGCGCTACACACGCGAACGAAGGTTTGCCGAGGCGGAGAAACTCTATGAAGGAGCGTTGGACATTGAACGGTCGGTTTCAGGCGCGCGCGATGCGGGCGGAGGGGCGACACTAAATAACTTAGGCTGCGTCCATTTCGCGGAGGGTCATCTTGAGAAAGCCGCCCGGCTGTTCCAGGAATCCCTGAGCGTCTGGCTGAAATGCCTCGGCCCTGAGCACCCGTTCATCGCGGCGCCGCTGAACAATCTGGCGGCGGTTTCCATGGAGCGCCGGGCTTCGCTTGAAGCCGAGGCGCTTTACAAGCGGTCGTTAAAAATCAGCGAGACGCCTTCGGACGTGCGCGACACTCAGCTTCCTGTTATTCTCGCCAACTTAACAGAACTCTACGGCGCTCAAGGGCGGCATCAAGAGGCCGCGGCGCTGGTGGAAAAACTCAAGCGTTCCTGAAGAGCAATGGCGGCCGTTAGAACCCTCACCCACCGCTTCGCGGTCCCCCCTCTCCCGGAGGGAGAGGGCTGCTATCCTTATTTTCCGCGGCGCCCATCCTGAGAGAAGATGCTACTCCTTTCACCTCTCAACCCTCTCCCAGTGGGAGAGGGCCGTTATGGTCGGTCTCGGCCCCCTCCGTCATTAAAGGCACAGGCAGAAGATTACAGGAATCTCAGCCCTCTCCCATCGGGAGAGGGTGGCCGGAGGCCGGGTGAGGGACATACCGGGGAGCAACGCGCGCCAGCATCTCGCTGAAAATCAGCGGGACGCTGGCGCTACATCTATTACTCGCCTCCCCCGCCGCCACCCGGCGAAATGACGACGAACATAGGGGCGCCCTGGTGGATCAGCCGCAGCAGCGTCTGGCCTTTGGCTTCCGCGGCGAGCCGGTTAAAGTCATTCACATTCGTCACCGGCTGCCGGTTGATGCTCAGAATCACATCGCCCCGGCCCAGGCCTGCTTCCGCAGCGGGGCTATTTTGATCGATGTTGCTGATCACAACCCCACGCACTCCTTCGGGCAGGTGCAGTTGCTGGCGGATATCAGACGTCAGATTCTCCACCTGAATACCGGCCAGCGCTCCGCTTGAAGGCGCCTTGCCGGGTTTACCGCCTCCTCCTTCTTCGTTCGCACTGGTGGGACGCTCAGCGAGGGTCAGCTTGATGTCCATGGGCTTACCATCGCGCAGAATGCTGAGCGTGACCGCCGTACCCGGGCTGGTGTTTGTCACCGCCGCCGTCAGTTGGCCGGCGCCATCCACTGTTTCACCGTTAAATTTGCGGACCACGTCGCCGGTCTTGATGCCCGCTTTTGAAGCGGGGCTTCCGGATTCGACTTCTGTGACCAGCGCTCCGGAGGTGTTCGGCACGTGGAATTGCTTGGCCAGATCGGAATTCAGGTCCATGATGTGAATGCCAAGGAACCCGCGCGTAACCTTACCGGTTTTGATGAGGTCGTTCATCACGTGCTTGGCGGTATTGACGGGAATGGCGAATCCGATTCCCATAAAGCTTCCCTCGCCGCCCGGCCCGGTGCGCCCGCTCAGGATGTAGGTGGGAATGCCGATGACCTGGCCTTTTACGTTCACCAGCGCTCCCCCGGAATTGCCAGGGTTGATGGCCGCGTCCGTCTGGATGAAATTCTCGGGCAGCGGCCCGGGCCCTCCCGCCCGGCCCAGCGCGCTGACGATTCCGCGCGTTACGGTGAAATACTGGGCGAAGGGATTGCCAAACGCCATCACCGTGTCCCCTACGTGAAGATCCGATGAGTCGCCCAGCGGGGCCGTAGGAAGATTCGTGGCGTCAATTTTGACGACAGCAATGTCGGTGGTCGGATCGGCGCCGACGACCTTGCCTTTGAAGACTCGCTTGTCATGGAGCGTCACATCAATGGAGGTGGCGTGCGCGATCACGTGATTGTTGGTGAGGATGTAACCGTCAGCGGAGACGATAGTGCCGCTGCCCAGCGCGTGCTCTTTTTGCTCGCGGGGAACGCCCGGAAAAATATTGCCGAAGAACTGGCGGAAAAAGGGGTCCATCATGAAAGGCGATTGCTGGACCTTAACCACCTGCGTGGATGTGATCGCGACCACCGCCGGTAGTACGGACTTCGCGATCCGCTCGTAAGCCTGGTTCATTTTTTCGAGCGACTGAATGTCCGGCCCATCAAGGCCCGTTCCGCTTGCCAGAACGAAGTTATTATTGGACTGGTGGTCGTAGTGTAAAACGATGGAAAAAGCCAAAAGAAGCACCCCGATACAGGTGAGACTAAGACCCAACAAATTCTCTCGCAAGAAACGCTTGTCGATTCGCGGCATAGAATCCTTCCTCCTCAATGCAGTGGGCGCGCTCCATGGGCGCGCGCAATCACGCCAGTTCGCTCCTCATCTTTCGGCTCGGAGCCGGCGGCATTCCTGGAAACACGAAACCTTCACCTTTTCAAGGCGCCCTCGTCTTTCAACCATTTAGACGGCTCCGGATGCCAGGGGTGAGTCAAAAAGCCTTGCAGGGGTCAACGGCTACAATTTCGATCCCACGACTTGAATTCTATTACAGGTGGGTTCCGGCTTCCAGAAGCTTCCCTATAATGGATGCTTCGAAACGCGCAGGGGGTTTACCTCAGGTGGGAAAAGCCGTGAGAACTCAAGACTTTACCGTAGGCTGCGATCCACCTCTGGCCGCCCAAAGCGAGCGAAGTCATACTTCGCGTCCAATTCCAGAACACGCAGCCATGCGCGGACGGCGTCCCCCACCTCTCCTAATTCCACAAAGCAGAACCCCAAGGCGTGGTGCACGAAAGCGTCCGACGCGCGGTAGGCTAGGGCTTCGTCATAAGCTTCCCGGGCGCCCACCCAATTCTTGAAGAGAATACACTGGAAACCTCGCTCGCAGGCTCTCCGCCAAGGATCGAGTTCCATGTCCGGCGGCATGAAGACCAGCTGCTCGCTCTTGAGCGCGAGGAGCTTTCGCGCGCACTCGCGCAAGTTGTCATGAGCCGGCGAGCCGTCAAAAATCGCGATCGACTCGACCAGCTCGCGGATGGCCCGGTTCAGATCCTCGACACCGGGATCGGGCAAATAGAGTAGTTTCAGCCCGTTGCGGTAGTGCTCGCGGCTTTCGAGCAGCGATTCTGCCTTGATGAGGAATTCCTCCGCCTTCGCGTGCCCCGGATTCACTTCGAGCGCCCGCCGGTAGCACGCGGCCGCCGGCTCAAGTTGTCCGGTCGAGCCGTAGGCGTGGCCCAGAAGGTAATGCGACATGGCGTCCCCGGCATCGGATTGCAACGCGCGCATCAGGGCTTCGAGCGCGAGCTCTGGCTGCCGGGTTTCAAGATAGCAAACGCCAAGCTGCTGCCAGACTTCGGCGGTCGCCGAATCTTCCGCTGCCAACCCGGAAAGGATTTCAATCGCGGCCGGAAAGTCCGCGCGCTGGATCGCTTCGCGCGCCTCACTGAGGCCGATTTTCGGTTGTTCGCTCATGAATGCTGCTTGCTAAGGCGCTGCGCGCCTGCCGTCCGTTTACTTCGAAAAGAGGGCCCAATATTCTTCCAAATTGAGCGGTGGAACCGCGGCGGCGCCGAGGTTCTGCTCCACGTGCTCAATGCTGCTCATTCCGGCCAACGCGCAGGTGACGCCGGGCGTCGAGCGCACGAACTGAAGGGAGCGCTGCGCATCGGTTCGGAATCCCGGGAAGTGCTTCGCAATCTCGTCCGGCAGCCCTTCAGAAAGCTGCCCTTGCAGAAGGCTGGCGCTGGAAAATACCATCAGTTGGTGCGCGGCGGCAAGCCGCAACACCGGGACGTTCTGTCCGTTCTCCGGCTGGGTGTTCGCAACCAGGGCTTCGAGCATCGCAAAATTGAACGGAAGCTGAATTGCGCGGAAGTGATGGTTCGGGCCTCCAGCCCCCTCGGCGGCGCGCAGCGCCTCTGGAAGGGAGATGGCCTCCCGCTCTTCGGGCCTTACACGAAAGGCATTCCAGGTAGCGATTCCATAAAAGCGGATCTTACTTTCCTTGGCAGCCTCTTCGAGGGCCGCGAATGCATCCTGGAGGCGGCGGTAAAATTCAGTGCGATCCACTTTGCTCAATTGGGTCTCGGGGTTGTGCACGTAATAGAGGTCGATTGTTTCAACACCCAGGTTTTTCCGGCTCACATCAATTTGATTCTTCAAATAGGCGGGCGTCATCGCGTGGCATTCGGCGGCGATGTCCTCCGGGCGCGCCAATCCTGACTGGATCACCTGCTGGTAGAAATAAGCCGCGGGATCGGAGGGCGGCTCGCCATCAAAGCTCAGAAAACCTCCTTTGGTGGCGAGGAAAATCTCATCCCGCCTGACAAAACCTGCCGAGATAAGGCTTGAAAGAGCCTTGCCGATTGCGCGCTCACTCCTCTGATGGCGGTAATTTACGGCCGTATCGATCACATTCAGGCCCAATTCGACCGCGCGTTCGATCGCTTCGGCATAGAGTTTGTCGTATCGCTCGCCGGGCTCGCCCAGGTAAGTGCCAAGACCCAGCGAAGAGAGCCAGAGTCCTTGGGCGCGCCGGAAGTGCCCGGGCATCCCCGAGGCGAACCGTTCGCGAAAACGCGCCGTCCCTTCTTCGCTGGCGAAGCCTGGAATCAGCATCCCATTCATCTCCTGGTGTTCATCGTGAAATTCTCTCGCCATCGATGATATCAAGAAGCAGGCCGCCAGACCGGAGAAACGTGCAGCCTGACCGTGACGGTGCATAGAGCGTAGTGTTAGAATCACGGCGTGGGTGACTGCTGTGGATAAACGGGAAACGATCGCCCGGCGGATTGCGCGCGAGCTCAAGGACGGTTATTACGTGAACCTTGGCATTGGCATTCCCACGCTGGTCGCCAATTTTATTCCGGCCAATATGGAAGTTATTCTGCAATCCGAAAACGGCATGCTGGGAGTCGGGCCGTTCCCCTACGACGGGCAAGAGGACCCCGACCTGATCAATGCCGGGAAGGAAACGGTTTCGGAGATTCCTGGCACGGCATACTTTTCGAGCGCCGAATCCTTTGCCATGATCCGCGGCGGCCACATCGATCTTACCGTGCTCGGCGCGATGGAAGCCGATGAAGAGGGGAGCCTCGCAAGCTGGACGATTCCGGGGAAAATGGTGAAGGGGATGGGCGGCAGCATGGATCTCGTGGCGGGCGCTCAAAGAGTGGTGGTTGCGATGGAGCACACCACCCGCGACGGCCGGCCCAAGATTCTGAAGCGCTGCAGCCTGCCGCTGACCGGAACGAAGGTCGTGAATAGGATTGTGACGGAACTCGCCGTCATCGATGTGACACCCCAGGGTTTAGTGCTTAGAGAACTCACCGCCGGGACGAGTGTGGAGGCCGTGAAGAAGTTGACGGAACCGCAATTTCAGGTTGATGTGAATCTGCGTACCCACGGTCCTACATAATCTTCCGGAAGGGCGCAGCAACCAGCAACGCTCTCCAAATTGCCGGCGCATTGAGCGGCACAGCCGCAAGTCGTACCCGTAGGGTTGGACTCTAATTTGGTGCGCTGGCTGCGGGTGGAGGCGGCGCAGACGCCGGTGCGGTTCGATCCGGAGCTGCGCCGCAACTACTACCGCTTGAAGTTTCGCCGGGGCGCGAGCGTGGCCAAGGCGGCCGTGGCGCGCAAACTGGCCCGTGAGGTCGTACTGGAGGCTGCGCCACCAAAGCCCATCCGAAAGCGCAGCCGGTTCGCACGCAGGGTAACTTGTGCTTGTCCATGGGGAGGAAACCCCTCCATCGGTAATTTGATTGAGCGCCCTGCCTCCCCACGTGAGGTGGGGAGTTTGAAGTAAGAATCATGGTCTTCAAGACTGCATCGACGGTGGGTGGAACCGAAGTTCCATCGCCGGATTCGAAAAAGCGAGCTTGGGTCAAGACGCGCCGGGAAAAGAATCCAGCTAGGGATGAAGCTTCGTTCTACGAACTCCGCTTCGTCCCGCTGTCCATGATAGCCAGCCGTTCGCGGCGTCAAGGGTTTGCGTTAAACGGTCCGGCAAAAAGGCGCCGGACCGCGCTTGACCCCGCTCCCGGCTGGCGGCGTGGTTGTGTCTTAAAAAAAACTCGACATCGCCGACGCCGTTATAGATGGACAAGCATGTGCCATGTGCCGCTAGTGCCCTGGGCCGGCGGTTCAGCGAAGAAGCAGCGCCTGCTTTGCTGTCATTCCGAGCACTCACAGCCCTAGGGCTGTCAATGCTCGGAACGACATATCAAGCCAAGTCTCACAACGTTTGAGAGTACTGTTCAAGGCTCTGAAGGAGGATTCGACTCGTGGTTCACGATACCATTGTCTGCCTTTTAGCTGGCGGCGCTGGCGAGCGCCTTTATCCCCTTACCCGAGATCGCGCCAAACCCGCTGTCCACTTTGGCGGCGCCTACCGCATTGTCGACATCGCGCTCTCGAACTGTGTGAATTCCGACCTTCGCCGGATTTTCGTGATCACGCAGTACAAGGCGCTTTCGCTCAATCGCCACCTGCGCGAGGGCTGGAGCATCGTGGCGCACGAATTGGGTGAATTTGTGCAAATCCTCCCGCCCATGCAGCGAGTGAGCGAAAGCTGGTATCAAGGCACGGCGGACGCGATCTACCAGAATCTTTACTCGATTGGCAGCGAGCCTTGCAAGTACGTGCTCATTCTTTCGGCCGACCATGTCTACAAGATGGATTACCAGTTGATGATTCAACAGCACAAAGATTCCGGGGCGGACGTCACGGTGGGCACTATCGAATTCGACCGCTCCGAGGCTTCACGCTTCGGGATTGTTGAGGTCGATTCCCACGGCCGCATCACCGGCTGGCAGGAAAAACCGCAGAACCCGAAGCCTTCGCCGCGCAATCCGAACAAGTGCAACGTTTCAATGGGGATTTACTGCTTCAGCCGGGATGCGCTGATTGAGGCGTCGGCAGCGGACGCCGGGGACCCCAATTCGGCGCACGATTTCGGCCGCAACGTCATTCCGAGGCTCATTGAAACGCATCGCGTCTATTCCTACAATTTCGTCGATGAAAATAAGAAAGAAGCGCAATACTGGCGCGACATCGGCACGCTCGACGCCTACTACGACGCGAATATGGACCTGGTGGCGGTCGAGCCCGTCTTCAATCTCTATGACAACGACTGGCCCTTGCGCACCTATCAGCGGCAATACCCCGCGGCGAAATTTGTGTTTGCGCAGGAGGGCCGCCGCATCGGCATGGCGGTGGATTCGATTGTCTGCATGGGATCGATCGTTTCCGGCGGCAAGGTGAGCCACTCGATTCTCTCCTTTGATGTCCGCATCAACAGCTACTCCGAAGTCGAATCGTCCATTCTGTTTCCCCACGTGCAGATCGGGCGGCATTCGCGCATCCGGCGCGCCATTATTGACCGGCATATTCGAATCCCCGAAAACTCCGTGATCGGCTACGACCTTGAGGAAGACCGCAAGAAGTATCATGTAACGGAAAGCGGTATTGTGGTGATCGTTCCCGAGCAGCGGATGTTTGAAGAGCCGGAATAGGCAGGCCCTCACCCGGCCTTCGGCCACCTCTCCCAGCGGGAGAGGGCTGAATTTTGTTACTAGCGGCTCGGACCTGCGGATTCGCTCGTCCGCTGATTCACCTGGAAGGCGCGGCGCAGTTCGCGAACGTAGTGATCCGCTTCGCGGGTAGGCTTGGGAATGCGGTAGCCGTCGGTACACTGCTTAACCAGGCGGAGGGCGGATTCGAGCGACACCTTGTGCCCCACCGTCACATAAATTGGGCGAACGCCATCGCGCGTGCGCAGAACAAGGCCCACGCGCTCGCCCTTGTAGATCAGGGGTGTGGCGGAACCGGCGCGCTCGCCGGGCTCCCGGTGCTCGCCCACCAGACGGGATTTGGCGCACCCGATCGTGGGCTTATCGAACAGCACGCCAATGTGGCACGCGATTCCGAAAAGCCGCGGATGCGCGCGGCCGTGGCCGTCAATCAAAAGCAAGTCGGGCTCGGTGCGAAGGCCGGCGAACGCGGCCAGAAGCGCGGGGCTCTCCCGGAAAGAAAGCAGGCCTGGGACATAGGGAAAACGAAGGCGGCGCTCCGCAAATCTCCGCTCGACCTCCTCTAAACCTGGGA
>DASUKV010000315.1:0-13665 GCA_036278555.1 Terriglobia bacterium
GAAATGGTTTGGCATCGAGCATTGGGAGGTTGAGCCGGATATCCTGACCAGCGCGAAGGGCATGGGGAACGGAGTTCCGGTGGGCGTGACCGTCGCGACGCCTGAAATCGCGGACGCCTTCCAGGGCATGACGATTTCTACCTTTGGCGGTAATCCCGTGACCTCAGCCGCCGTTCGCGCCACGATCGAAGTGATTGAAGAGGAAAAGCTGCTGGACAACTGCCACGAGACGGGCGCTTATTTCCGGACAAAGCTCGAAGAACTTCAACAGAAGCACCCGCTGATCGGAGATGTTCGCGGCATGGGCCTGATGCAGGGTGTCGAGCTTGTGAGGGACCGGAAAACCAAAGAGCCCGCGCCGGAAGAGACCAACCGGCTGATGGATCGTGCGAAAGAAAACGGACTGCTGATCGGCAAAGGCGGACTTTACGGCAACGTGCTGCGCATCTCGCCCGCGCTGAACGTTGGCCGGAGCGACGTGGATGAGGCGGTGCGCATTCTGGATAAGTCCTTCGGCGAAGTAAGAGTGTAGCGAAAGGCATTCGAAAACGCCCTCACCCACTACTTCGTAGTCCCCCCTCTCCCGCTGCGGCGGGAGAGGGGCCGGGGTGAGGGGGGTGGGAGCCTCGGGACTTCTCCGGAACAGCGAGGTAGCGCAGAGTTGTTGTGTAACTCTGCGGCTTGTCCAATAAGCTAGAGAAAATCCGCGGAATTAAACGACAACTCCGCGCTACCCGGCTGCCCTATCTTGTATCTGAACCCAAATTAATTTAGCCTTCTTGGAGTGATCAAACACATTATGGCCTTGGCGGGAGCCGGGCTTCCTGATGATGTTGTCGCGCGCTGGGCTTCCGTCTTCTTCAGCGCGTCGGTGCTGACGTTCCTCATTTCGATTGCTGCCGCGCAGTCCTTCCTGGCGCTGGCAGCGCTGCTCTATTTCGCTTACCTGCTTCGCGCAAATCCAAAGCCCGCAATCGGCTTCCCGCCCGTGAAGCTGCCGCTGGCACTGTTCTGTTTCTTCACGGTCCTTTCCATCTTTTGGGCCGAGAACCGCGCCGTGGGCTGGTTTTCCGTCCGGAAGCTCGTGTTGTTTCTGATCCTGCTGCTCACCGTCAATCTGATCGTCAGCGCCCGTCATCTGACTTTTCTCTTGAAAGCGATGTTTGTTGAAGCCGCGGTGGCGGGGATTGTGGGAGCAGTGCAGTTTGTCCGGCAATACGAGAGGGTGCGCGTGGAACATCCTCATCGGATTTATCTTTATATGACCGTCACCCGCATCACGGGCTTCCAGGGCCACTGGATGAACTTCGGCGGGCAGCAGATGCTCGTCTTCTGCGCGATTGCCGCTCTGGTATTGCTCGCCCGAAAGTGGAAGCCTGATGGCGGTGCGCCACGAGTTCACAAACTCTGGTGGGCCGTGCTGGTTATTATTTTGGTTTCCATTCTGTTGAACTTTACCCGCGGGGTGTGGCTGGGATGCTTTGCCGGAGCGGTTTACGTGGTGGCCCGGTGGAGGGCGCTGTGGCTCTGGATTTTACCCGTGCTGGTGGCGCTTTCGATTGCGCTGGGCCCCGCCATGCTAAGGCGGCGCGAGGAATCGGTGCTTCATCCTTCACGCGACGCCTCGCTGGCCGTGCGGTTTGAGATGTGGCACGCAGGTTGGCGAATGATCCAAAAACATCCACTTGTGGGCGTCGGGCCGGATAACATCCCGGAGGTTTACGATCTCTACCTGCCGCCCGGCAAATCGCCCATCGTGGGCTATCACGGGCACCTGCACAATGACTATATCCAGTTCGCGGCCGAACGCGGCCTGCCCTGTGCGGCGGCCTGGCTCTGGTTCATGCTGACGCTGGGGATTGCGATCGTGCGGCGGCGAGGCAGGCTGACCGGTTCGCGCTGGGTGGCGGATGCGGCGTTCGCCGGCTGGCTGGCGTTCGTCGCGGAAGGTTTTTTTGAGTTCAATTTCGGAACATCGCCAGTGCTGATGGTGTTTCTGTTCATCATGGCCGCGCCCTTCGCCGCGGAAAAAATCGAAGGCCGCGGGGCGGGAACCAAAGTACGAACATGAGTTCGTTGCACAATTCTCGTCAGAGGCTGAATTCTGCTGTACTGTTAAAGCCCTCACCCACCGCTTCGCGGTCCCCCCTCTCCCGGAGGGAGAGGGCTGGAATCTCTCGAATTGACCGCCCTCTCCCCCTTAAAAGGGGGAGAGGGCGTCCCGCGGGGAAGCAGTGCTTCCCATCGCGGGACGGGTGAGGGGGCGACATCGGTGGCAGAGTTTTTGCCCTGACGAGTTGTTTATTGAATTTACAAGACACGATACCAACAGCGGCTGAGATCCCATGCCTTCCAAGCGACACTTGCTGCGCAGTTCGGTGGTCGTGGGTTTTTTCTTTTTCCTCGGCAGTTTGACGGGGATCCTCGTTGAGATCAGCATCGCCGCTCACCTCGGCCTTTCCCGCCGCTCGGATGTCTTTTACATCGCCTACACCGCTCCTTATATCGTCACAAACCTCATTTCCGCCACGGGCCAGTTTTCGCTGGTACCCTTCTTTTCCTCTTTCGATTTAGAAGATAGCCCAGGAGATCTCTGGCACGGCTTCAGCTACGTCATCACGGCGGTGGTGCTGGGGCTGGGCGTGATCGCGGCCGCAGGCGCGATTTTATCGCCCTGGGTGATCCGCATCATTGCTCCGGGCTTCACGGCGGCTCAGATGGCGACCTCCGCGCAGCTTGCCCGCTGGCTTTTCTTCGTGATCGTTCCCGCGGGCGCGGCAGAGGCGTTTCGTTCTTTCTTATTCAGCCAGCGCCGCTTTGCGCTGGGGTCGGCCGCCGGTTTCTTCCGCAATATCGCCGTGATTGTCTTCATCCTCTTTGGCTTCCGGCGCTGGGGCTACTACAGCATCGTTTTCGGTTACTTCGCCGGTTACGCTGCCCAGGTCTTCATCCTGGGCGGCCAGGTTGGATGGTCGTTCCCGGTGCGTTACGCCTTGACGCTGAAGGGGACGGGTAAATCCTTCCGGCGATTGCACGGCGCCGGGGCGGCGCAGATTCTGGCGGCCGTGGGCTGGCAGGGCGTGGTGATTGCTGAGCGGGTGATTGGCTCTTTTCTGCCGCCGGGAACCATTACCGCATTGAACTACGGGTTCAAAATCATGACCACGCTTTCCGAGCTGATTTCAGGAAGCGTGGGAACCAGCGCCCTGCCGGCGCTCTCCCGCGCCATCGCCCAGAAGGCCCGGACGGAGGCGCGAAGGCTTTTCCACGACGCGGCGGAGATTATGCTGGTTCTGGTTTCGCCCGTGATGGCTTGCTGCCTGGCGGTCCCGCGCCCCATCATCCAGCTTGTGTTCCAGCACGGCAATTTTTCAGGCGAAGCCACCCGCCGCATGGCCCTGATTTTTTTCTGTTACAGTCTCAGTTTGCTGCTGTTTTCGGGCCTTCGCCTGTTAAACTTTTATTTGTTCGCGCGGCATGAGATGAAAAGCTTTTTGAGCCTTTCTGCCTTGTACACGGCGCTCGCTGCGGGACTTTATGTGCTCTATGTCTTCGTATTTCACCTGGGTGGCCCGGGCATTCCGCTGGCTCTTTTCACCTGCCTCGGCCTCACAGCAGTGGCAGCCTACGCAAAAAACCTGGCAGAGCTTAAAGAAGTTTGCGACCGGAAACTGGGCGTTTTGCTGGTGAAGGATGTTGTGGCTGCAACGCTCGCCGGACTGGTGATGTGGCGCTTGAGCCTGAGTGTGCGCGTCCCGCAGAGCGGCCCGCAACTGTTCCTTTTTCTATGCATCGTCTGCGGAATTGGGGGCGGGATTTTCCTGGCGGTCATGGCCGTGTGGAAGGCAATTCCGGTGGCGCAAGTCCTGAAGGTTTTCGAAAGGTCAGTGGGGTAGCCACGGCATGGCATGTATGCCGTGGGTTTTTAGTCGTTCAAGGTGCCCACGGCACAAAAATCGTGCCGTGGCTACCCCGTTATCGCGGTGAATGCAGCGATTCGAAGGGCTCGAAATCAAGGAGGAAGCGATGAAGTTCAAGCGGCTAGGCTCGACGGGATTGAAGGTTTCCGAAATCTGCCTGGGAGCAATGACCTTTGGCTCGCGGTTTTTCAATATTGGCGTTGTGGATCAGCAAGGCGCGAATCAGATGGTGAATCAGGCGATCGAGGCGGGTGTGAATTTCTTTGATACTGCGGACGTGTACTCTTACGGCGAATCGGAGGAGTTGCTGGGCAAGTCCCTGAAGCAATCCGGCGCCCGGCGGGATGCCGTCATCGTCGCGACGAAGGTGCGGTCCGCGATGAGCGACCCGGCGATGAACGGCTCGGGCGATGTGAATAACGTGGGTCTCTCGCGGCAGCACATCATGTCAGCCTGTGAGGCAAGCCTGCGGCGCCTCGGCATGGATTACATCGATCTTTACCAGGTCCACGGCTGGGACGCCGCAACTCCGATGGAGGAAACCTTGCGCGCCCTCGATGACCTGGTGCGGCAGGGAAAGGTGCTTTATCTTGGCTGCTCGAACTGGTCCGGGCGGCACTTAACAAAATCACTTTATCTGGCCCAGGCCAATGGCTGGAATCGCTTTGTTTCGCTGCAGGCTTACTATTCACTCGCGGGCCGCGATCTTGAGCACGAATTGCTGCCGCTATGCCGGGAGGAAGGCCTGGCGGTTCTGCCGTGGTCGCCTCTTTCGGGAGGATTCTTAACCGGCAAGTTCCGGCGCGATCAGCAGGCGCCCCGGGAAGCGCGCCGCGCTCTGTTTGACTTTCCTCCTATTGATCAGGAGCGCGGCTTCGATGCGGTCGAGGCGCTGGACGCCGTCGCGAAAGAAACCGGAACCGCCATCGCGCAGGTGGCGCTTGCCTGGGCGCTGGCGCAGCCGGGCGTTACTTCCGTGATCATCGGCGCGAATCGCATGGCGCAGCTTAACGAAAACCTGCGCGCCGCGGACTTGAAGCTGAGCCGGACGCAGCTCGAAAAGCTTTCTGCGACGACGGCGCCCCGCGCCCTCTATCCCCAATGGATGATGGAGCGCCAGAACGCGGGCCGTTGAAGGGGAAGGATTGCCAGGAGCAAGTTGAAACTTCCGGCAATCGCCGATACAATGAAGTTGCGGTCTTGCCACACCTGTTTTTCCCTGGCTTAAAGACTCAACAGGCTGCGATTTTGCTGGAGGATCATCTGGTCCAATGAAGAAAGACATCCATCCGAATTATCATGATGTGACGGTCGTTTGCGCCTGCGGGAGCACGTTTAAAACCCGCTCCACCTATAAGAACGATACCCTGCACGTAGAAATCTGCTCGAGCTGCCACCCGTTTTTTACCGGGAAGCAGAAGCTGGTGGATAGCGCCGGCCGCGTCGAGCGTTTCCAGAAGAAGTACGCGAACATCCGCAAAGCGCCATCCGAACAGGCGCAACCCTCGCAGAGGTAAGTTCTTCCGGCGCCTCTGAGGATCGCGCCGTTCAACGCGCCGCGAACATGCGTGCGTAAAAGTCGCGCCACAACTTCACGCCCATCCCATAAGGAGCCTTACGAGCTTTGGAAGCGCCCGCGAATCCTTACATCGCCCAGCCCAAGGTTTATCTCATGGGCCGTCAGGTGATGGTTGAGGAAGAACTGGCGCGCTTCCTTGATGATGAAGGATTGGTTTTTACCACCGACTCCAAAGTTGCCGCTGAAATCCTGAACGAAATCGCCGGCCGAACCTGCTACATGTCCTTTGGCAAAGGACGCAAATCCAACCAGAAATACCTCGAAAATATCCTGAGCTCGAAGCACGGGAGCGTGCTGGAACACGCCGTGTGGAATTTCCTGATCACCGGCGTCAGCCGCGCTTTGACGCATGAGCTGGTGCGGCATCGCGCGGGCTTTGGCTATTCGCAGCTTTCACAGCGGTATGTGGATGAGAGCGATGCGCGGTACGTTGTCCCGCCGCTTTACCGGCAGAATGAGGAATTGCGGAAAAAGTGGGAGCAGGCGATCGATTATCTTCGCAAAGCCTACGAGGAGCTTGCGGAGGCGACTTCCCAGTACGTGCAGCAGCAGCATCCTGAGATGGCGCCGCGCGACCGGCGCAAGTGGGCCCGCCAGGCGGCGCGGTCCATCTTGCCCAACGCTTGCGAGACCAAAATTTTCGTTACCGGCAATTCCCGCGCCTGGCGCCATTTTCTGGAACAGCGCGGCAGCCCCCATGCAGACACCGAAATTCGCCTTCTGGCCGTCGAAATCTTCCGCGTTCTGAAGCATGAAAGTCCCGCCATCTTTCATGACATCGAGCTTGTGGACGAGCCCGACGGCATGCCCTCCGTACGTGTCCTTTATACCAAAGTTTGATTCTCCGCAGGTACACGCTGGACATGATCCATTGTTGGTTTCTGTATACTTTGTGAATCCGCCCAAATTATCGCGTCCGGGAAGGATAGATGACCCAGGATGTCCCCTTAGCCAATCTGTTTCGCACGCTCCCGGTTTTTTTGCCGAATACAATGGCATGGGCTGGTTCGTCTGGGTTTGGATCGCGAGCCACACCTTGTCCACACTGTCTAGCGAAACCTGCGCAAAAGGAGACCAAGCCATATCCGCTGTACCGGACAAGAACGTCCTCCGCAGTCCGGCCGCAATCCGTCACCACGTCGCCTAGTAGAACAGACATCGGGGTCCCATCCGGATGGTCCTGAAAGGCCTGAGAGCTTGGACGCAGCCTACCTGAGTCCTTCTCTTGTACTACCCATTCTGATGGGATTCGCCTCCAGAGATTCGCCGTGTTAGCTATGGTTGGATCATCTAATGGGTCGCTTGGCATGGAGCAGGGGTTTCAAGGACAGAACTAACGCCGAAGTTCCATGATTATTTGTTTTACACGGGAAAGTGTATCGGAGAGTCCAAGCTCCCATTCCTCTCCGGTCGCATCGTCATGGACAAAAGCGGTGACTAACCCAATCGGAGGAATTGTTATTTCTAAATCGATCCCTTGCTGATGCCACTCTAATTGTATGCCGCCCATTGAAGTAGGTATGGTAGAGGGGGATGGACTGTCATCGGTCATCAGCTGGAAAAGCAAAGGAACGGCTCTTTCAACCGCCCTCCCTTCAATTGGTCCTGCGCCGTAAGAATCCCAATTAGGTCGTAGGTCCATCAGATCCAGCAAGCCGTCAACAACGTCACGCGCCCAATTCGGCCAAAAAGCCTGTGAGCTACTGTATTGAACGCTAATCCTCGGCTCTTCCAGTGAATATGTCGTCTCTCGGGCGGACAACGTCGTTTTTTCGTCGAGCGTGGCTGAAGATATTAGCGGAGACGACGAAAGATCGCTGAGTCTGGTTGGAGAACAAATCCCTAGCGTGCCCATGTTAGATCTCCTCTCTTCTCCATATTTGATGCATCGAATGGGGGGTTATGGATGTAAAGCCCTTCACAATCCATTCGTGGCCCAGATCAAAGAATTTGTATACCCCCTCCAGACCACCACCTATCGGATTGCCCCGTGCCTTAAGGTTCAAAACATATATCGGCTTTTGGTCTTCGTTTCGCAAGGCAGGCTGAAGATCAATATGCAGGCGCCCAGCGGGGTCCTTAGCGCCACCCGGAATTAGATAACGAACTCTCACCATCGCATCTTCGGGATAAGGAAGGAAATTATCACTGTAATGATTCTTCCATGTGGTCAAGATTCCCTCGATGGGCCTATGGCCGCTTCCGACTTCATCAAATGGGATGTGATTGACATAGGTTACCTCGCATTGGTTATAGGCCAAGTCGCCCAAGTTCTCTCGCGAAAGAAAGCTTAGAAACATCTCGAACCGCTCCCTAAACTTTTGCAGAACGTTCTGAAATCGTGGATATGGTTCCTGTTTAACTCGTCGCCAGTTGACGATAAAGCGCGTTTGTTGGACCTGAACCAATTCCGTCTCGATTTCGTTCAGAAACCAAAGCCGCGGTACCGGAGGGGAGTCGAATGTTTCGATTCGAATCCTAGGTATAGGCACCATGACTGATCCAAATCGCTCAAATTCCGATTGGAGCGGCGATTGTGTCTGGCTCTTCGGTAGGGCTTCCCGAAATTCGGCCCAGAGAAGCCCCATTTGGGGAACCTCTAACCCGTCAATTGGATCAAATTGAACCGAAAGTGCAACCTCAACGACGGGGGGATTTCCGAAACTCGGTAGAGGATTGTGCGTTTGCTCCATGCGCCCGTTGAATAGAGCATATAGGCATCTTTAGGAGCTTGTCAAATGAATGGGGTAGGATGTTTCCCGCGTTTCTCTTCACATCGTAAGTCCAATTTCTAGCCGTCAGGCAGGGCTTTCCGAGAGGATGACGCTATGGCGTGTGGCCGGCGGTCCGCACCGCTTCTTTCTCGAATTTCATCTCGCCTTTCTTCAAGTCGGCATCAACGGTGATTTCATCGCCGGGCGCGACCTCGCCGTCCAGCATCTTGATGGCGAGCGGGTCTTGAATCTGCCGTTGGATGGCGCGCTTGAGCGGCCGCGCGCCGAACTGCGGGTCGTAGCCTTCGCGGAAGAGCAATTCGCGAGCTTTATCCGTAAGCTCCAGATGGATTTTGCGGTCCTCGAGTATCCCGCGAAGATGATTAAGTTGCAGTTCGATAATCTTCTCGATTTCCGCCTTGCCGAGCGGATTGAAAATTACCGTCTCATCAATGCGGTTCAAGAACTCGGGACGAAAGTGCACGAGCAGTTCCTGATGGATTCGCTGCCTCACCTCTTCAGAGACCTTTCCGGTTTCGAAGTCGGTCGTCCCGCCGCGCCCCGCGGCCTCATGGATAAAGTGCGAAGCGATGTTTGAGGTCATAATGATGACCGTATTCTTGAAATCCACCGTCCGGCCCTTGCCGTCCGTCAGGCGGCCGTCATCGAGGACCTGCAGGAAGATGTTGAACACGTCCGGGTGCGCCTTCTCGATCTCATCGAACAGCAGAACGGAGTAGGGCCGGCGGCGCACCGGCTCAGTAAGCTGCCCTCCCTCTTCGTAGCCTACATACCCTGGCGGCGCGCCAATCAGCCGTGCGACGGCGTGCTTTTCCATGTATTCCGACATATCAATGCGGATCATGGCGCGCTCGTCGTCAAACAGGAATTCGGCCAGCGCGCGCGCGAGCTCCGTCTTGCCGACTCCAGTTGGGCCGAGGAACAAGAACGATCCCATCGGCCGGTGCGGATCGGAGAGCCCTGCCCGGCTGCGGCGCACGGCGTTTGCGACCAGCCGCAAGGCTTCATTCTGCCCCACCACGCGCAGGCGGAGGCGGTCTTCCATCTTCACCAGCTTGGCCATCTCGCCTTCGAGCATCTTCGCCACAGGAATGCCGGTCCATTTCGAAACCACCTGGGCCACATCCTCTTCGTCCACTTCTTCCTTCAGCATGCGGCCGGTTTCCTGCACGCCTTCGAGCCTCTTGTTGGCCGCGGCAAGCTGCTTTTCGAGCGTCACGAGCTTGCCGTAGCGGATTTCCGCCGCCTTGTTCAGGTCGCCTTCGCGCGTCGAGCGCTGCTCGTCGAGCTTCGCCTGCTCGATATCACTCTTCAATTGCCGGATGCCCGCGATGGCGTCTTTTTCCGCTTTCCAGCGCAGTTTCAGTTGGTCCGATTTTTCGCGCAAGCCGGAAATCTCCGGCTCGAGCTTCGCAAGTCTCTCGCGCGAGGCTGGATCGTCCTCCTTCTTCAGCGCCTGGCGCTCGATTTCGAGCTGCGTCAGGCGGCGCTCGATCTGGTCGATTTCCGTGGGCATGGAATCAATTTCAATGCGGAGGCTCGAAGCCGCCTCGTCGATCAAGTCGATAGCCTTGTCGGGAAGAAAGCGGTCGGTGATGTAGCGATTGGAGAGCACGGCGGCGGCGACAATTGCGGAATCTTTAATGCGCACGCCGTGGTGGACCTCGTAGCGCTCTTTCAGGCCGCGCAAAATGGCGATGGTGTCCTCGACCGAGGGCTGGCCCACGTAGACCGGCTGAAATCGCCGTTCGAGAGCGGCGTCCTTTTCGATGTGCTGCTTGTATTCCTTAAGCGTGGTCGCGCCAATGCAGCGCAGCTCGCCGCGCGCGAGCGCGGGCTTCAGCATGTTCGAAGCGTCCATGGCGCCCTCGGCGGCGCCCGCCCCGACCAGCGTATGCAGCTCATCGATGAAGAGAATCATCTGGCCGCTCGATTCTTCGATTTCCTTGAGCACCGCCTTCAAACGATCCTCGAATTCGCCCCGGTATTTGGCTCCGGCGACGAGCGCGCCAAGGTCAAGCTGGATAATGCGTTTTGACTTGAGCGTTTCCGGCACGTCTCCGGCCACCACGCGCTGCGCGATTCCCTCGACGATGGCCGTCTTGCCCACGCCGGGCTCGCCGATCAGCACCGGATTGTTCTTCGTGCGCCGAGATAGCACCTGAATCACGCGGCGGACTTCATCGTCGCGGCCGATCACCGGGTCAAGCTTGCCGCGCCGCGCAAGATCGGTGAGATCGCGCGCGAAACGCTCAAGCGCCTGGAATTTGCTTTCCGGGTTCTGGTCCGTTACGCGCTGCGTGCCGCGCACCGCCACCAGAGCTTTCAAAATAGCATCGTGGTTCACACCCAGGCGGGCGAGAATGCGGCCGGCCGGGTCGTGCGTCTTCCGCGCCAGCGCCAGCAGCAGATGCTCGGTGGAGATAAACTCGTCCTTGAAAGGCTCAGCTTCCTTAAACGCTTCGTCCAGGATTTCCTTGAGCGCCGGGGAGAGATAAACGTCCGAGGCGCCTCCAACCTTCGGCAGCGCCTGGATCGCCCGCTCGGTTTCCGCCGAGACGCTCGCCGGAGCGACTCCGAGCCGGGTAAGAATCGCCGGGACAATCCCCTCCTGCTGATCGATCAGCGCCTGTAACAGATGAACCGGCTCAAGCTGCTGGTTGCCATGACGGCTGGCAATCTCCTGCATCGCTTGCATCGCGTCCTGCGCTTTCACTGTGAACTTATCAAACCTGGTTGCCATTTTTGACTCCTCGCTCCCTATGTGGCGTAGGCGCATACATCAGCGCTGCCGGAGATTATCTTCGATCTTTCTCAATTATCTCTCATCAGGCTCCTGCAAAGAAAAAGCCGCGCCCCGTCCTGTGTGTGGAGGGACGGAGCGCGGCTGCCCGGCGGCTCAGCCTGTGTTCTCTTGTGCCAGGCCGCTCGTCTTACTTTTTAGCTGCCGCAGCTTACGCGCTTTCACCTACATTGACCTTGATGGTCTTGGGCTTTGCCTCTTCGCGCTTGGCCATGGTTAGTGTCAGCACGCCGTCTTTGTAGTCGGCTTTCACGTTTTCCGTGCTAATCGAGTTCGGCAGCGCGAAAGTACGCACAAAGCTGCCATACGAGCGCTCAATCCGGTGGTAGTTTTCCTCCTTCGTTTCGCTCTCGTGCTTGCGCTCGCCCTTCAGGTAAAGCGTTCCATTCTCCACGCGGATGTCAAGATCCTTGGGGTCGATCCCCGGCAGTTCCGCCTTCAGCACCAGGTCATGATCCGTCTCATAAATATCCACGGGCGGCGCCCAGGCGCGGCTCGTCAGGTTCTCTTCCCCGAAAACATTGGAGAACGCGCCGTTGAACAAACGGTTGAACCGATCCTGCGTTGCCACAAGATCGCGGAATGGTTCCCATCTTACAATCGCCATGTTGGTAATACCTCCTTGCGTGACTATTATTGTCGAATTCCAAAATACGCTTTATTCGATGCACATAACATAATCTTAGTTGTATGATATCACATTTATTCATCGAGGCCATCCATAGTGCGCACCGTGGATTGGGCGTGTACAGCCGACCCCATAGGTTTCATGTCCATCGCTGAACCATGTTGGCTACTATCGCTTTTATTTTAAGTGATTTATGTGGCCACACGAGTTCAGTGGCGCTAGGTGGCGGGAAGTTTATCGAGCAAGGCGAGGCGAATAGCGTCCTCCATCTCCGGGCGAAGTTTCGACTGTTGGAATGTCAGATAGAAGACGTCAATCGCTTTTTGGGATTCCGTATCGATGAGCGCGACCTCCATGTTGCATCCGAGGCTGGCAAGTATGGAACTGACTTGGTACAGCAGACCCGGGCGATCCTGCGCGATCAATTCCATCAGGGTGCAGCGGGCGGAGCTTGCGTTATCAAAACGGATTTGTGTTTTGAGCTTAATGCGTGCTGGCCGCTCAGCCTGTTGCCGTCCGGCCATGAGCGCCGGAACGCTGGCCGCGCCCGTCAAGACGTCTACAATATTCGTTTCCAGGCGGGTCCGCTCGGAAGGATTCAACTCCAGGGTGCGAAAGAGGTCGTGGAAGCGAAAAGTATCAGCCACAATTCCGGAGCTGTTGGCGAAGGCGTCGGCTTTCAAGATATTCATGCCCCAACTCGCCAGCGTCCCAGTAATGAGCGCAAAGAGGGAGGGGCGATCCGTGGTCAGCACCGTCAGCTCGTTCAGGTGCCTCTTCGGCCGGACACGAACCTGCACCGGCGACGTTTGGATTTGCCGAGCCCATTGGAAGTGCTCCGCAATCTCCTGCGGAGTATGCGTCGAAAGATAGCGCTTGGGAAAGCCTTCCAGGAAAGCCCGGAATTCCCCGGAATCCGCATCTTGCGCCAAGGAGGGCAGACTCTCGCGGACCTCAACGGCCAGTTCACCGGAACTGTGCACTCGCTCCTGGTCCAAACTGCGCGCTAGATGATTAAAAGTCATGGTATAAAGCTGCCATAGCATTTCAGCTTTCCACGGGGTCAGAGCTTCGGGGTTGACGGCCTTGATATCCGCATAAGTAAAGAGGCAAAGCATCTTCAGCCGTTCCGCCACACCAACTTTTTCTGCCAGGGACCGGATGATCTCAGGATCAAAGATATCGCGCCGCAGCATCGTCGCGGACATTTCGAGATGATGGGCGACGAGGAAGAACACGGGGTCAGCCTCTTCGCGGGTCATCTCAAGTCGCGTGCAGATTTGCCTCAGGGCCCGGAGGCTTCCCTCAATGTGCCCTGGCTCCTCCATTCCCTTACCCACATCGTGGAAAAGGAGGGCAAAGCAGAGCAGGTCCGGGCGCTCGATCTCCGAAAAAACTGCGGCAAATCGATTTTCCCAGCCGCCAGCGCTTTCCCTTGCTTCCTCGGAATCCGCGCTTGCCCCCCGGCGCCGGGCAGACAGTTCGCAGACATTCTGGATGGCAACGAACGAGTGCTCATCCACGGTGTAGCGATGGAAGTCATCGCGGATCACCAGCGTATCCGCAGCCTGAAACTCAGGAAACAGAGCCGCCAGGATTCCCAAGCGATGCATCGCGCGCAGGGCCGTGGCCGTATGGGGCAGCCCCAGAATTGGCCGGAAGGCGGACCATACGCCAGACCCGGCGAGCGCGCTCGAGCCCTCCTCCTCGATGTTCCGCAGGCCATCCTCCGCCCACCGTTCCGCCTCCCGGCTCAGATCGAGCCCGTGGCGGGCTGACATTTCGAATAGACGCAGCAGCGCGGGAATGTCGTGAGGGGGAGCCGAACGCGGAAAAATCCTTCCACGGATCACCGAAAAATCCGCGTTCGAAAGACGTGAGCGCCAGTCCTGGAACATGCCGTAAAGCGAAGAACGGTCGGGGAGGACTTCCTCCATCTGCCGTGAGGCAAGGTGATGAATTGATCGCACGCGAAGGTAGTACTGCCGCATCCATTCCGC
>DASUKV010000316.1:0-19851 GCA_036278555.1 Terriglobia bacterium
AGGGTCATCAATTTGTCTCTCATCTTGTATCCTCCATGGGTTCTATTTGTGACGTGTCGAATCAGTGGTTGCGATCTGAGTTTCCGGACGCTCCAGGGTTGCTGAGGCCAGATCGACGTTTGCCATCGGGATGATCCGGACATTACCCAATGACTTCAAGTTATCCTTGAAGTCTTGGGCGTTCCCGACGAGCACAATTACAGAGTGCTGCGGGTCCAGATAGCGCCTCGTTGCCATCCGCACTTCGTCTCGCGTGAGCCCCCGAACTTCCCCCGGAAAATGACTCCAATAGTCCAGTGGCAGATTATAAACCAGGAGTTCCAAAAGTTGCTGGGCAACTTCCTGAGACGACTCAAAATCCAGCGCCATATGCCCGATCAGATAATCCTGCGCCATGGAGAGATCCATCGAGCTTAAGGAACGGTCGCGGAGGTTCTTCATCTGGTCCAGGATCAGTTCCACCGCTTTCGAAGTTTGCGCCGTGCGGGTGGAGGTTTTGGCTTCCCAGGCCCCGCCGTTGCGGTAAGACACGATGTCGCTCGAGGCGCCATAGACCAGACCGTGGCGGCTGCGCAGAACGCTGAAGAGAAGGTTCACCGCAGGGCCTCCCAAGACCTGGTTCGCTACGGTCAGCGCGGCATAATCCGGGCTCGCGCGTCGAATGGCGGTGTTGCCGATTCTGATTTCGGTCTGCACGGCTGCCGGATCGTCAATCACAACAACCTGCCGGGCCGCCTGGCCGTTGGGATGGTTTGCGGAAGCCGGGGGTGAGCCTCGACGGTTGGGCAGCACTTTGACCGCCGGTGACCGCGGGCTTGCCTTCCAGCCGCCGAAGAACTGCCGCGCCAGCGCGAACGCCTGGCTAGAAGCGATATCTCCCACTACCACCAGCGCCGCATTAGACGGACGATAGTAGGTGTCATGAAAGCGGCGCAGGTCCCGGGAGGTGATGCGCCGGATGGATTCCTCAACACCATTGGCAGGATGGCTGTACGGAGTTCCCCAAAAAACCATCCGCTCGAATAGCGTGTCGGCCAGATATCCCGGATCGTGGCGCAGGATGTCAAGGGCGGAAAGCGTTTGCTTTCGGATGCGCTTCACTTCTTCGGCCGAAAACGCGGGATGAATCGCCATGTCCGAAAGCAAATTAAATGCCAACTGTGTATGATCGCTCAGGACGCTCAAGCTGGCGTAGGAATCGTCCCATTCCGCGCCCACATCGATGGAGCCCCCGGCATCGTCAATCGCCTCGGCAATCTGCTGCGCCCCCCGGTCTTCGGTACCCTCGTCCAGCAAGGATGCGACAAGCTGCGCAGCGCCCGGCAGCCCCGGCGGGTCCGCTTCGGCGCCCGCTTTGATGGCCAGGTTCAGTGTCACTACCGGCAGGGTATGCCGCTCGAGGACCAGCACGGTTAAGCCATTCGGGAGGGTCTGAGCCGCCGGAACCGGTATCACCACAGGCTGCGGAGGGGGCACGAGCGGCGGCAGTTCGCGCGCTGGAAGCGAGGCGGCGAGCAGGCCGAGGGCGCAAAGAAGGACGGTTTTGATGGCGCACCCAAATTTCATAAGTTTTTCCAAAACGACGGTGCTGTCAGGTCGCTTTGCGACACCCCCCAAACGCACGAAAAGAAGCCCTCACCCGCCCTCGTTCCTCGGGCACCCTCTCCCAAAGGGAGAGGGCTGAGTCACAGCTTTTCCCCCTCTCCTGAAGGGAGAGGGCTGAAATTGCGGATTTCCCTTATGCTCTGTCTGCCTTCTGCCTTCTGCCTTCTGCCTTCTACCGGTTCTTCGCTTCGACGCTTTCCGGCTCAACCTCAACCAAGGTCAGGTTGCGAGGCGTAAAGTATTTTTGGGCCACGCGCTGAATGTCGGAGGCGGTCAAACTTAAGAAATACGACATGGCGCTGTTGTACAGGTCCGGGTCTTTGAGAATCACGGTGTCATAGCCGAGCTCATCGGCGCGGTTTTGCGCAGTCTGACGATTCAAAATAACGTCGCGCAGCGTTTCGTTCTTGGCCCGTTCGAGGTCACGGGAAGAAATATCGCCGCGCTTCAGCCGGTCAAGAATCGCGCTCACTTCAGCCTCGCCTTGGGCCGGAGTGTGGCCCGGATTCATGACGGCGAAGATGAAGAAGAGGTTGGGCAGCTCGGTGAAGTTCCCTTCGCTTTCCACCTGCATGGCCATTTGCTTTTCATAGACCAGCCGCCGGTAAATCCAGGAGCTTTCGCCATCCGCCAGAATCTTAGCGGCCAGCCGTAGCGGATAAGAATCCGGCGTGCCGTCCGCCGGCATGTGATAGCCTTCGACGAACGCCGGCAAAGCAACGTCCTGAGCGAGCTTCAGTTTATGCTCCGCTTTCTGTGGCGGTTCCTTGGGATAGTCGCGCGGGACCGGAATCTTACCCGGAGAGAGCGGGCCAAAATATTGCTGCACCCGCTTGAGGGCCTGCGCTTCATCAAAGTTGCCGGCGAGGACGACGGTGGCGTTGTTTGGCACGTAATAGGTGTCGTAGAAAGATTGGACGTCCCGGACGCTTGCGTGGGCAAGGTCCTTCATGCTGCCGATCGGCAAGTGACGGTAAGGCGAAGCGGAGAACGCCTGGGAATAAAGCTCCCCCATCACGTTGCCATAGGGCTGATTGTCGAAGCGCTGCCGCCGCTCCTCTTCCACCACTTCCCTTTCGTTTTGGAACGTAGACTCCGTGATTTGAAGGTTGCGCATGCGGTCTGCCTCAAGCCACAAGGCGACCGGAAGATCCGCGCTGGGCAGCGTTTCCCAGAACACGGTCGCGTCCTCCGTGGTATAGGCGTTGTCAATTCCCCCGGCGCGGACGATGTAGCTCGAAAATTGCTCCGGCCCGAGGTTTCGCGTGCCGTCAAACATGAGGTGTTCGAAAAGGTGCGCAAAGCCCGTCCTGCCTGGCCGCTCGTCCTTCGAGCCGACGTGATACCACACTTGTACATCCACCACCGGCATTCCCGAATCCGCTGCCATCAAGATTTGCAAGCCGTTCTGAAGCAGAAATCGCTTGATCGGAGCGGTAGGAAGCTTCACGGCCGCGCCAGCGCTTGAGGCAAAAAGCAGAAGAGCAAAACTCAGCGCGGCGCCACGGCCCATGGGGAAAATCTCCATTTACTCCACAAATTTATTGGCGATCGGGAGCCGCCGGCCGGTTCCGAAAGCCTTTGCGGTCACTTTCAAGGCAGGCGCCGCCTGCTGGCGTTTGTATTCGGCGCGGGTCACCCGGTCAATGATTTGCCGCACGAGATCAAGATCGAAATTCAATCGCGTGGCGATTTCCCGCGCGTCAAGGTTCTCCTCAATATAAGATCGTAAAATCGCGTCGAGGACGTCATAAGGGGGGAGCGTATCCTGGTCAGTCTGATTGGGACGCAGTTCGGCCGATGGAGGCTTCGTGAGGCAGGCTTCGGGAATAGGGCCGCTTCCCTGCCCCTGGCCGTTAATATAACGCGCCAGTTCGTAAACCAGCGTCTTCGGAACGTCCGCAATCATGGCCAGGCCGCCCGCCATATCACCATAAAGCGTGCAATACCCTACTGCCAGCTCGGACTTGTTTCCCGTGCTCAGGACAAGCGCTCCGGATTGGTTCGAGAGAGCCATGAGGATGTTGCCCCGGATGCGGGCCTGGATATTTTCCTCCGTCACGCCGCATGGCGCGCGCCCGAAAGCCGATTCGAGCGCCGCGCGATAGCTCTCAAAGATCGGACCGATCGGGACAGTGCGATAATCAATCCCTAGATTCCTGGCCAGGGCTTCCGCATCCTCCTGGCTGCCCCGCGAGGAATAAGGGCCGGGCATGCTGACACCGTGAACGTTTTCAGGGCCTAAGGCGCGGGCCGCGAGCGTCGAGACCAGAGAGGAATCGATGCCGCCGCTCAGCCCGACGATGGCTTTCCGGAAGCCGCACTTGGCCACGTAGTCCCGCGCGCCAAGCTCCAGCGCCTGCGACACGGCCCCGATTTCCGAAGCCGGCTCGGGATGGAGGTCCGCCGGGCCGGAAGTATCAAAGATGACCAGGTCCTCGGCGAAAGAATTCGCGCGCGCGCAAAGCTCGCCGCGCGCGTTAAAGGCGCAACTGGAGCCGTCGAAGATCAGGCCGTCATTGCCGCCGACGAGGTTGACGTAAGCGACGGCCGCCCGGCGCTCCCGCGCAATCGTCCGCAGCATCTCCTGCCGCAGCCGGATTTTTCCTTGGGTGTACGGCGAGGCGGCAATATTCAAAACCACCGTGGCGCCGGCGCGAAGGGTCTCTTCCACCGGGTCTTGCGGATAGAGCCGCCTCTTCCAGAAATTCTTATCGTTCCAGGCGTCCTCGCAAATCGTAACGCCCAGCCGCTCCTCTTGAAGCGCGTAGACCGCTGCCGCCTCGCCGGGTTCAAAGTAGCGCGATTCATCGAACACGTCATAAAATGGCAGGAGAATTTTGGTGTAATCGAGAGCAACCCGCCCCCCGCTGAGGAGCGCCGCCGCGTCCGCCGCGCTCTTCCCCTGTTTCGCGCCCGAGCGCCGCACGTAGCCCACGATCGCCGGAATGGGAGGAAGCTGGCGCGCAAGCTGCGCGAGTTCGCGCTCGCAGCGGTCCAGAAACGCGGGCCGCTCCACCAGATCGCGCGGCGGATAGCCGCAGAGAGCAAGCTCGGGGAACATCACAACATGAGCTCCAAGCTCGTGCGCCCGGCGCGCAAATTCTATGATGCGCGCGGTATTGCCGGCGAAATCGCCGACGGTGGTATTGATTTGAGCCAGAGCAATCTTCATGAACGAGCATCCAGAACGGACGGCAGCAGGTTAATGTTTGATTATAGGCTAGCCCACGTGCAATTTTGTACGAACTACTTTGGGGTGTGCGACAGCAGACTAACCGCACATGGCGCGAAGAAAGAGGGCCCCGCGAGGGGCCGGTCCATGACTATCCGTAGGTGCAACCTACGGATAACGGTCGGCAAACTCCAACCAACCCCCCAACGAAACCCGGCCGGCCCCGGAGGGGCGCATTCGCGGGTTCCGTAGGGTACACCTGCGGCTAATCACGGTTTCCCGCTTCGCGGGAGCGGCAGCATCACAGAGGCTTGTGCACCAATTACGCAAAGCTGCATAGAACCAAAGCCAAACCCGGAATCACGATTTCCATGCCGTACACCAATCCGGGTTTCACGCCTCGCATTCAAGTTGAAGTCAATGATACACTCGTTGACTAGCCTGGCGAGGATGAGTTCTCAATTGCCAGCGAGTCCCTCGTTAGCTGAGACGGTCATACCGGTGGGAATCCCCAAAGGGGATCTATGAAATAGCCGGGGGCAACGCCCCCGGAATTGGGAATCCTTCATGATCTGGGACCCTGAAGGGGTCCCAGAAAACCTCCGGCCCTTTCAGGGCCGGGCGCCGGATGGCCTTCGTTTCCGGGGGCGTTGCCCCCGGCTATCGCATTACGCCCTTTCAGGGCGCGGCGCGATAATACGGGTTGCCTCGCAGGGGTGCTGTCACCAGCCGCTTGTCACTGCTAAATCTTCGTGGCTTGATCACAATTGTTGAAACCTTCGGTCTAAGAATTTCGTAAATACTTTTTAACCCGAACTGCCCAACTTTTGGGCACGTGTCATGCGTGGAGGAAAGGATCAGCAATGAGTCGCACAAATCGCTATACGCTTTTGATCGCCGCCCTTGTGATCGCTTTTCTGGGCTTGCCGAACCTGCGCGCTCAGGAAAACCAGCAGGCGGAGGACGCTTTTGACCAGTCAGTTCAGCGTAGCTATACCAACACAAGCTGGTTCCCAAACATTCTGGGCCCTTATTTGAACCCTCGCGTTCCGCCCTTCCATCTCGCCAATTCGCAGCTTATTCATGAGCTCATCCAGAACGGAAAGATGCAGCTTTCGCTTCAGGATGCCGTCGCCCTGGCGCTTGAAAACAATCTGGACATCGCCGTGGCGCGCTATAACCCGGAGTTTGCGCAGATTGATAAGGTCCGCGCCGCGAGCGGCCAGGCGACCCGAGGAATCCAGGGAATGTTTCAATCCTCCGCCACGTTTTCCGGCGCGCTCGGCGGAGGCATCGGCTCGGCTTCCGGGGGATTCCAGCAGGGGGCCGCGGGCAGCGCCATCGGCGGAGTCAACGTCAACCGCGTGGGTTCGATTGGTTCGTTCGATCCGGTGATTGGCTTTTCCGCCGGATGGGCTTATAGCCAATCCCCTCTGGCCAGCAGCATCGTGAACGGCGTTTCCCTGCTGACGGGAAACACCGGGCAATACAACGTGTTTTTTGGCCAGGAATTTCCCACAGGCACGAGCTACGAGATTTCGCTCGGCGGCGCGCGCCTGTCCACCAACGCCCTGACCAACATCTATAATCCGCAGGTCGTCAGTTCGATGACAATCGGCATTCAGCAGCCGTTGCTCAATGGTTTCGGATATCGCGCCAACGCCAAGTTTATCCGCATCGCCGCGAATGAGGTTGGAATCGCTAAAGATTTCTTCCGCGAGCAAGTTGCGCAGACGATTTTGACTATCGAAAATGATTACTGGACTCTCGCGCAGGACAAGCAAAACGTGCTCGTCGCCCAGGAAGCCGTGAAATACGATCAGAAGTTGCTGGAGGATAACAAGCGGCAGGTGCAGATTGGCACACTCGCGCCGCTCGACGTGATCCAGGCAGAGTCGACTCTCGCGACGGCGCAGCAGAACCTGATCGTGGCTCAGACCACGTTCCAGCAGCAGCAGGAGCTGATGAAAACGGCGCTTTCGAAACAAGTGACCGGCGACCTGCTCAAGGCGGATATTGAACCCACGGACCCGTTGCCGAATCCCGCGGGCAACACCGTGCCGACCGTGGAAGAGGCGCTGCGGATGGCGCACGCAAACCGCCCCGAAGTGGACCTGAATGACCTGAACTTAAAAAACGAAGAAGTCATTCTGAAAGCGAATCGCAACGCCCTGCTGCCCACGCTTGACGCCTTTGCTTCTTTCACACCGAGCGGGCTCTCCGGCGACCAGATCCTTTTTGGGCCAGGAACGGGCTTTCTTCCCGGCCCTCGAGTCGGCAAGATTCCCGGCGGAGTGGGCGGCGCGCTAAGCCAGATTTTTCACAACCGGTATCCGAACTACTCCGTAGGATTCACGCTGGCGATGCCAATTCGTAATCGCGCGGCGCAAGCGGATGCAGCCCGCGCCCTGCTTGAAGAGCATCAGCTTCGCACCACCGTGCAGCAGACGCTGAACACGATTGACCAGGACGTGCGGCAGGCGGAGATCGCCGTCGTCCAGGGTAAGGCGCGCATTGACGCCGCGACCAAGGCGGTGGATTATGCGCGCCAGCAGCTTGAGGACGAACAGAAGAAGTTCAAGGTGGGGGAATCGACCGTCACTTTGGTCATCCAGATGCAAAACGCTTTGACCACCGCCGAAGGCACCATGGTGACCGCTCGCGCCAGCTATGCCACCGCGCTGACCCAGTTCCAGAAGGCGACAGGAACCATCCTGGGCGCCAATCACGTCCAACTGGTGGAAGCTCTGACAGGGCACGTCAACCGCACACCCAACATTCCGGGCACGCCGATTACCGAGAAACACTAATTCCCCACTCGAACTCGCGCCGGAGCGAATTCTTTCGCTCCGGCGCATTTGTTTTCCCTCTGCCGTAAAGGTTGGCTGTAGCGCGGGCCTCTGGCCAAGCTTGTCCAAATTGGATTCCGACTATGGCGGTGCGCGCTGCGGCTTTGCCGCCTGACTTGCGGAAGGGCTTTGCCCTTCCGGGAGCCCAACCCCAACCTCTTCCCGCTGGGCGCGAAGGCTTTGCCTTCGCGCCCAGCGGGAACATTAAAATGGACATCTGGGCCGGAAAGCCAGAGGCTTTCCGCAAGTCAGACGGCAAAGCCGTCCTCTGAGCAGCTAAATTGGACACCATGGCCTCTGCCCGCCGCTACAGCACATCCGACCGATTTTCATGCACACCGCCGGGCCATAAAGCTAATGGCGTTCCGTTGACATTTCCGCATCAATACGCTGCAATGGGTGAGATGGCGAAGCTCGCCGAGAACAGCCGGGAACCAAGGCACGCGATGGTGGATCGCCAAGTGTCCGCAGCCGAAGTGGAATGGCAGAAAACCGTGCTAAAGCCGGCTCTCGACCGCTCACCTGAGCGCCAGCAAGGGTTCACCACAACCTCCGGCGTTCCCATCGAGCGGCTCTACACGCCCGCCGATCTTGCCGATTTCGATTACGAACGCGACCTGGGCGATCCGGGCGAGTTTCCCTACACGCGCGGCATTCACCCCACAATGTATCGGGGAAAGCTCTGGACCATGCGCCAGTTCAGCGGCTTTGGAACGCCGGAAGATACAAACCAGCGCCTCAACTACCTCTTGAGCCAGGGCCAGACAGGGCTTTCCATCGCTTTCGATTTGCCGACGCTGATGGGATACGACGGCGATCATCCTTTGGCGGAAGGCGAGGTCGGAAAATGCGGCGTGGCCGTTTCATCGCTCGCGGATATGGAAACATTGCTGCGCGGCTTGCCGCTCGAGCGGGTGAGCGTCTCGATGACCATCAATTCGCCCGCCGCCATTCTCTGGGCGATGTATTTGGTCGCGGCCGAAAAGAGCGGCGCGGACTGGAAAAAGCTTTCGGGCACTCTTCAGAACGATATCCTTAAGGAATACATCGCCCAGAAGGAATATATTTTTCCTCCCGCCCCCTCCATGCGCCTGGTGGTGGAAAGTATTGTCTTCGCGGCCCGCGAGACGCCGCGATGGAATCCCATCTCGATCAGCGGCTATCACATTCGTGAAGCGGGCGCGACCGCGGTTCAGGAATTGGCGTTTACGCTGCGCGACGGAATTGAGTACGCCGAATGGTTGCTGCGCGCCGGACTGGCGGTGGACGAATTTGCGCCCCGCCTGAGTTTTTTCTTCAATTCGCACAACGACCTTTTCGAAGAGGCCGCCAAGTTTCGGGCCGCGCGCAAGGTTTGGGCGCAGGTCATGCGCGACCGATTCGGCGCGAAGGATCCGCGCTCGTGGCGGTGCCGTTTTCACGCGCAGACGGCGGGGTGTTCGCTCACCGCGCAGCAGCCTTACAATAACGTGGTGCGAACCGCGATTCAGGCGCTGGCCGCGGTGCTTGGCGGCGCGCAGTCGCTGCATACGAATTCGCTCGATGAAGCCTGGTCGCTTCCCACCGAAGAAGCGGCAACACTGGCTCTGCGCACCCAGCAGGTGCTGGCGCACGAAAGCGGGCTCGCCGAAACGGCCGATCCGCTGGCGGGCTCCTACCTGGTCGAGAAACTTACGCTCGAAACGGAGCGCGCCTGTTACGAGTACTTCGAGAAAATCGACGCGATGGGCGGCATGGTGGCCGCGATCGAGAAGGGCTTTCCGCAGCGGGAAATTCATGAGGCCGCTTACAGCTATCAGCGGGCCATCGAACGAAAGGAAAAAATTATCGTCGGAGTCAACGATTTTGTCGCAGACGAAGAGCGGCCAATAGAAACGCTTGCCATTGACGAAGGCGCGGCCGCCGCACAGAAGCGCAAGCTCCACGAACTGCGGGAGCGCCGGGATGGCGCTCGCGTCCAGACAGCGCTTGAAGCGCTCGCGAGCGCCGCGGCAAGCACCCAGAACCTGATGCCCTACATTCTGAATTGTGTCCGCTCTTACGCCACGCTGGGTGAGATGTGCGGCGTGCTGCGTAACGTTTTTGGAACTTATGAGGAGCCCGCGTTCCGCTAGAACGGGATTCACCCGATGATGGACCGCCCCATCCGTGTACTGGTAGCCAAGCCTGGGCTTGACGGGCACGACCGCGGCGCCAAAATCGTCGCCCGCGCCTTGCGCGACGCCGGCATGGAAGTGATTTATACCGGGCTGCGCCAAACGCCGGAGCAGATTGTGCGCGCTGCTGTCGAGGAGGATGTGGACGCTATCGGCATCTCGATTCTCTCCGGGGCGCATAATACGATACTTCCACGCATCTCAGCCCTGCTCCGGGAGCAAGGAATGGAGGATGTTCTGCTGGTCGTGGGCGGGATCATTCCGGGCGAGGACATCCCGAGGCTTAAAGAAGGCGGCGTTGCGGAAATCTTCCAGCCCGGAGTCTCAACCAGCATCATTGTAGAATTTATCCGCGCTCACGTTCGCAGTCACGCGCCGGCCCCGGAGTCCGGGCATTAAATCCAGAGTCTGAAATCGCAAACCGCCGCTCGCGCGAGATTCAAGGAGCGCGATCCGAAATAACCCCATCCAGCCTGCGGCCAGCATCCAAGCTATGAAGGTCTGTGGCGCTCCGGCGCGCTACGATCCCAACACAGGAGAAGAAGAATGGTACACTGCGACGTTTCTCTGCTCACCGATGATGATCTTCATTACTTCAACGAAGGCACGCATTACCGGCTTTACCGGAAGTTCGGCTCTCATCTCACGAAGGCGGATGGTGTGGAAGGCGCTTATTTCGCCGTTTGGGCGCCCAATGCCGAGCGCGTTTGCGTGATTGGGGATTTTAATTTCTGGGATAAGTCGAACCGGCCGCTGCAGGCTCGCGGGCAGTCCGGCATCTGGGAAGGCTTCGTGCCAGGCATCCGGAAGGGAGCGAGGTATAAGCTTCAGGTTTATTCCCGCTACAACGGCTATCAGATTGATAAGGCCGACCCCTTCGCTTATCACAGCGAAGTCGCCCCGCAGAACGCGTCCATCGTATGGGATTTGGATTACTCCTGGGGCGACGAGGAGTGGATGCTCCATCGCGCGGCGAGGAACTCACGCGAGAACGCCATGTCGACTTACGAAGTGCATCTGGGTTCCTGGATGCGCTCCCCCGACGATCCGGAGCGTTTTTTCAGCTATCGCGACGTCGCCGCCAAGTTGGCGGACTACGCGGAAAAAATGGGCTTCACGCACATTGAATTTCTTCCCTTGATGGAGCATCCCTACTATCCCTCCTGGGGATACCAGATCACGGGTTATTTTGCCGCCACCAGCCGCTACGGAACGCCCCAGGATTTGATGTACCTCATTGACCTTCTGCACCAGCGCGGAATTGGGGTCATTCTCGACTGGGTTCCGTCGCATTTCCCGAATGACGGTCACGGACTGGGCTATTTCGACGGCACGCACCTTTACGAACACGCTGACCCGCGGCAGGGATTCCACCCGGAATGGAAAAGTTTCATCTTCAACTACGGCCGCGCGGAAGTTCGCAGCTTCCTGCTTTCGAGCGCCCTGTTTTGGCTGGATTATTACCATGCCGACGGCCTGCGGGTGGACGGCGTGGCGTCGATGCTTTACCTCGACTACGCGCGCAAAGAAGGTGAATGGATCCCGAACAAGTATGGCGGCAAGGAGAATCTGGAGGCGATCGATTTCCTGCGCCAGATGAACACTGCCGTGTACGGGAACTATCCGGACGTGCAGACGATCGCGGAGGAGTCCACGGCCTGGGGCATGGTGTCGCGTCCGGCGGATATCGGAGGCCTGGGCTTTGGGATGAAGTGGGACATGGGCTGGATGCACGACACGTTGAACTATATGTCCCAGGACCCGCTCTTCCGCTCGCACCATTACGGCGAACTCACGTTTCGCATGATTTATGCCTTTACGGAAAACTTCGTCTTGCCGCTTTCGCACGATGAAGTCGTGCACATGAAGGGCTCCTTGCTGCGCAAGATGCCCGGCGATGACTGGCAGAAGTTCGCCAATCTGCGCCTGCTTCTGGGTTATATGTATGCGCAGCCGGGCAAAAAGTTGCTCTTTATGGGGGACGAAATCGGGCAGTGGGATGAGTGGAAGTATTCTTACAGTGTGGACTGGCACCTGCTGCAGTTCCCGCCGCACCAGGGAATGCAGAAGTGGGTAGAGGACCTGAACCGGTTCTACCGCACCGAGCCGGCGATGCACGAGCTGGATTTTGATCCGGCCGGGTTCGAATGGATCAATTGCAATGACGCTGCGTCCACCGCCCTCAGCTTTATCCGTAAGGGCAGGACAACCCAGGACTTGATTCTGGCGATCTGTAATTTTACTCCTGTCATTCGAACAGGATACCGCACCGGAGTGCCGCGTGGCGGATTCTGGAAGGAAATGATGAATGGCGATTCCACCCTGTATGGCGGCGTTGGCCAAGGCAACGCTGGAGGGATGGAGGCGGAAGCCGTTTCAAGCGACGGCCGGCCTTATTCGCTGGTTCTGACGCTGCCACCCCTGGCTGCTGTATTTTTCAAAAGCAGCGGGGCTTAAGCCGGACGCGAATTAACTCGTAAATCCATCTACATCAAGGAGATCCAGTGAGCGGAAATCTTGAGCCCAACGTTGAGAAGTATCTAAATGACGCGCTTCCGGCCCGTGACGCCGTGCTGCGCGAAATGGAACGCTATGCCGCGGAGCACGATGTTCCGATCGTCGGTCCGGCCTGTGCGCGCGTTCTTTACCAGCTTGCGCGCTTGATCAAGGCGCGCCGCGTTTTTGAACTCGGCTCGGCGATTGGTTATTCCACTCTGTGGCTGGCGCGAGCGGTGGGGCCGCGCGGGAAGGTTTTTTATACGGACAGCGACCCGGCGAACGCGGAGCGCGCGGAAAAATACCTTCGCCGGGCGAAAGTCTCGGGTCAAGTCCAGATCCTGGTGGGCGACGCGCTTGCGATGCTGAAAACCACCAAAGGCCAGTTTGACCTGATCTTCAATGACGTCAACAAAACGCAATATCCCCAGGTGCTGCGCCTTGCGCCGCCACGCCTCCGTCCCGGCGGCCTTTTCGTGACGGACAATGTCCTGTGGTCGGGGAGGGTTGCGAAAACGGCAGCGGCGGGCGACGCCGAGACCGCGTCCATTCAGGAATTTAACCGCAAGCTTTACCGCTCCAAGGAACTTTTCACGACAATCATTCCCTTGCGCGACGGCCTTGCGGTCGCGCTAAAAAGCGGGTGAGCGCCGTTGCCAGCAGGCCGTCAGTTCATCAAGCTGCGAATGCGGTGCAGCATGGACTGAGCGGACCGCAGGTTCGGATCGTCCGGTGGCGCGAGGCTGAGAAAGGCTTTCAGATCCGCCGCCGCTTCCCGGTGGCGATTCAGCAGCATGTAAACCATGCCCCGGTCGTGAATATCCTGCCGCGAAGCGGGATCGATGGCCAGACTCATCTCGACCAGGGTCAGCACGCGCGGATAATTCCGCCGCCGGAAATAAGACCCTTTCAGGTTGTTGAGCATTCGGGCCAGAATTTGTTTCGGCGTTGCCGCGATCAGATGCTCGGCGCGCAACTCCGCTTCCGCACCGAAATGGCTCCGCAGGATTCGAGCGCAGTCCTGAAGACTTAGAATCGCGCCTTGATGGAAGGGGTCGAGGAGAATTTCTTTCTCGGGCGCCACGTACTTCACAATGAAATGCCCGGGAAGTCCCACACCCATAAGCGGCAGCCCGCGCAGCTTTCCCACTTCCGTATAAATCACCGAAAGGGTAATGGGAATTCCCTTTTTCCGGTCCAGAACGTCATTAAGAAAGCTGTTCGAGGGATCGTCGTATTCCTGCTCGTTCCCGGCGAGCTTCTCTTGCTCAAAGAGAAGATGATTCAGGGCCTGAATATTGGCGGAGGGGGAACCGCCGAGGGTGAGCTGCGTGGCCAAATCCGAAAAGCGCCGCAATTGCTCCGGAATGCCTAATCTTGGATATTCCGTCTGCGCAATCATCAGCGCAGCTTCAAGGAGCGGAATCTGCTCGCTTTCCTTCTCCATCAGCCGGGCAAAACGCAGAATGAGATCGGGATCGGTCATGGGATCCGCAGGCGCCGCAGCGGCTCGGGCGCCGCTTTTCTCGTTTTTCGAGTCGAGGGTAGGCTTCGGGCGCCGTCGCAGAAAGCGCCGTTCGGACGATTTGCAGTCCTCCGGGAGCGTCGCGTCTGAAGACCTTCTTCAGTGCGCGGTTTCGAGGAAGCGTTCCGCATCGATGGCCGCCATGCAGCCGGAACCCGCGGCCGTAACCGCCTGACGGTAAACGCGATCCTGAACATCCCCGGCGGCGAAGACTCCGGGAATATTGGTCTTTGAGCCGTCGTGCGTCTTCAGATACCCCACGCTGTCCATCTCAAGCTGCCCCTTGAAAAGCGCGCTGTTTGGGGAATGTCCGATGCCGATGAAAAGCCCATGAATCGGGTAGACGGTTTCCTCACCGGTTTTCACGTTCTTAAGGCGGATGGCCGTTACTTCGTTTTGTCCATTGTCCAGAATGTCCGTAACGACCGTATTCCAGATGGGGTTTACCTTTTCGTGGCGCAGCAGGCGGTCCGCCATGATCTTTGAGGCTCGCAGCTCACCCCGGCGGTGAATGACGTTCACGCGATTGGCGTAGCGGGTAAGAAAAAGGGCGTCTTCCGCGGCGGTATCTCCCCCGCCCACCACCGCCACTTCCCTCCCTCGAAAGAAATATCCGTCGCAAACCGCGCAGGTGGAAACACCGTGGCCCAGCAGCCGCTTCTCGGATTCTAATCCCAGCAATTTTGCCGACGCTCCGGAGGCGATAATCAGGGTTTGGGTTTCAATCAGTTGCTTGCCAATCTCCAGCTTAAAAGGCCGGCTGGAAAGATCCGCTCGGCTGACATCTCCCTCCTGGAATTCAGCGCCGAATTCCGCGGCCTGCTTTTGCATCATCTCGATCAGTTCGGGACCCTGGACGCCCTTCGGAAAGCCGGGGTAATTTTCGACCGTCGTCGTAAGGCTCAACTGCCCGCCCGCTTCGAGACCGCGAATCACCAGTGGGTTCAGGCGGGCCCGCGCCGCGTAAATGGCGGCGGTCAATCCCGCGCACCCCGAACCAATGATGACGACATTCCGCATGCTAACGCCTCCTGTTTCCTTTGCTGAGTGATTGTGACCGGACTGAAATTCTCCGCGCCACCGCGGCGGCGCAAACCGGCCAAATCATTTCCATCTTACCGCAAACGCGCCGAATCGCTATTGTGCTACGCTGATTTGATGCTGGAAAGAGCCGTTGGTTCCTGGCCTCCGTCTTTCCCATCTTCCGAACGTCAACGTGCAGGAGCATCAACGGGTTTATGGAAGACAAAGCCGATGCGGTGATGGCCGCGGACGTGAGCAAGCACTTCGATTCGGTCACCGCAGTTCACAAACTGAGCCTGCGAATTCAGCAAGGGGCGCTGTTTGGCCTGCTGGGCCCGAACGGAGCCGGAAAAACCACAACTCTCCGGATGATCATGCGCGTTCTTGCGCCGGATCACGGTGACCTGCGCATCTTTGGTCAGGCCTTAACCGAATCCGTGCAAAACCTGATCGGCTATCTGCCGGAAGAGCGCGGCTTATACCCGCGCATGAAAGTTCTCGACGTGCTGGTCTTTCTGGCCAGCCTCAAAGGCGTGCCGGAAGCCGAAGCGCGGGAGCGCGGCCGCGCGTGGCTCGACCGCCTGGAAATCGGCGGCTGGGCGGCGAGAAAGGTGAATGACCTTTCAAAAGGCATGCAGCAGAAGGTGCAATTTATCGCAGCCGTCCTGCACCGGCCGCGGCTGCTGATCCTGGATGAGCCGTTTGCCGGGCTCGATCCGGTGAACGCCGCGGTGATCAAAGAGATCATGCTCGAAATGCACGACCAGGGGATTACCGTAATCCTCTCTTCCCATCGCATGGAGCAAGTGGAAATGATGTGTGAATCCATCTGCCTGATCAACGCGGGTGAAAAGGTGCTGGACGGCGAATTGCGTGCCATCAAGCAGGAGTATGGCAAGAATACGGTGCGCCTGGAGTATTCCGGCGACGGAGCATTCCTCGAAATGCCGGAGGTGATTGAAAAACTCAACCGGCACGGTGCCGCGGTAGAAGCCAAGCTTCGGCCCGGGGCCGATGCCCAGAAGATTCTCAAAGCCGCCGTGGATCGCGGCGTCTCGATCCGGCGCTTCGAGCTCATGGAGCCGCCCCTGAATGATATCTTCATCGAAAAGGTTTCAAAGCGCCATGCCTAAGCTCTGGTTCGTCGTCAAGCGCGAATATCTGACGCGGGTCGCCACCAAGGGTTTCATCATCAGCACCGTTGCTATCCCGCTCTTTATCATTGGACTGATCGTCTTTCAAGTGATGATGGCCGCCCGGCAGCCCTTGCACACGCTGCGGATCTCGATCGCCGATGAAACGGGGCAGCTCGGCGAAATCACCGCGTCCTTGCTGGCCAAGCAAAAGCTTCCGGACGGCCGTCCCGCCTTCCTCGTCAGCCATGTTTACGAGCACCCGCCCTCGCCCGAATCACTGCGCCCGAAGCTTACCACGATGACGCGCCGCCAGCAGTTGGACGGTTATCTCTGGATTCCGTCCGGCGTTGCCTCCGGCCAGAAACCGGAGTTGGTCGTGGCGAATCCCGGAGCGTTCCCCATGCTGGACCCGTTTACCAGCGCGCTGCGCGAGGCCATGATCGCGACTCGCCTGAAGAGCCAGGGCGTTCGGGTGGAAAATCTCTCAACTCTTCTGCGGGCCTCCGGCGTGCGATTGATTCATCTGACCGGAAAGGGTGAGAGCGAAGACCGGGGACAGGCCTTTGTGATTGCGATTGCGATGGCCACGGTGCTGTATGGCAGTTTGCTGATGTACGGCCTCACCACCATGCGATCGGTGCTCGAAGAAAAGACGACGCGGATGATGGAAATTCTCGTGTCTTCGGTACGGCCTTTTGAACTCCTGGCCGGAAAAATTCTGGGCGTCGCCGCGGTGGGGCTGACGCAGTTTCTGATCTGGGCAATTTCTGGTGGACTGCTCGCCGCTTACGGTTTCCGCATGGTTCGCGGCGCGAACCCTGCCGGGTCCGGCTTCCACATTGATCTGCCGCCCGCGGTGCTGGCCTACGCGGTGATTTATTTCATCATCGGCTATTTTCTTTTCGCCGCCATGTATGCCGCGGTTGGGTCGGTGGTTTCGAGCGAGCAGGACGCTCAGCAGCTTCAGATGCCAATCACGCTGTTGCTGGTAGGCAGCTATATTCTGTTCGGAATTGTGATGCGCGATCCAAACTCGAGCGTGTCCGTCACCCTCTCGATGATCCCCTTCTTCGCTCCCATTCTGATGGTCATTCGCATCGCTTTAGAAGCTCCGCCTCTGTGGCAGATCGGGCTCTCGCTCCTCTTGCTCGTGCTCGCCACGCTGGGCGTGATTTATGCCTCCGCGCGCGTCTATCGCGTGGGCATTCTCATGTACGGCAAGAAGCCGTCCTTGGTCGAGATTTTCCGCTGGCTGCGGTACTCGTAGCGCCGGCACGTTGCCGGCCTTCGATGCCAGCGAGACGCTGGTGCTACTTTTCAGGCTGCTGGGCGAGGGCAAAATATCCGGTTTTGCTGCGGATGTGCACGCCTTTGCGGTGGACAACTACTTTGATATGCCGGTAGGTTCCGTCAAGGTTCTGGTCGGCGGGGGTGTAGCCGATGCTGTATTGCGAATTCAGTTCGCGGCCCAGGGCTTGAAGGGCGTCGGCCAAATGCATCAGCTTGCGCGCCGTATAAATGCCGGTCTGCGCGCCCAGCCCCATGTTCTGGCTTCCATCCTCGTTGATGGTCCCGTGGGCAAGGTATCCCGTCTCGAGGTCCGCGCCGACGGTTTTTTCCAGCGGGAAGAAGGATCCGCCCCCGGTTTCGTCCGACAGTTCGTTCAGGTATTTATCGCCAGGATTCGAAAAACCGTAGAGCGAATTCCCGATCGTGTAGATGGACGTTTCAGCGCGATGGCACATGGAAATTGCTTCATCCACGGTGTGCCTGCTTTGAACGTCCAATCCATCGCTGACCAGCACCAGCACGCGGCGCGTGCCCTCGGCCGGTCCTGATTGCTTCATCTCTTTCTCGCAGGCGCTATAGATGGCATCATACATGGCCTTGCCGCCGCCGGCCTTCAGGTCCCGAATCTTCGATTCCAGAAGATCGGGGTCCGCGGTGAAGTCCTGAATCACCGAACTCGATTCGTCAAAGGTTTCAAGAAAGGCCTTGTTCCGCGTGTTCTGGCCTTCCAGCATGCCGTAAACAAATTCTTCGGCCGCGTCCCTTTCAAACTTCATCTGCATCCGCATGCTGTTGCTGGTATCGAGCACCAGGCCGATGCGCAGCGGCGGGAGAGGCTCCTGCCGGAAGTAGGTGATGTTCTGGCGTTTGCCGTTCTCAAAGACCTCAAAATCCTTCTGTGTCAGATCGATCACCGGGAAGCCACGCTTATCGAGCGCGGAAACCGGAACGTTCACCACCAGAACCCGCTTGCGGATTTCCCCGGAAGTATCCTGCGGCGTGGAAGGCGTATTCGTCTTATCTCCAACCGCCGCGGCGCGTCCCGAGCTGTTCGCGCGCAGCTCCGGACGCCCCCAAGCAGTGGGCGCCCCGGCCAGCCATATTCCCGCCCACAGCAGGCTGACGGCCATGGCCAGCACCCGCTTGCTGAAGCCAGACTGGGCAGCTCGCGCCGGAGTATCGATCTTTTCCCGCATCTTTATTCCTTTCATTCCTGCCCGGCGCGATCATCCGGGCTCAAACTTCATCTTAGCGCAAAGGGGGGAGTTGGTGAATCCCGAAGACGAGGCGCGCGGCTCTCGCGGCGCCCTGAAAGGGCGCCAGAGGATAGCCGGGGGCAACGCCCCCCGGAAAGAAGCCAACCCCCGTTGGACCCTGAAGGGGTCATATCCTCTCCCTCTGTGACCCTTTCAGGGTCAGGTAAACGAGGGCTCTCCCGTTTCCGGGGGCGTTGCCCCCGGCTATTTTATGAATCCCCTGCGGGGATTCCCATCGAAGTGCTATTCCCTACTCCCTATTCCCTAACCCGGCGCGGCAAGCAGCGCCCCTACCGCGATAGGAGATTGCGGATGGCCGAGAGGCTGGCATAAAATTCAGCAGCGAGGTTATGGTGCACGAACATACTCACTTCCATGCCGCCAAAGGCTGGTTGACGGTTGCACTCATCATCACCGCGGCGCTGGTGGCGGTGGAATTCACCGCCGGGTCGCTCGCGCACAGCCTTTCGCTGATCAGCGACGGCTGGCACAATCTTTCTGACGTCCCTACCCTTCTCTTCGCCGCGCTGGCCCTTCATTTCGAGCGCCGGTCGGCCACCGAGGAAAAAACTTTCGGCTATCAGCGCGCCGGCGTGCTGGCGGCGTTCGTGAACGCTCTGATTCTGATCGGCATCTCCATCCTGATCTGTTACGAGGGCTACGAACGGCTGGTGCGACCGCAACCGGTAAAGTCCGGCGTGATGATGATCGTCGGCGTCATCGCGCTGGCGGTGAACGGAACCATCACCTTCGGACTCTCTCAAGGACGCGAGGACCTGAACGTGCGCGCGGTGTTCCTGCACAACCTGGGGGACGCGCTTTCGAACATCGCGATTATCGCGGGCGCCTGGATCATCCGCGTGACCGGACAGCGGATGGTGGATCCGATCCTGGCGTTTCTGATCGCGGGAATGATCGTCTGGAGCGCCATTGGCATTCTCGATGAGTCCGTCAATATTTTATTGGAAAGCCTGCCGAAGGGCATGAGCGTTCAGAACGTCGCCCGCGCCATGCTCGAAATAGAGGGAGTGCGGGAAGTTCACGACGTGCATATCTGGAGCCTGAATCCTCATTCGCACGCGCTCGCTTGCCACGTCCGGATTTTGGACATGCCAACGTCGGAGAGCGAGCGGATTTCAGAAAATATCCGGCGCATGCTTTCCCGGGATTTTGGTATCGACCACTGCACCGTTCAGTTCGAACACACCCACTTGCCCGGAGAATTTCACGCTTACATGCCGGAGCCCGCGCCCGAGCGGCAGGCGAAAAAAGAATAACAGGTCCAATCGCCTCATTTGGAGCCAGAGGCCGCCATAGCCCTGAGAGGGCTTCAGACAATA
>DASUKV010000317.1:0-9405 GCA_036278555.1 Terriglobia bacterium
CGGAGCCTGCCTGGTCAGAATCCGAATTTAGCAGCGTTTTTCGCAATCACTACGCGCGGGTGGTTGGCGTGCTTTGCCGGATTGTGGGCGACCGCACGCAGGCGGAGGAGTTGGCGAACGAAGTCTTTTGGAGGCTTTACCGCCAGACGCCGGACCCGGATGGCCGCGTGGGCGGTTGGCTCTACCGGACGGCAACCCATCTCGGCATTGACAGCTTACGCGCCAGCGCGCGGCGAGATCGCTATGAGCGGGATGCCGGCAAGGTTCTTTTCGGCGATCGTTCCGCCCATGACCCGCTCGAAGAGGCGCTGCGGGCCGAACGTTGTCGCCACGTGCGCGCAGTGCTGGCTTCGCTAAAGCCGGCGCATTCGCGGATTCTTTTGCTGCGCGCGAGCGGTTTTTCCTATGAGGAGCTGGCCGGCATCCTCGGTGTAAAACGCGGGTCGGTGGGCACGATGCTGATCCGCGCGGAGGCCGAATTCCGCAAGCGCTATTTACGGCGCAAGGGGTAGAGGCGCTGCTTGCCGCGCCCGTCCCCACGAGTTTTTGCATGGCAAGGAGGGCTTATGAGCTGCCTTTCAGATGGAACTCTGCGAGCCAAAATTGATGATGAATTGGGCGAACCCGAAGCCTTTGAGGTGGACCAGCACCTCGCGGCATGCATGAAATGCCGGGAGCGGTTGGAACAGATTTCGCTTTCCGCGCGGGAAGCGAATGAAGCGCTTGACGCTCTCAGGCCGCGCGAAGAGCCCAATTTTCGGCAAGCCTGGGCGCGTCTAGAAGCGCGCCGGGAAGAAGAGAGAGCGCGCAAGCCGCGCGGCTTCTCGTTTTTTTCGCGCCACCCCGCGCCCGCCTGGGGCGCAACCGTCCTCGGGGTTCTCATCGTAGTGCTTGTGAGTTTTGCGCCGGCGCGAAGTGTGGCGCAGCGGGTGCTCGCGATGCTCCGGGTCGAGAGGGTCACCGTCGTTCCAGTCAATCTGCCAGTGAACCCAGGACCCAACACACTTGCCACGATTCGCAGCTTGCTCTCTGACCGTGTGGTTGAGACGCTTTCATCCGGCAAGCCGCAGATTGCAACCAGCGCGGCGCAGGCGAGCCAACTTGCCGGGTTTCAGGTCCGGGTGTTGCAGGACGGCGCTAATGCCCCTCAATTCTCGGTCGCGGGTGAAAAGGCGTTCGTCATGACGCTCGATAAGAGCCGCTTGCAGGAGATCGTCAACGACCTCGGTCATCAGGACCTTCAGATTCCCGATTCGGTGGATGGCAAGACCATCGCTGTGCACATCCCGAAGACAGTTTTTGAAAAGTACGGCAACTGCCCCGTGCGAGGCCGGCGGACGGAAGGACCACCGAACTCCCCGCCAAGCGCAGGCTCTGGCCATTGCGTGCTTCTGATTCAAGCGCCAAGCCCGATTGTGAGTGTTCCGCCAGACCTGAACGTTTCGCAGCTTGCCGAAATCGCCCTTGAATCGACGGGTATGAGTCCGCAGGAAGCCGAAGCTTTTTCCCAGACGGTGGATTGGACTTCGACTCTCGTTATTCCGATTCCGCAGCAAGCAAGCTCCTCTCACAAGGAGGAAGTGGACGGCGTCCAAGGAACGCTCATCAGCCACACCTCCCGCAACGGGGCCGCATCGCACTATAGCCTCATCTGGGTGAAGAATGGGATCATTTATTCGATCATCGGGTCCGGCGATCCTGGAAACGCGGTGGCGCTGGCAAACTCGATGAGTTAAACCTCTTCTGTAGCGGCGGCGTCCTCGCCGCCGGTCTTTTTCAATCGTTTCGGCGGCGGGGGTGCCGCCGCTACAGAAGGCGCTGACGATAGGCGCCGCCGCTACGACATGAGCCTGCCAACTTCGCAACCCTCTCCGGCTATCCGAACGCGCGGCTTAAGAAAATCGTTCGGCTCAAAAATCGCCGTAAAAAGCCTCACTTTGGAGGTCGATCGCGGCGAGATTTTTGGATTCCTCGGGCCAAACGGCGCCGGAAAAAGCACGTCCATCAAAATGCTGCTTGGGTTGGTCGCGCCGACAGGCGGGGAGGCCACGCTCCTGGGGCGCCCAGCCGGCGACGTCAAGACGCGCGCCAAGATCGGCTTTCTGCCGGAACATTTCCGGTTTTACGACTGGCTGACAGGGAGCGAACTCTTACGCCTGCACGGGCGGCTCTGCGGCATGGCCGCACCTTTGCTTCGCAAGCGCGTTCCCAGCCTGTTGGACATGGTTGGCCTCACTCCTCACCGCGAAAAACGCCTCCGCGATTACTCCAAGGGCATGCTGCAGCGCATCGGGCTTGCCCAGGCGCTGGTTAATGACCCTGAATTGGTTTTCCTGGACGAACCCACCTCAGGCCTCGATCCGGGCGGGCGGCGGCTGGTCCGCGACCTGATCCGCGAGCAGCGCGCACGGGGCGCGACCGTGTTTCTGAATTCTCATCTGCTCGGAGAGGTGGAGGTTACCTGTGACCGCGTCGCCTTTATCAAACACGGTGAAGTGCTCGCCACACGCAGGCTGGAAGGATCGGGAGAGAGTGAAATGACGGTGGCGATGCGGGCGCGCAATGTAACTCCAATGGTTCTTGAGGGCCTCCGCCGCTGGGCTTCAGCGATTCGCGCCGAGGACGAGCGCCTCAGCTTTGTTGTGCCTTCCGCGGAGGCGTTGCCGGAAATTCTGCGCTATGCCGTCGGGCAGGGCCTGGACGTTTATGAAGTCACTCCCCAGCGCCTCTCCCTCGAAGACCTTTTCCTCCAGATCGTCGGCGAGGATGGCGGCCTTTGATGGGAATGTGGATCATGGCCGGTGTAACGTTCCGGGAAGCCGCGCGCAAAAGGGTCCTGTGGATGGCGCTCGTCGCGGGCTTCGCCTTCCTGGCCCTTTTTGGCACGGGATTGCACTTCCAGGTTGAATCGCTGCAAAAAGCCAGCCCCCTCATGCGGCGCCAGGCATTAAACGCCATGCTGATGGTGGGAATCTACGCCGCGGACCTGCTCACCGTGCTGATGGCGGTCCTCATTTCGGTGGATACGCTCTCGGGCGAAATTGCGTCGGGCGCGATTCACGCCATTGCCACGAAGCCCATCCGGCGGGTGGACATCCTGCTCGGTAAATGGGCAGGATTCGTGGCGATGCTTGCGGTTTATGTGGCGCTCATGGTCGGCGGGGTCACAGGACTAGGTTATCTATTGAGCGGCGCGACCGTGCGGCATCTTCTTGAAGGCTCCTGCCTGATCTTCCTCGAAAGCATTTTGCTTTTGAGCCTCACGCTTCTGTGCGGGACGGAGTTTTCCACTTTGACGAACGGCGTGCTGGTGCTGGGACTGCAAGGGGTTGCGTTCCTCGGCGGCTGGATCGAGCAGGGCGGCGCCGTGACGCATAGCCCGCGAGCGCTGGACGTCGGCATCATCGCCAGCATCGTGATGCCGAGCGAGTCGCTCTGGCGGCGCGCGGCTTTTGAAATGCAATCGCCTCTGCTGGGAGCGATGCACATGTCTCCTTTCAGCAACGCCTCGGTGCCCAGCCTCGCCATGATTGCTTATGCGGCAATTTATCTGGCAGCCGCCCTCGCGTTCGCCCTCCGCGCCTTCCACCAAAAAGATCTGTAATATTGGTGATTTGTGATTGGGTGATTGTGTGATTGAAATACGAGGCCCGGGTGAGGGTGGCCTTCGCACTCAGCGGCCGTGCCAAGACCCCAGGAAAAGAAGTCCGGCTCCGCAAGGTTCTGGATGCTCTTCTGGCGGAAGAAATCTCCATTCATGAGGCCGCGGTAAAGCGAGGCGCCCGAGCCTTCCGCCCGGAAGAGCGCGAGCTTCACAATCGCCCGTGAAACCATGGTGAGATAGGTATGCTTGATGAAAAGCTCTTCATCCTCCGGCGCGCTGCAGTAAACTTTGGCCAGCAGAGCGTTCCATTCCCGAAATTTCACCTGCACGCTCGGAAGCTCCTTCACGGATTCAAACGCGGCTTGTCGTCGTAGGCGATGTCATAGCCGTTATGGATCAGGAACTACGTGCCGGTAGCGATCGACGTGCGTTTGTTGCTATCAACAAACGGGTGGTTTTGGGAGAGGCTTTCCATAAGCGCGGAAGCTTCCCCAATGTAGGCGCGGTAGTAGCCGCTTTGAGGACGCCCCAAGGCCGACTCGAGGGCGCCAGGATCCCGCAGGCCATGCGCCCCTCCGAACCGTTCGATCAATGGGTGATGGATTTCAAAGACCACGCCGAAGGAAGGATGGTAGATCATGCATCTGCGAGAAGACAGAAGAGCTCGGCATGCTCGTTGATCACCCGGTCCGCGGTTTTCAAGAATTTATAGTCCTCGGCCGTAAGCCCCTTGAGGGGCGCCCCGTATGCGGCTTTCGTCCCCGTCCGGGCAGGTTTCGGCTCTTTGTTCTTCTTCGCCATGCCGCCTAATATACGCGCTAGAATGGCGGATTCCAAGGCGGTACAATGGAGGGAACCGTTGGGAGAGAACAAGAAGCTGCGTAAGCAGCGGGGAAGTCTGAGATTCAGAGTCAAACAGCACCGGGAAAAGATTTACCACGAGGAACAAAAGCCTAACCCAAACCAGGAGCGGATAAGCTACTGGGAGAAAGAAATTGCGAATTGGCTAAGGCAGATCGAGGAGATTGACCGGAAGCTGCCCAACTGATCAGGAGGCCTTATGGCGACAAAAACGATAAGAAGGGCTGAGCCGGACGCGGAGACCGCCGAAGGGTTGATGGAAGAGATCATCGAATCCGCCAAAGCCTTCGAGAAATTCTACCAGAGGCTTCAGAAGACCCGGCGCAACAGCGAAGCCTATTTCGATTTGTTGTCGGAATTGTGGGCGGAGGCCGAAGTCTTAAGAACCAAGGCCGCTCACTCCAAAGAAGCGACGGACCGCTTGATGGATGCGCTTTCCCCAGAGGACGATTAATACCTTCAAAAACGGCTCCAACGTTGCATACGCTCGAAACGATGCTCGAGAAAGTCATCGAGTCATCGGAAAATTTCAAGCGGCTTTTCCGCACCCTGAAGCGAACCGACCCTACCAGCGAGAATTACCCCCATATTCCGTCCGAGTTGTGGGCGGAGTCAGAAGTGCTGAGAACAAAAGCCGATCACGCGAAGCAGGCGATCGACGAATTTGAAGATCTGATCCCCGACTGAAATGGCGAATACCGAAGCGCGGAGCAAATTCCCGCATGCGAGAAAAAGACGTAATCAAGAACGTTTTTGGCCGCACTGGGTTAGCGCCCGCCTCCTCTAGCTCCACCGTGAACTGAACCGCTCCTCTCCGCGCGGCTGTCCCGCGTGCCAGCCAAACGCGCTTTGGTCAACCGCATTTCGTTCCTGCATCCGCACGAGCAATCGCAGCACGTCATCTTCCCCGCGCCGCAGAATCTTCGCCAGATAATCAACCCGGAAGGCCACGGAGGCGCGAGAGACAGCGCAAACAGGGAGGAACGTGAGATGCTTTATCAACGAGGCAAGGAAAAGACCTGGCGGTTTCGTTTCCGCTTCGGCGGGCGGATCGTTCACGAATCAGCGCGCACACAGAGCAAGACCGTAGCGCGCGAAGGCGAAAAAAAGCGCCGCCGCCAGCTCAAAGAAAGCTGGAATCGGATCACCCGGCGCACGCTGCCACCTACGTTCGACAAGGCTTCCGCCGAATGGCTCCGCGGCCGCGAGGGGCGGGTCGCTTCGGCCACTTTACGTATCGGGAGGGAATCGCTGAAGCACCTGCTTCCGCCCTTCGGCGGCAAACTTCTTTCAGACGTCACGCCGAAGGACATTCAAGTTTACCAGCAAGCCCGATTACGGGAAGGCGCACAGGGCCGAACGATCAACATCGAAGTGCAGGTGTTGCGCCATATCATGAAGGCGCACAAGTGCTGGCAGCACCTTGCCGAGGAAGTGCACAGACTTCGGGAGCGGAAGGGGATTGGTAAGGCTCTGGCGCCTGAGTAGGAAAGCCGCCTGCTTGCCGAGTGCGCCAAAACAGATTCAGCCTGCTACGCCGCTGTAACGCTGGCGCTGAATACCGCCATGCGGTCCGATGAAATCAAGAATCTGCAATGGTGCCAGGTGGACTTGTTCGCGCAGGTTCTCACTGTGGGCAAGAGCAAAACCGATGCCGGAACAGGCCGCGCCATCCCGCTGAATGCAGCTGCAGTGAAAGCCTTGGCCGATTGGGGCGAACACTTCCCCGCCCGCAAGCCTGAGCATTACATTTTCCCGCGATATGAAGGAACGTTCAGCCCGGCGCTGGCTGACCCATCACCGGCCACAAAGGGCTGGCGCACGGCATGGCGCAATGCCTGTAAGCGCGCCGAACTGAAGCTCCGCTTTCACGATCTCCGCCACACCGCGATTACCAAATTGGCTGAGTCTCAAGCCTCAGATCAAACCATCATGGCGATTGCCGGTCACGTCAGCCGGGCCATGCTCGAACACTACTCCCGTATCCGAATGACGCCAAGCGAACCGCCCTGGATGCCATCTCAACACCCCGGCCTGAGCCTGTCTGTGGAAAAGCACCCGATTTTCAGGGTGATGTGCACCAAATTGGTAACCAAATCGCGGTGCACCAAAATAAGGCATCCCGTAAGTTATTGAATTAATTGGTACGCCTGGAGGGATTCGAACCCCCGACCTGTTGCTCCGGAGGCAACCGCTCTATCCATCTGAGCTACAGGCGCATTCTGCTCGAAGTGTACCCTGCCCAAGCAATCCGGGTCAAGCGCACGCCGCGGCGGCCTACGCCGGGTGCTAGCCGTTGCGCTCCCGCGTGTTCGTGCCGCCACAGAACCCTCATTCGCCAGAGTCTCTTCGACGCTCTCCTGCCAGAACGCTACTCCGCCTGCGCTATCTCCGGGCCACGAAGCCCAAGAGGCACCGACGCCGGCTCGGGCACGGGTATATGGGAAATTCTTTTCACATTTTAGGCAAGATCCGATCCCGTATTTGTTCTTCTTTTATGTTTTACTTTATAATCTACTGTTATATAATGCATCGGCCTTGTATCGACGTGGCTAACCGGGTAGTTACGGAGCTTTTTAATTTGAAAGCAGAAGGAAGGTTCTAATGGAGTTAAGTCATTGATTTCTTGGCTGCAACATGGTCTTATTCATGGAATAATCTTAGCTTTCGTTAACCATAATATTAGCGTTACTTATTGGAAATAAAATTGCTTATCTGCAAGAGACATCAGTTTTGATGGATGCCAAGCGGCATCCCGCTCTCTGAGGAGGGGGTTATGTCTCATCATCACCGGTCTTATCGCGTTCGACGTGTTCCGGCTGGCACGCCATTTCGCTTGTGGCTGGGAATGGCTGCGATCATTGCCCTGACCCTTGGGGCGGGATTCCTATTCTTTGGTTCCAGCATTTCGGTCCAGCAGGTCTCCTTGCAGTCCGCGTGGCAAGATGCCCTGGCGTTTGGGAGAAATTCGCTGCGAAACGCCACCGCGAACGAGCCACGGCGACTGGTCTACCCCTATTCAATTGTCGCAGGCGGAGTGCACAGCCCGGCGCAATTGCGCGAAGCGGTAGAGACCGACCCCGTCGCGGCGGCCCACTATTCAAGTTTCGACCTTGCCAAGGCGCACGTGGTGAAGCTTCAGCAGGATGAGTACGCCTATGTCTCATTCCGGGTGGGGAACGACGTCTACTGGACTTCACATAAGCTCAAGCTGCGCAAGGGGGAAACGCTGATTACGGACGGCCAGCATTCGATCCGGGCGCGCTGCGGCAACCGGCTGTCACAAAGCGCTCGCCTTCCAACTTATCGCCACGAACCGGCCATCGCGACGTTGGATAGTCCCGTGGAGCCCCTGCCCGATGTCGCGACGGAAGCATTTGCCGCCGTGGCGCCGCCGGTCAATGGCCCCCTTCCTGGCGCCCCTCAGATTTTCGCTCCCCAGGCGGGCCCCATGGAAGCTTCTTCGGTTGCACCAGGGAGTGTCGCGCCTTTCAGCTTCTTCCCTACGCCTTCCGGGTGCAGCCAGAACTCGACTCAAGCGAATTGCAGCAACGCCATCCAAATTCCACCCGTTACGCCTTCGCCGACCCCGGAAAACAGTTGCCTTGCCCTGTTGATCACAGGCGCCGGCATGATCGGTGCGGCCGCTCTGATCCGGCGCCGCCTGGCTCTTGCCGGGCAAGAGGAATAAAACTCCACTCGCCTCGTCGCCAAACTTGGTGAATTGAGATCTCAGGTTGCCGCCGCTTGATCGTCCGGCGTGAACTATTTCTTCTTGTGCTTCTTTTCGTACTCCTGCGCGGAGAGCAATCCTAACGCTTCAAGATAATGCTGCTGGTAGGAATCATCCTTGGGATCCAGGTGGGTTGCGATGCGAAACTGGTCAAGGGCCGGACGAATTTCTCCCAGCTTTTCTAGCGCGTAGCCTAGGCCGTTATGAGCGTCCGCGTTGCCGGGATCATGGTGAATGGCTTCCAGAAGTTCGATGCGGGCGCTCCCCCATTCCCGCACCATCAGAAACGTGATGCCGAGCTCGCGATGAAGGTCGGGATTTTCCGGATCGATTTGCACCGCCTGCCGTAGCTTCTGAACCGCTTGGGGAAATTGGCCGCCGGAGCGCAGGTCCATCGCCTCGCCGATAAGCTTCCGCAATTGCATATTGTTTTCAGCGCCGGCGGGCAGCGGCGCGCCAATTCCTTCACCCGAAGACTTCCTTGCCGGAAGCTGCACATCCACGCTTTGCCCCGCGCTGGGAGATACAAAGCGCGTGACCTCAGGCTGATTCGGGCAATCCACATGGACGTAGTGGTCCGAAGGGTCGACCCCCGTCAGAATCAAGCCGCCTTCGGCGTCGGTTTTCCCCTGCGCCGCGCCATCCAGGTCAACGCGGCAGCCAGGCTGCCCGGCATGCACCGTCACTTGCGCCTCAGCGGGCTTATGTTTCCGGCGAGGCGCACCGTACACCCAGAGACCCGCTCCGGGGGAAATCAAGATGGCTGCCCAAACCAGACACGACGTTCGAAATCGCGCGCTCACAGCGGCTTCATCTTAACATATCGCTGCCTTACCAGAACGATGAGCCTCTGCACTCATCACGTCTCCCTTTCTGCGGAATTCTACTGCTATGCTATAGTCTTGGCCGGTTATGGGCGAGCCATTGAGGTGATCGTTGGACTTTGAATTTACCGAAGAGCAGAAGGAAATCAAGCGCTCGGTCCGCGAATTCGCGGAGCGGGAAATTCGTCCGCATGTTATGGAATGGGATGAGGCGCAGCACTTCCCGCGCGAGATACTCCCCAAGCTGGCTGAACTGGGATTGATGGGCGTCACCATTCCGTCCGAATATGGTGGAGCGGCGCTGGGACACATTGAGTATACGGCGATTATTGAAGAGCTTGCGCGAGTGGATGGCTCCATCGCCATCATCGTGGCGGCCCATA
>DASUKV010000318.1:0-13465 GCA_036278555.1 Terriglobia bacterium
TAAGAACTCGGGATTCGCGACAACGTCCCAATGCGGGGACAATCCGTTCCGCCTGCCGTCTGCCGCGGATTTCTGGAGCGACTCCGCGAGCTTGCGGCAGCTACCCACCGGGACGGTACTCTTCTGGATCACAATGCGGTAGCCTTGCGCCATTCGCACGATCAGGCTTGCCACAGCATCGACGGCTGATAAATCCACTTCACCGCTGTCGCCCAGGGGCGTTCCGACGCAGATAAATAGCGCCTGGCAATCCGTGATCACCTGCTCCGGCAACCCGAACTCCAGGCGGCCTTCTCCGCGATTTCTTGCGACGAGATCACCGAGATGCGGTTCAAAAACCGGCATCTCATCGCGATTCAGGCGCTCAAGTTTCGTTAGATCATTGTCCGCGCAGCAAACGTGATGCCCCACCTCCGCCAGGCAGGCGGCTGCCGTCAAACCCACGTAACCTGCGCCAATGACGCCAATTTTCATGTTGGATTTCAGCACCGCTGGGGCCTCAAAGGCCGCCTTCCAGATCGCCTGAAGGAAATGCCGTTAAACCGGATTACAAAGAGTCCTCCGGCCGGTCCCGATCCCCCGTATCGTGGCCATTGCCGTTACCGTAGCCGTATCCGTAACCGTAGCCGTAATTCCCGCTCATGTAGCCATAGCCTTCGCGCTGCAGATCAACGTCATTCAACGCCACTCCCAGCACCCGCGCGTTCGCGCCATAGAGCAGGGAGCGGGCGCGCCGCACCACGTCGTAGGGCGTCGAATGGGCGCGAGTTACCAGCACCGCCGCATCGGTCAGAGTGGCAAGAATGCGGCTATCCGCGACGCTCAGAATCGGAGGTGAGTCCACCAGCACAAATTCAAATTCGTTCCGTAGCCGCCGAAGCAACTCGCCCGTCATGCGCGAGGAAAGCACCTCGGCCGGGTTGGGCGGAATCGGGCCGCACGGGATCACGCTCAAGTGGGGCACGCCCGGCACGGGAAGCAGAGCATTTTTCAGGTCCACGTGCCCGGTGAGGCATTGCACGAATCCAGGCTTGTTATCAACGCCGGTTGAGCGATGGCACGCCGGGCGCCGCATGTCGCAATCCACAATCACGACGTTCGCATTCAGGCTGGCAAGCGTTGCGCCCAGGTTCACCGCAGTCGTCGTCTTGCCCTCGCTCGGAAGAGCGCTGGTAATCAGAAGCAGCTTCGGAACGGGACTGGCCGACAGCAAAATCGAGGTTCGCAATGAGCGGAATGCTTCGGTCACTTCCGGCGCGGTTTGAATCGCGGGGGCGAGATGCCCATTGCCGTTAGCATGCACGGGCGCAAGAGCGAGTTCTTCCTCTTCCCCGTCGTCATCCCCGTCCTCCAGGCTGTGGCGCCCGTTCAATGAAAACTTCGGCAGGATGCCGAGCGAGGGCAGCCGCAGCAAGCGCTCCACATCGTCCGCCGTCTTGAGAGTTTTATCCAGATATTCCTGGAAGAAGGCCAGCCCGATTCCAAGGCCTAGACCTAAAATCACGCCGATCGCAAGATTCAGATAGACGCGCGGCTTGACGGGAGATTTGGGAACCACCGCGGTGTCGACGATGCGAATGTTGCTCGAATTCAAGCCGGCGGAAACCTGGGCTTCCTTCATGCGTTCGAGCAAGCCCTGGTAAAGCTGGCGGTTGGAATCAACCTCGCGCTTCAGGATCTTGTATTGCACAGATTTCTGCGCCAGATCGTTCATCAACTTCCGCTGCTTGTCGAGCGCTTTTCCCAAATAGTCTTCCCGGGTTTTGGCGGTCTTATAGCCCTGAGCGATGTTCTGAATAATCGCCATCTTCTGCTTGTCGAGCTTTTTTTGAAGCATTTTGATCTGCTTCTGAATCTGGCGCGCCTTGGGATAATCCGGCTTCACCCAGGCGGTGATCATGGCGTACTTCTCCTGCTCGTCCGACACTTTCTCTTCCATGTCTTGGATGAGCCGGTTATCCAGGACGCCGGGAAGGTCTTCGACTTTGCCCTTTTGAACGAGACTGTAAGCCGCCTCCTTCGCGTACCGGTCCGCTTGCGCCGCCGTATAAGCCTGGATGAGCTGCGTCATGCGGGCGCTCGACATGGTTTCTTTGTCACTGATATACAGGATGCCGTGTGACTCCGCGTAGGCCTGCAAAGCGTCCTCTGATTTCTCGAGTTTGGATTTAAGTTCAATCAATCGTCCCGAGAGCCATTTTGACGCCTTAATCGTTTCGTCCCATTTCACTTCGAGGTTCTGATCGATATAGTCCTGGGTCAGCTTGTTCGCTACCCTCGCCGCCATGTCGGGATCGTGGGAATCGAAAGACACCTGGACAAGGTTGCTTCGCCGCACCGGAGTGACGTCGATGGTGTCCTCCATGTGCTGCACGCTGTTACGGTAATAGCCGGCGTTCGGGTCCGGGTTCGGATCGGAGCCGGAGGGAAGGACATTCGGGTCCGACTGCATCAGGCCAAACATGGCGCGCGACTTATAGAAGTCCGGCGTGCGGTAAAGCTGTAGCTCGCGGACCACCCGGTCGGAAAGCGTCCGGCTCTTAAGGATTTTGTACTGCGTTTCCAGATAAGCAGCCACGTCAACCGGACTTTGATTCACCACTTCCTTAAAATTCACCACGCTGGGGGGTTCGGGATCAATCTCGATCAGCACGGTTCCGCGGTAGACCGGCTTTTCTTTCAGCGTCCCGATCGCTACGGTCGCAAAAACGACGACAAGACAGGAGAGCACCACCCACCGGCGCTTTTTGATAATCGCCCAATAGTCGAGTAAGTGAGGAACTTCCTCGGAAGACACGTCGACCACGGGCTGCAGTTCGAGCGCCTGGTTTGAAGCTCGCGTCAGAGCTTCCGAAGGCAGCATCGCCTGATTCCGCTCAAGTTCGTCCATGGAGCTCCTGGGTTGGGAGATTCGCTAGAGACCGCGCCAGATCAGCAAACCGGTGATGAGTCCGATGGCTGAAGCGGCGCCCTGTTTGCCAATCAGCTTTCCTGTGCTGTCGGGGATCACCATGATGTCATTCGCGGTGAGGATGGGATCCTCCGCCTTGCCCTTCATGATTTTTCCAAGGTCAATTCGAGTGATGGTACGCTTCCCGTCCGGGAGCGCGTGAATGATCTGGACTTGGCTCTTCCTGGGATTGGTTGAGAATCCGTCGGCCAGCGCCAGCGCCTGCAAGGCGGTCAGGCTGTCCCGGTCCTCCAAAGTGAACCCGCCGGCTTTGTTCACAGCCCCGACCACATAAACAATTCCGGCCTTGCTAACCGTCACTGTGTCAAAAGCCCTGATGGGAATATCCAGCGCGCTATCGTGAGAGTAGAGCAGCCGGCCTAAGTCAACCTTGACTTGATCGTGAGCGGTGGTTTGCAAACCGGGGGATTGCTTCACGTCCGGGAACCCGGTTTTTCGGGTCACGTAAACCCACCGTCCGGCGGGGGCCGCACCCGATACATTTCCGGTTCCCGTCCCCGGAATATTGATCCCGCCCGCCATCGCAATCACCTGAACCAGCGTTCGGGGGCCGGGCATCTGGTAGAGTCCCGGCTTGGCAACCGCTCCGACCACGGAAACGGGCCGTGAATGAAATTGTCTTACAAAAATTGTGACGTGCGGGTCTTCAAGATAGGTTTTCCCCCATTTTTCCTGCAATTCGTCGCGTAGTTGTGCCGTGCTGAGACCCGCGGCTTGCACTTTCCCCAGCAGTTTTGCGTAGATCGTGCCATCATTTTCCACCCGGACGGTCTGGGTCATCTCCGGAAGATTAAAAACCGTGATGGTGAGGACATCTTCCGGGCCAAGGACATAATCCGGCCCGATCATTCCCCCGCCTGCGATATTCTGGGTGCTCGACCCTTCTGCCTGGTTCGGTTCGGTGGTGGCAACGCCCGCCCCGGCATCCTGATCCTGAGCGGCATTTGAATCCTGCTGCAGGACACCCTGGGCCCCAGCCGGACGCGTGGTCAAGGCAAACAGAGCCACGCCCATCAGAAGGCAAGCGAATTGCAATAGAACCTTCGCGTTAGTTTTAATCTTGCGTCGGCGGTTCAAAGTAAACACAAACGTAAGGAGCCGTGTACCCGAGGATTTTACCAGCCTTGAATTGCAAGTACTCTAAAATATTGAAGTTAAACGAGACCGCCCGCATTGTCAAGGCGCGTCTTCTAACGTATCATCGGAATATTTCGCGCCGGATCTCACCGTTTCATCGGCGCGGCAAAGTAGTTTAGTAACTTGTGATGTTTATTGTAAGATAAACAGCGCCGATACCCGATTCAGGAGCTAAAGTGGAACCCAACAAACAGACAAGCGTAGCAGCCAAAGATCAGATCGCATCCCCCGATCGATTCAAGACGCGGAACGTCCAGGTGGGGGTCATCGGCCTGGGATACGTTGGCCTGCCGTTGGCCTTGCTTTATTCGCGAAAAGGATTTCAGACCACCGGGTTTGACACAGACTCGGCGAAGGTGGAAAAGCTCCAAGTCAGCCAGAGCTACATCCGCCATATCCCCGAATCGGCCATAGCTTCCGAAAGGAAGCAAAATCGCTTTCAGGCGACCACGGCGTTTGAGCGGCTCCGGGATATGGATGCGATCATCATCTGCGTTCCAACGCCGCTTGACGAGCATCGCGAGCCTGACCTGAGCTTTGTGCGCAACACCGCCGAAACGCTGCAAGAACATTTGAGGCCTGGCCAACTCGTCGTTCTGGAAAGCACCACCTACCCCGGCACCACGGAAGAACTGATCCTTCCCATCCTTGAGCGATCCGGGCTGCGCTCGCCGGTCCTGCCTTATTGGACCGACGGACGGGAAATCAGTTATGCGCCACCCGAGGGGCTTGACGTCCTGGTGGCATTTTCACCGGAGCGCGAAGACCCCGGCAACCCCTCGTTCCAAACGCACCAAATTCCCAAGGTGATTGGCGGCGTGAACGGTCCCAGCGCCGAAGCCGCCCAGGCGCTCTACAGCCAGGTTTTTGAAAAAACCATTGTGGTGAGTTCTTCCCGGGCCGCCGAGATGACCAAGCTTTTGGAAAACATCTATCGCTGCGTCAACATCGCCCTTGTGAATGAATTGAAGCTTCTTTCCCTGCGCATGGGAATTGACATCTGGGAAGTGATTGAAGCAGCGAAAACCAAGCCGTTCGGCTTTACGCCGTTCTATCCGGGCCCAGGGCTCGGAGGGCATTGCATTCCCATTGATCCGTTTTATCTCACCTGGAAAGCGCGGGAATACGAATTCCCTACCCGCTTCATAGAGCTGGCGGGAGAAATCAATTCCGCCATGCCGGATCATGTCATTGATTCGCTGGTGAAGGCGCTAAACGAGAGGAAGCAGTGCCTCCGGGACGCGCGCGTCCTGGTGCTGGGAATCTCCTACAAAAAAGACATTGACGACCTCCGTGAATCCCCCTCACTGCGCATCATCAAGCTGCTTCAGGCCCAAGGCGCCCGCGTGGATTACCACGATCCTTACTTTCCCCAGCTTCACAAGATGCGGCACTACAATTTTGAAGACATGGCTTCCATCGACCTGAACGCGGAAACGCTGGCCGGCTACCAGGCAGTGATCATTGCGACCGATCATTCCAGCTACGATTACCCGTTTATCGTGGGCAATGCGCGGCTTGTTGTCGACACGCGCAACGCCACGCGCGGGGTGCGAGAAAACCGCGACAGGATCGTATCCTCTTAGCAATAAATATCCCCCGGCAGCGCAGGGGCTTTGCGATTGCTGGCCCTCAATCAAGGGGGCCTGAACACAATCGGTCACGACCGGCAATGAATAACTCGTGCGTAGACCCTCACCTGCCCTCGTCCCTCGGGCACCCTCTCCCTGGCAGGGAGAGGGTGGCGCGCGGAGCGAGCCGGGTGAGGGTGGTCGAACGAAATGTTCTCGCATGCCCCATCGTGTTCGCTCCGGGAACCGTCAAACTTCTACTGCTATCCCCGGCAGAACCGGGGAGAACTTCCGTTGAATTAGAAGCCGGACCGATTAGATTCCATAAGCTCCGGTAAGGCAAGGGGTTACAGCGCAGGCTAGAACCTGCCCGAGAAGGGATTGCCGTGTTCCCGCGCGCCCGAAAACGAGTTCCTGTCGAAGCCATTGGGCTCAGCATTTTGGCGGCAACCACGGGGCTCCCGCGCCGCAACTTTCTTCCTCTTTGAGTGTTTACTGGATTGTGGCAACGATGGCCATTGATTCCGACCTGGAGTTAATGCTGCGGGTCCGGAGCGGAGACGCGGAATCCTTTGAGATTCTGCTGAATCGTTACCGCCTTCCGCTCGTCGGTTACTTCGCTCGGATGGTGCGGGACCGCGCCCTGGCGGAGGACTTGGCTCAAGAGGTTTTTCTCCGCGTCTACCAAGCCCGATCCCGGTATCAGCCGGAGGCGCGGTTCACGACCTGGCTCTATCGGATTGCGACGAACCTCGCGCTGAACGCCCTGCGCGACCGCAAGGGGGGCGGCGCGGCTTCCCTCGACGAGGACCCCGATGGCGTTCTCCGCATGGCTCGCATCGCCGATACCAGCCCTACAGCGGAACAGGAGTTGATGCTCTCGGATCGCGCCCGTTTAATCCGGGCGGCCGTTGAGACTTTGCCGGAGAAGCAACGCGCGGCCGTGATTTTGCACAAATATCAAGGGGTGGATTACCACCAGATCGCCGGGATTCTGGAGGTAAGCGAAAGCGCGGTCAAATCTTTGCTCTTTCGTGCTTATGAGAACTTGAGGGAGCGCCTGGAGCCATTGCTCGAAGGGGGCAAGTTATGAAATCCCAATCCGGGTGCATCGAGAGGGAGCAGCTTCTCGCGTATTCCAACCATATGCTGGAACCACGCGAAGAAGAGCGTGTGCGCGTCCATTTGGAAACGTGTGGGAAATGCCGGGAAACCGTGGCAGGCTACGAAAAGCTGAGCGAGGTTTTGGATGAATGGAAGCCCGTGGAGCCTTCTCCCTGGTTTGACGCTCGCGCCCGCGCCCGGATCGCCTCGCGTGCTCCGGCGCGTCCGGTGTTCTCGCTGCCCGGCGTGCGCTGGGTTGCGCTCGTGGCCTGCGCGGTTCTCATCGCGCTGAGCGGCTTCTGGGCGCTCCGCGCGCGCAATCACGTCCAGCGCCCGGCAGCACGTCAGGAGGCGGCAGCGAAGGCCCCAGCGTTCTCCCACTCGCATCCTTCAACTGTAGCGGCAGCGTCTGGATCCGAAACATCTTCCGTCGCGCAGCAACGGGCTGTGAATCAGGAGTTGGATCTTTACAAGAACCTGCCGGTACTCGAAAACTACGAAATGCTGGCAAACTTTGATGTGCTATCGGAACTGCCCCAGCCACGCGGTGATTCGAACGACTAGCCGATGTTTCTCACGCGCCTTAGTCCTCAAGAGGGAAGGTGGAGCTTTAACCTCGCGGAAACCAGCTCAGTCTGGTTTCAGAGTCGTGATCACGGCGCTGTTCCTTTTGGCTGCACTCATCGCCGTGGCCCAACCGGGTTCTGGTTTGGGCCTCCGGGGCCGGGGAGGCCAGCCCAGAAACCCGCAGTGGCGGCAGAAGCGAATCCAGAGGGATAGGCATCGCCATCCGCCCAATTTCTTTCGCCGCCTTCGTAACCTGCCGCCTGACCAGCAGGACCGCATCCTTCGCAATGACGCTCAGTTTCACGATCTACCCGCTGCGCGGCAGGCGCAAATTCGCCGGAATTTAAGCCGCTGGAATTCCCTAACCCCTCGCCAAAAGCGCGTGATCCGGCAGCGCGAGGAGATTGTGCGGAGCTTATCGCCCGCGCAGCGCCAAGACTTGCGTACGGTCTTTCCCCAGTACCGCCAGCTTAAGCCGCAGGAGCAACGGCAAGTGATGAGGGCCTTTCGCCGCCTGCGCGACATGCCTCCACAAAAGCGCTCCCGCTTTTTGAATAGCCCGCGATTCGAGCAACGCTTCACTCCGAAGCAGCAGCAAGTGCTCCGCGGCTTGAACCAGTTGTTGCCCCAGGGTTGATTGAATGCAGATCTCTGCAAGGGAGTGGACCCCCTCACCTGTCTCGCTCCGCTCGCCACCCTCTCCCGAAGGGAGAGGGCCGAAATCAATGATGGAATGACAGCCCTCTCCCTGGGGGAGAGGGTGCGCGAGGTACGAGCGCGGGTGAGGGGACCGCAGCCTGTCGGCGGAAATCCGGCTTATCGGCCTTCGAGCGTTATCACCGTCAGCGAATGCTTTGGAAGAATGTAATGGAGCGTGTTCCCTGAGACACGAAGCTCTGTTTTCGCGGGCCGGACGCGCTGCGGGTGCACCGCGTCGTTACCGCTCAAGATCGAATCCGCGGTCAGGGTGCGGACCACCACCTTCGCAGCCGGATTGAAATCCTGCAGGCTTATGGAAGTGGAAAGGTCATGCTGCCAGTCGCGATTCACAATAAACAGCGTAAGATCATGCCGGCGTGAATCTGTGGTGGCGAGCACATCCAGGTACGGCACATTGGAAATATCGGGAATGCGCCGCACGCCCTTGCGGACGTCATATTCGCCTACCGTGGTCCGGGTTGCAACGGGCGTATCGCCGGCAAAATTCGAATAGAGCCAGAAAGCCCAGTATTGCGGCGTCACAAAAACGCGCCCGCGCCGTTTGTGGATGCCGGCGAACTCCACAAGCCCGGTCATGTCAGAAACCGGGACAAAATCCGCGTGTTCGAGAAGCATATTCATCCAGCCCGCGGCCACTAGCGCTCCGCCCAGATTCGTCCAGCGCGGATAGAATGAGCCGCGAGGGGCAGTAAACAACCACTCCGTGTAAGCGAGTTTCACCCGCCCCCGCGTGGCAGGGTTTGCGTCAATCTGAGCTTTCATCGGCGCGAGCGCCTCGCCCACACCCACGGGCACGGCAAGGTCAGCTTTCCAGATAAAATCTCTTCCGGCATTTTTATCCGCCACATCATCCATGCCCACCACAAAGTGCGTGCTCATGTAATGCAGCTCGCCCTTGTCCTGGTTGATGAGCGCGGCGTTCCAATCGCGGTAGAAGTCGATGTCCCCGCCGGTGGCAAAAATCATCGTGTCCTGTGGCACGAGGCTGTGGATGGCGTTATAAAACTCCTGGTAGCGCTCCGCATTTCCCTGGGGCGTCTGCCAGCCAACATCATCCTGGTTCCAAAGCTCATTGCCCAGCTCCCAGGCCGCTACGGGGTAAGGCGCTGGATGGCCGTTCTGCGCACGCTCTCTTCCTTCCGGCGTGTTGGGACTGCCGGTGCAATACTCCACCCATTGGCGGGCCTCTTCGGCCGTCCCGCTGCCGAGGTTTAAGCAGATTTGCGCGCGCGCGCCCATCAGTTCGCAGAGCTTCATCACTTCGTCCGTGCCCACCAGGTTGTATTCGGGGATGCCCCAGGCCTCGTTGAGCAAGGTGGGGCGCAGGTCGAGCGGCCCGACGCCGTTTTTCCAGTGGTAGCTGCTTGTGAAGTTGCCGCCGTAACGCATGAGCGGGCAGTGCAGAACTTTCGCGGCGCGAATCACGTCCGGGTCGAGGCCGTCCACGGCATCGGCGGGATAAAGCCGGATTTCGTCGAGCGAAATACGATGATTCCCTCGGATCGAAACGGCAAAGTCCACCGGCTCCAAGGGGGCGATGGCATGGGCGGGGAGCGACAGATGGAATGCCAGCTTCTGCCAGCCGGGCGCGCCCGGCGCATCGACGCGCGCCGTGGCGAGGACGGCGTCCGGCGCATCCTTCCGGCGGAAGCTCACTTCGAGCGTTTGCGGGCCGTTTTCCGATGAGGCGAAAAGCACGCCCTCATAATCCCGCTCGCCCTCGATGGGCAGGTAAACGGCCTGCCGGATGCCCACCTCGCGCCCTGGAAGTCCCATCAAGTAAAGATAGCGGTGGGAGTTGGCGGCGTGGCCCCAGCGCGGCTCGTAGCGGCGGTTCTCATTCTTCCAGAGCGGCAGCCAGGGAAGCGGCAAGCCAATGTAGCTTGAGTGCTGAAACTGCGGCTCTGAGAAACGCCGGCTGAGCGTCGAGAGGCTCGCGGGGTAGGTTTCGAGGCTCGGATTATCCAGCAACTGCGCCGAGACTCCGCCGTAGATTGACTTTCCGATATTCTCCCAGAACGTTCCGTAGATGGTGCGCGGAATGCGATAAGAGGCCTGCTTGGAAGCGAGCACCTGAATGGTCGCGCCAGGCCCGTTGGACCGGACGTACGTGGAGATATTCTGGGCGGGGAGCGGAAGCGCGAAAGCGGCGGCCAGCAAGCTGAAAAAGAGATAGCGCATAACGGGTTCCTCAGGTTGGGAATGATGGAACCCAGAGAGTATAGCGCGTCACGGAACGTGCAGCGGCATTATTCGTTTGTGGATGGATTGGACGTAGGGGCGCTGCTTGCCGCGCCCCTCACCTGGCCTTCGGCCACCCTCTCCCGCAGGGAGAGGGTGGTTTCTGGGAAGAGGCAGAAGGCAGTGCCTTTCAAACGCCCACGGCACACAATCCGCATGGCTGTCCAATTTAGCTGCGCAGAGGACGGCTTTGCCGCCTGACTTGCGGAAAGCCTTTGGCTTTCCGGCCAGATGTCCACGTTTTAATGTTTTCGCTGGGCGCGAAAGGCTTTGCCTTCGCGCCCAGCGAAAACAGGTTGGGTTTGGGTTCAAGCTCCCGGAAGGGCAAAGCCCTTCCGCAAGTCAGGCGGCAAAGCCGCAGGTCGCACCGGTAATATTGGAACCTAATTTAGACGGGTATGCACAATCCGTGCCGTGGCTAACACTGATGTGTTGCTATCGGGAGCGGCGTGATGTGATATTTATCGGCCCTCTCCCTCCGGGAGAGGGTGGCCGAAGGCCGGGTGAGGGGCCAAACCGAAATTTGGTCCCTCCAAGTACTAATCTTTGCGGCGCAGCACGGGCGGCGTATCGCCCGAGTCCTGTCCTTGCGTCGAAGGCGGAGGCGGATTGCCAGCCTTTTCCGACGGCTTGCGGCGCTCGAGTGTCGGTCCTTGTTCGTTTTTCTGGTTCCTGCGGTGGACGGTCAGCAGCGTCACCAGCCGGGCCTTTACGTCATCAAATTCCGAAGTGTTTTCCAGATATTCGGGGCGCTTGGGAAGAATGGTCTTGATTTCCTCTTCGGACTTGATAATGCGGTCCGGCGTGGGAGGGTGGTTTTCAAAAATGGACGCGACGCTCCCCGGGCTCTCGCGCTCCTCGTTCAAGACCTTTCCAAAAAAGGACAACATGGCGTTCGGATCATAACCCGCCTTGTACATGTATTGGAGGCCGAGGAAGTCAGCTTCCGTCTCGTCCGAGCGATCAAACTTCAGGAAGGCCAGGGGAATGCCGTTCATCGCGGCGCTCAAGCCATAATAGGCCCCAATGGACATTGGCGTGAACATGAGGGGGATCATGGCGAATTGCAGGAGGGTTCGCCGGGTCATCTGTCCGGCCCAGGAGCGTTCGGCCACGTGCCCAATCTCATGCGCCAGCACCCCAGCCACTTGCGCCTCTTCGTTGGCGGCGAGGAGAGTTCCACTGTTCAGGTAGATGAACCCGCCTGGCAACGTGACGGCATTGATGGTGGGATCATCAATCACTTTCACGCTGATCGGCACCTTGGCGTCGGAATTCCGGGCCAGGTTTTGGGCCAAGCGGTTCACATACTCATTGACAACCGGGTCCTTAATCAGTTTCGCCGAATGGTCAATCTGTTCAGCATACTGCTTGCCGATGGCGACTTCTTTCTGTTCGGAGATAATGCTGCGGTGGGCCACCCTGCGGTTGCCGATATCGTTGACGTCGTCCTTCTTGTTTTCCGCCGCCAAGGGCAGAGATGCGAAGAGGAACAGCGTAATTAAAAGCCAAGCAATCGGACGCGTTTTCCTCATGGTTTTAACTCCCTGGCGAATTTTACCTCTTCCATTATATACTACCGGTTCTGGAAGCGCTGCGGGCTTCCGCCTAACCCACCGAATGTTTCCTGACCTCGAACGCTATCGTTTGGAATTCCCTGTTACCCGATCCTCAATTTACCTGAACCACGCGGCCATCTCGCCGCTTCCGGCGCGGGTGCGCAACGCCATGCGCGGGATCATTGAGGACCGGTACGAATTCGCCATGGAGCACTTCGCATCGTGGCTGAATGGGATTGAAGCGGTGCGGGCATCCGCTGCGCGCTTCCTGAACGCCAGCCCGACGGAGATCGCGTTTGTCAAGAACACGTCCGAAGGCATTTCGCTATTCGCTAATGCGTTAGACTCGGCAAAGGGAGACGAGGTTGTCTCCGTCGAGGGCGAATTTCCGGCCAACTATTATCCCTGGAAGGTGCTGGAGAAGCGAGGCGCGCGCCTGCGCCTGGTCCGGCAGTCAAAAGGCGAGTTTGGGATTGAGGCCATCGAGCGCCTGCTGACCCCACGAACCCGGGTGGTGACCCTCAGTTTTGTGCAGTTCTTATCCGGCTTCCGCGCCAACCTGGAGGAACTCGGCCGTTTGTGCCAAAGCCGGGGCGTGCTCCTCTTTGTCGATGCAATTCAGGGAATGGGCGCGTTTCCGATCGACGTGAAAAAGGCCCAAATCGCCGGACTTTCAGCCGGCAGCCACAAATGGCTGATGGGGCCTGAAGGCTGCGCCATCCTCTTCGTGCGCCAGGATTTGGCGGAAAAAATGTCGCCCGCCACCGTAGGCTGGACCAGCTTTGAAGGCTGGGAGCAGTTCGACCCTTCCAGCCTCACGTGGCGCAGCGGCGCCGGACGCTTCGAATGCGGCTCACTCAGCGTAGCTATTTTATACGGCCTGGGCGCAGCGCTGGACCTTCTCCAGGAAGCGGGAATTGAAGCCATCGGCGAGCGCCTGCTCAGTTTGACCGACCGCCTGCGCCGGGGGCTCACAGAGCGCGGATACAAGATTTATGGCCCTTTGGAGCGCGATCATGCGTCCGGAATTGTCTCTTTCGAGTCGCGCCAGGGAAGCGCAGAGGATTTGATTGCCTTCCTCGAAAATCATCGCGTGATGGGCTCGGCACGAAGCAGCATGGTCCGGCTTTCTCCTCATTTTTATAATACCGAGGACGAAATCGACCGGGTTTTGGAATTGCTGGCAAATCACGGCACAAGTCCATCTCACAGTTGAAGCGGAAAGACGAGACTTCAAAGTGGCGCCCTCACCCGGCCTTCGGCCACCCTCTCCCGCGGGGAGAGGGCTGGAAGATGAACATTAAGGATAAGCGAGTAACAGCCCTCTCCCTTTGGGAGAGGGGGACCGCGAAGCGGTGGGTGAGGGCCCCTTCCGCGAAAGCGATAACGGCAATGAGAGCCTCCGAGATCAAACCCGGACAGATCTGGCGATCGAACGAAACCGGCGAAGAGTGGCTGGTGACCAAGACCTATCGCGAACTTTTCGATTCCTATATTGTTCTTCGCAAAATCGGCGGCTCTGAATCAGACGTGCGGCGGTTGAAAGCGGAAAAGGGCGAGGTGATTCTTCCGGGCTTTACCCTGGTGGAAGGATA
>DASUKV010000319.1:0-25988 GCA_036278555.1 Terriglobia bacterium
GGCTTCGCAAAGCCGCTGCACGAGACAGGGAGACTCTCTGGAAGGAAATCGGGGGATTACTCAACACCGTCTCCGCTAGCGAATGTACGAACTTCTTTGCCTCTTGCGGATATGTAAGCACTTAAATCGAAAACGCTCTAGGCTTGTCCAGGTTACGTTCCGACTTTGCGAGTGCGACCTGCGGCTTTGCCGCTTGCTGTGCGGAAGGGCTTCGCCCTTCCGGAAGCTTGCCACCCAACCCCCGCTGGGCGCGAAGGCTCAGCCTTCGCGCCCAGCGGGAATGCTGGAACGCGTATTTGGACGGAAAGCCGGAGGCTTTCCGCAAGGCAAGCGGCAGAGCCGCCTTCTGGACTGCCAATTGGACACCCCTGGCCAGAGGCCGGCGCTACAATCCTCAGTCCTTCCCCGTCAGCACGCGGCCCACGTCAATCCCGAAAGATGGATGGGATTCTGTCCCGGTGACGTGAATGGGCAGAACGGTTCCCGCGCCGTTTTTGCGGAACAAGGGGTCAAGCGGCTTCAGCAGGTAAGACTTCCATCCCTTCACCGTCTGCGAGATCGCCGCCTCAAGCCGCAGCGCTCCGTGAAAATCGAGCTTCTCGTTATGCATGTTATAGTTTCCGCTCAGGCGGACCGAAGCGCCTGTCACGCTGAAGCTCAGTTTTGGAAACGTCATCACTCCATTCTTCATCTTAAAGCGGCCGCTAAAGCGGGAAATGACGTCTTTCTTGTTCTTCGTCCCGGGATGCCCCCGGCCGCGGTGGCTGAGCGCATCCACTTTCTTCTGAACATCGAGTTTGGAAAATGAAGCGTCATGGATGTGGAAATCGCCGTCGAGGGCAAGGCGGTCCAAGATGTCGCCCTTTCCCGGAGAAATCTTGATCTGCGACTGAAAGTCGATCAGGCCCTTCATGGGCGGCTGGCTGGATTTTACGGCGACGCGCAGCAGGTCCTGGAGCTTCGCCCCGGCGGCCGTCGCGTGCAGAATCACCACCCGGCCATGCACGCCCGTGACCTGAAAGACTCCTCCTTTGGCATTGATGAGGGAACTGACGAGTTTTGCGCGCACGGGGTCAAGAAGCGTATTTCCGTTGCCGCCGTTTACCACCGCGTGGAATTGCGTTTCAAGCGGCACGCGATGGCCGGCGGAAGTCAGTTCGAAGCCGGGCGTTTTGGTTTCGCCGTATACGTCAATGCGGTTGAGGACTCCGCCGAATTTTCCCTCAGACGTAAGGATTCCCGCGAGTCCGTGAAACGTGCCTAAATCCGCATGGCTGAAGGTATAGGTGGCGGAGAGGGGCGTTAGTCCTGGATCATCCCGATCCCATGGGCCCAGCGTCCCGTGGGTCTGGATTTCGCCCGTGGGCGTGGGGTTCGTCAGGCCGGCGCTGAAAGACATAGCCTCGCCTAAGCCGGCGTTGTGAATCGTGAGATGGTGAATCAGGAAGACTCGCGGATGTTTCTTGGGGTTGTCGGTCAGCATGTCGAGTTCGGTGTTGTTGACGACGATTTCGTCCACCACGATCGGGTACTTCTTCTTTTTGTGCGGCTCCTTGGGCTGAGGATTGGGATTGCGGGGCGGGACGATCAATTGCATTCCGTCAAGCTCCACGTGCCGCACGTGATGAGGCTTGCGAAGGAGGTCAAGAAATCCCGCGCGGGCCGAGAACTTATGGATCTTTATAAAAGGTGGAATACCCTTGCGGTTTTTGAGCTGGAGAGCGAGGTCCTCTCCTGTAATGCGAATGCCCGGAAAGAAACGGACGCTGAACTTGGCAAATTTGACGTTGCTGCCGAAATGCTCTTCGAGCGCCCCAATGGCGTAATGATGCAAGTAGCGCGGCAGCGCGGAAACGCGAATCAGCACAACGGCGGCGCCCGCCACAACGACAGCAACAATCAGGATGATGAGCCACTTGCGCATGGACCGCCGGATGATCCCTGACGACCATCTTAGCGGTCTTATCAGTCATGTGTCCAGTTTCAGAAAGAACCGGGACTGCGAAAAAGCAAAAAGGCTCGCTGCCGGAACAGTGAACAGTGTTCCGCGCCGCGAGCCTTATAGCGTGCGGACGCTTACGATACGCGTTGGATACCTGCAACGTGAATTGTGTTCTTCGCGGTATTCACTTTTCCGACGATCTTTACCTTTTCGCCTTTGAAGTGTTTTACCTTGCTCTGATTGGCAATTTTGTAGGTCGCGCTGGTGGACTCATCGACGAACACATAGTGCTTCCCGTGCTGCTCGATGGTTCCCGTCATCATGTGCAGCTTTTTGGAATTCTGTTGCTGTTGGGCCTCTTGCTGCTGCTGTTGCTCCATCTGTTGCTGCTGCTCGCGCTGCTGCCGTTCCTGCTGTTGCGGCTGCGGCTGGGTTTGCTGCGGAAATGTTCCCGGGGTCCCGGGCTGTTGCCCAGCTTGCCACGACGGCGACGGACTGCTTCCGGCAAAAGCCGGAGCGCCCGAAAGCGGGATAATTCCTACCAGCAATGCGAGAGCGGCGGTCAAAGTGATCAGGGTAAACTTTTTCATAGCTGCACCTCTCGGTATTGAAGTTTTCCCTCCTTGCGCGTTCAAATCCTCTGAACTGCTGTGCGCTGTTTCCTGCCCTTGGGTATTCGCAAGACCCGCTCCAAACTGGCCAGGGTTAGAGAGAAATCCTTTCAAAGCGCTCCGTTGCAGTGATATACGTCCTATTGATGGAGGTAGAAGCTTGGGACGGCCGAAAACAAGCGAGGAAAAACTGGCCCGCTACCGGTAATTTTTATATTTAGACCCGATGCAGTGAGGCTGCCGCCGCGGTTTACCGGAGTGACGATCAAGCGAGCGGGTGGCCATTGCGCTTGACCAGTTTGTCCACGGTTTCGATGAGTGCGTTGAGCTTATAATCGGTGGATGCTTGAGCTTCGCGAAGCTCCCGGACGCTGGTATTGGTTTCTTCCACACTATGGGTGAGGGTTTGAAGATGGCTGGCTAAAGACATGCTCACGTCCACTAAGCCCCTGAAACGCTCTTCGGTTTGCTCCCGAAAATTCGCGAAGCGTTCGTCTGCCTGCTGGATAACCGCTTCGTGCTTGGCTTGCATATCCAGGATAAACTGGATGGTTTTTTCGACGTCCATAAGGAGAATTCTACCACGAATAATCTCAAGGATCGGTTTGGGCTTGATTCCCGCGAAAAAGTTAGCGATCATAACACATTTGTGAATTCTAATTCATCCCAGAACCGCTGGTCAGCATGGCTGGACGGTGAGCACATCTACCGGTGATGGTTATGGCTCGTATTAACTAAAAAGACGCCAAGCGCTCCCAAGTTGAATCCAAGAACCGTTGTAGCAGTAGTCTTTCCCTTATAAATGGTTAAGCTTTTGATTTATCACGAGGCCCTTATCCAGACCATGCCAGGAAAGCTCGTTCTCAACTTCCCCCCGCAACGCCTCGCCTCGTGGAATTTGCCCGGAGCGGACCCGAACGATAGCATGATAGATAAGCCATGCCGGGCGTTTGCAGCAGGGACAGGACTGCAACCGTGTCAGAAGCGGGCGCGGAGAGGCTGGTGAGGGCCGGTGAAAGGCAAGTTATGAAGAAAGTGCGGATTCTAATTGCCGACGATCACGAAGTACTCCGTCGGGGGCTTCGGGCGCTCCTGGCCATGCATGAGGACTGGGAAGTGATTGAAGAAGCGCGCGACGGCAGAGAGGCAGTCGAGAAGACTCAAAGCCTGCGTCCGGATGTCGTCGTGCTGGATTTCATGATGCCGCAATTGAACGGGCTCGAGGCCGCCAAGCTCATCATGCAATCAACGCCGGGGACCGAGGTGCTTTTCTTCACGATGCACAATTCCGAGCAACTGGTCCACGAAGCCTTGAATGTAGGGGTGCGGGGATACGTCTTGAAATCGGACGCCAGCACGGACCTTGCCGCGGCGATTGAGGCGCTACAGCGTCATAAGCCCTTTGTAAGCAGCAGGTTTTCGCGGTTGGAACCCCCGAGGAATCCACGGCCAAACGGCGACAAGCGACCCGCGAAGCCAACCGCGGAACCGGTCACCACGCGCGAGGCCCAGGTGCTTCGGCTGCTGGCCGAAGGCAAATCCTCAAAGGAAGTGGCGTCGGTTTTGGGGATTGCTCTGAAGACGGTTGAAACCCATCGCACAAACCTCATGCGCAAGTTGGACGTGCATTCTCTGGCAGGGCTGGTCCGTTATGCAATCCGCAACAAACTCATTGTCAGTTGACTGGTCATACAGTATCGTCCTTAACAAACTACAGGAATCCCCCGATTGATCCGGTCCTGCGCTGCGTTTACGCTGGACGTTGAGCGGGCACAGACGGGCAGATGGCTCATGGAACGTAGGGCTGAGGGTCGGGAAGCCAATATCATGGTTTCCGGCTGTGAGCCTAGCCAGGCAACCTCTACGGAGGTCCTCCATAAGGTTTCTCAGCAACCTGCCTGGAAAAACTGCCCGCCTGTGGCTTATACTACAGAGATACAGGTGATTGCGGCCCGGTTATACCTCATCAGTTGACAATTTCCAAGAAATACTTTGGGCATATTGTGCTGAGCCTTCGCTGTAAATTCTGAACGGATGGGGGGCAATCCCGGTTTCACTCTGTTGCGTGGCTCGCCGGAAGCGCAATACCTGCGCTCGTGGGGAGTGAGAGGCTGGATGACAGATCGCCGGGAAATCGGCTCAATGATATCCGGTTGCGCAAATCCAGATTCGTTAGGGAGGAAACGTCATGGCGAACGAAATTATGGCATTACTTGTGGGTGATGAAGGCGATGCGGTACAGGGGTTGAAGACCGCGCTGCGAGGCCAGTCCGTGAACACGCGGCAGGTGAATAGCTGCAAGGAAGCGAAGAGCATTCTTCAGAAGCAGGACCGCCCCGCGATAGTTTTTACAGGCGCCAAACTGGCGGACGGCGCTTGGACGGATTTGCTCGAATCGCCCGCCGGAGAATCCGGACGGCCGGAGGTGGTGGTGGTTTCCAGCCAGCCCGACGTGGACCTCTACTTGAGCGTCATGGAGCGGGGAGCCTTTGATTTCATCGCGGCCCCGTTTGCGCCCGCGGAACTGGCTCACGTGGTACGCTGCGCTACCCACGATTCTTCGAAAGGATGGCGCGTCCGCTCGTATCTTGCCGCCAGCGCTTGAGGTGGGGATTTAGACTCCAGGCGGGATACCTTCCGTTCCACAGGACCGGCTGGAACTCCCGAAATGTCGCGAAGGGATAAGAATGCCTCGATCAACGGCCCGGGAACTCGCAGCTCGTGACACTGATTCCCGTTATAACCCTGTGAGAACAAAACGAATGAAGCTGCTGGCTCGTACCCTCACCCACCGCGAAGTTTATCCTGAGCGAAGCCGAAGGGCGGTCCCCCCTCTCCCGAAGGGAGAGGGCCACGATCCTTACTTTTTCAGCGACCCTCCCGAAAAGGAGTTGGTACCGGTTCCGTTTTCAGCCCTCTCCCTGTGGGAGAGGGTGGCCGAAGGCCGGGTGAGGGGCCAAGCCGGACTTTTGCTTCCTTGGCATTTTGGCGCGAACTTACGTCACAAGGTCCTCGCAAGAATCCTGCTCATTGCCGCCGTGGCCGTGTGCGGTTTGACCTTAATCCCCGCCGCGCGGGCAAATACGAAGGATAGCGAAGCGGATAGCATCCACTGGAACAGGCAGAACATCGAGAAGGCGCAGAAGGAACTGAGCGATAAGGGCTACTATAAGGGAAAAATTGATGGCGTAATGGGGCCGCAGACACACTCCGCCATCCGCCAGTACCAGAAGGCGCAGGGCGTAGCTGCCACGGGCCGTCTGGACGCTAAGACCGCTGAGAGCTTAGGGGTGTGGCCCGGCACTGGAAAAGGTAATTTCAAGCAGGCAAGCTCGTCGGTGAAAAGGGGTGGGAAATCTTTTGGGCATGAGATTGCCGAAGGCAAACCTGCCGACGCCGGGAAGGACCTGGGTAAAGCAATAGGCCACGCGGGGAAAGAAGTAGGCAAAGGGGTTAAGAAGGCTGTGACCCACCACTAACAGATTCGTAGCGCTAGCGCGTCCCTTCACTGCGTTCAGGGCAGGCTTTGCTGGCTTGGTTCGGTTGTGCCGCCGGGACGGCGGCGGTTAATATTCCTGAAGAATTTCGCGGTAGCGGCAATAAGAGAGGAGCGGTGGTGAGGAACACAGCACGTGAAGGGGGATGGTGGTTGCTCTTCATCGCTGGGATCGTAGCGTTCTTGCCGGCCGGTTTATACGCGGGCGCCAAGAAGAAGCCTCTGCAGCCGCAGCCACGAAAGCCGGGCGCATACCTTAAGGCCGAAGTGGCGCATCAGCTGCGGATGCTCCCTTATTACACGGTTTTTGACAACCTCGAATACAAGATCGATGGCTACCACGTGGAATTAGATGGCCAGGTCACCAAGCCGAGTTTGAAATCCTCCGCTGAAAATGTGGTAAAGAACATCGAAGGGGTGACGGGGGTCACGAACAATATCAAAGTCCTGCCGCCTTCGCCCGCCGATGACCATATCCGGCTTGCGGAATATCGTGCTATTTACGGACAGGCATCCCTGAACAAGTACGCCATACAAGCGGTTCCCCCCATTCATATCATTGTGGATAACGGCCATGTGACGTTGGTCGGCGTGGTGGATAGCCAGGCGGACAAGAACCTGGCGAATATTCAGGCGCAGGGGGTACCTGGAGTTTTCTCCGTCAAGAATGATCTGCGCGTAGAGAAGTGATTTGTCGAGGCTCCGGTTTCCAAATGAATAAATCGAGTTTACCCTAGCCAGTGCTCTACCTCCCGGTTCCTCTCCCCGCTCAGGCGGGGAGAGGGTAGACCGCATCGTTGCCTGCCCTTTTGAATTACCGAGGACTACAAATTATCGTGATATCCGCTGCTGTGCCGGCGGCCTCTGGCCGTTGGTTTTCGACCCTGCAAAACTGCCACTATAATTTGCAATGGTTAATAACGTGAACAAGACAGAATCATTTTCACCGGAAGCCCGAATTTCTCTCGGGGCCACATGCTTGGAGGACGGCCGCTGCAGCTTTCGGGTTTGGGCGCCGAAGTGTGAGCGCGTGGACGTTCGGATGATTGGGCCCGGGGCCCAGCGTGTGCCGATGCGGAAAACAGAGCGTGGCTATTTTGAAGCCACCGTGGAAGGCGTGGGGGCGGGCAGCCGCTATCTCTATGTGTTGAATGGCGAAAATGAGCGGCCAGATCCCGCATCGCGCTTTCAGCCGGAAGGTGTTCACAAACCTTCGCAGGCCGTGGATTTAAGGGAGTTGAAATGGACCGATGCGGATTGGCGGGGTATCCCGCTTGAGGAATACGTCCTCTGCGAGCTTCACGCCGGGACGTACACGCGGGAGGGGACGTTTGATGCCATCATTCCGCATTTGGAGGGTCTCAAAGCCCTGGGCGTGACGGCAGTGGAATTGATGCCGATCGCGCAATTTCCGGGCAGCCGCAACTGGGGATACGATGGCGCACACCCCTTTGCAGTTGAGGACAGTTACGGCGGTCCCGAAGGCCTGATGCGCCTGGTGAACGCCTGCCACGAGAGGGGATTGGCTGTCACACTGGATGTGGTTTACAACCACCTGGGGCCCGAGGGAAATTACCTGGGGGAGTTCGGGTACTATTTCACGGATAAGTACAAAACGCCGTGGGGCCAGGCGATAAACTTTGACGGGCGGCATAGCGATGAGGTGGTCCTGTACTTCATCGAAAACGCGCTGTATTGGATCAGCGATTTTCATATTGACGCGCTTCGCCTCGACGCGATTCACGGAATTGTTGACCGTTCCGCCCAGCCTTTTCTGCGGCTTCTGGCGCAAGCGGTGCATGAGTTTGCCGCGCGATCCGGCCGCCGGATTTATCTGATTGCTGAAAGCGATTTCAATGATGTCCGTTATATCCGGCCCTGCAACGGTGGCGGCTACGGCATCGACGCCCAGTGGAGCGACGACCTTCACCATGCTGTTCATGCGCTCCTCACGGGTGAGAGGAACGGCTATTACCAGGATTTTGGAAAGGTCGAGCACTTAGTGAAGGCTTTGCGGGAAGGATTTGTTTACTCCGGCCAATACTCGGCGTACCGCGAGCAGCGGCACGGCAACTCCTCGCGCGAAATACCGGCGCGGCAGTTCGTCGTGTTTTCCCAGAATCACGACCAGACCGGCAACCGGATGCTGGGAAAGCGGCTCAGCAGCCTGGTTTCTTTCGAGGCCTTAAAGCTTGCCGCGGGCGTGGTGATTCTTTCGCCCTTCATTCCGCTGCTTTTCATGGGAGAAGAGTACGGGGAAGAGGCGCCGTTCAACTATTTCACAAGCCACGGGGACCCGGACTTAATTGAGGCGGTGCGGGCCGGGCGCCGCCGCGATTTTGCGGCGTTCCGGTGGAAGGGAGAACCGCCGGACCCGCAGTCGGAAGAGACCTTTCTGGCGTCGAAGCTGCGCCACGATCTGGCCGGCAGCAGGAGCCATCGGGATTTGAGGGAATTTTACGCGGCTCTGCTCCGCCTGCGAAAAGAACGCCGCGCCCTGGCTCATCTGAGCAAGGAAAACATGGAGGTCACCGGTTTCGAGCCGGAAAGGGCGCTCACCGTCCGGCGATGGCTCGACAACGACGAGGTCTTTATGGTGTTCCATTTTGGCAAGGAAACAACGCGCCTGGAATTGCCTCTGCCAGCGGGAACCTGGAACAAACTGCTGGATTCCGCCGGCTCTGAATGGTCAGGAAAGGGCAGCCGAATCCCGCAGAAGGTTCAATCCCGCCGTATTGATTCTCTGGAACTAACTCCCGAGTCGATGGTTGTCTTCGGAAGAGATGCATAAAAACGTGCACGCCGGCTGCTATTCATCGTAACATGGTGTGAATGGCTGAAAATCCACGGCTTCCGTACACCGTTCTCCAATCCATAGATTCCAGTCTCAGCGCGAAGGGCGCGCGATGAGGTATATCTGTCTCCACGGGCATTTTTACCAGCCCCCTCGGGAGAACCCCTCGCTCGAATCGATTGAGTTGCAGGATTCCGCCTATCCCTTCCATGACTGGAATGAGAGAATTACCGCCGAATGCTACGGACCCAACGCCGCTTCGCGCATTCTCGACGGCGAGAATCGCATCACCGACATCGTGAACAACTATGCCAGGATCAGCTTTAATTTTGGTCCCACGCTGCTTTCCTGGATGGAGGAGAAGGCTCCAGACGTTTACAAAGCGGTGCTCGACGCGGACCGGGTCAGCCGGGAGCGGTTTTCCGGGCACGGCTCGGCGATCGCCCAGGGCTACAATCACCTCATCATGCCGCTCGCCAATGAGCGCGACAAATACACTCAGATGGCATGGGGTCTCCGAGATTTTGAATATCGCTTTGGCCGAAAGCCGGAAGGGATGTGGCTGCCGGAAACCGCCGTGGACCTGGCGACTCTCGAACTGCTGGTGGAGTTTGGAATCAAGTTTACGATTCTCGCGCCGAACCAGGCCTCACGGGTGAGAAAAATCGGCAGCCGGTCCTGGCACGACGTGAGCGGGCAGCGCGTCGATCCCACCATGCCTTACGTGGTCCGTCTGCCGTCGCGGCACAGGATCAACCTTTTCTTTTATGACGGCCCCATTTCGCGGGGAGTAGCCTTTGAGGGACTTCTCAACAACGGTGAAGCGTTCGCGCAGCGTCTGCTCAGCGCCTTCGCGGACGAACAAACTCGTGACTGGCCGCAGCTTGTTCATATCGCGACAGACGGTGAAACTTACGGGCATCACCATCGCCGGGGCGAAATGGCCCTGACTTACGCCCTCCACTATCTCGAATCCAATCAACTCGCCCGGATCACCAACTACGGGGAGCATCTTGAAAAGCACCCGCCCACCTGGCAAGCGGAGATCTTTGAGAACAGCTCCTGGAGTTGCATCCATGGCGTTGAGCGCTGGAAGAGCAACTGTGGATGCAATTCCGGACGACCGGGATGGAACCAGGAGTGGCGCACGCCCCTGCGAGAAGCCCTCGATTGGCTTCGGGATGACCTCGCGCCGCGGTTCGAGGGTAAAGCCCGCGATTTTTTGAAGGACCCCTGGGCGGCACGGAACGGCTTTATTGATGTGATTTTGGACCGCTCACCTGAAAGCCTGGAGAAGTTCTGGGCCAAGTATGCCTGCCGTCCTTTGGACGACTGTGAAAAAACCACGGCACTGAAGCTCCTCGAAATCCAGCGGCACGCTCTGCTGATGTATACGAGCTGCGGCTGGTTTTTTGACGAGCTTTCAGGCATCGAAACCGTGCAGGTGATTCACTATGCCGGGCGAGCCATCCAGTTGGCGAAAGAGGTGTTCGGCGAATACGATGCCGGCCCATTTCTCAGCCGCCTCGCTAACGCCAAAAGCAATATTCCCGAATACGGTGACGGAGCGCGAATTTACGAGAAATGGGTCAAGCCGGCGGCGGTGGACCTTCCGAAAGTGACCGCGCATTACGCCATCAGCTCTCTATTCGACTCCTACCCGGTGAAGGCCCGGATTTACTGCTACCTCGCTGACCGCCAGGATTACCGGATGCTCGAGGCGGGTAAAACCAAGCTGGCGGTAGGGCGTATCCGGTTGACTTCAAGGATTACGCAGGATTCTGCGATTCTGAGTTTCTGCGCAATCCACTTTGGGGATCACAATGTCAGCGGGGGCGTGCGGCACGCCCGCACGGCGGAAGAATACCAGGCGCTGACCGGAGGCGCGGTGGAGGCGTTCTCGCGGGCGGATATTCCCGCGGTCATTCGCCTTCTTGACAAACAATTCGGAACCGAAATTTATTCTTTGAAGTCGCTGTTCAAGGATGAGCAGCGGCGGATTGTGAATCGGATTCTGGAATCGACGCTCGCCGATGCGGAGTCCAATTTCCGGCATGTTTACGAACAGCACGCTCCACTGATGCGCTTCCTGGCAGACCTGGGAACGCCTCTCCCCAAGGCGTTTCGCGCCGCGGCCGTTTTCGCGCTGAACAGCCAGCTTCGCGGAGAATTTTCAAATCACCACTTTAACGCGGACCGCGTGGGGCACCTTCTGGAAGAGGCCAAAGCCGTCAACGTGGAGCTTGATTCGGAAACCCTCGGTTTCCGGCTGAGGAAGAGAATCGAGGAGATGGCGGACCGGTTTCAGAAACAACCCTATGAGACGTCCGCGCTCGAGGCGCTTGAATCCGCGGTGAATCTCGCGCGCGCCGTGCCCTTTGAAGTGGACCTCGGGAAAACTCAGACCATCTGTTTTGCCATGCTGCAAAACGTGTATCGCGAGATGACTTCGAAATCAGAGCAGAGCGATGAGGGCGCCACCACGTGGGTGAGTGATTTCCAAAACCTCGCCCAAAAACTGTCCCTCCGCATTCCGGAACCGGATCGCCGGATCGCAGTTGTCCACGCCGCCGAGTAGCTGTCATGAGGAGGGCCTGCGCGCCGCGCCCTCTGGGCTACACCCTGTGACCCTCCGTGGATTCCGGCCCTCTCCTGATTCTCACATCAGCCACCCAGGGACTTCATGAGCATTCTTCGCATTCCCGTCTCGACTTACCGGATTCAATTCAATAAAGATTTTGGCTTTCGAGATGCGCTGGATCTGATCCCTTACCTTCACAGCCTCGGGGTCACGGACCTTTATGCTTCTCCCTTGCTCCAGGCCCGGCACGGCAGCCCGCATGGCTACGACGTCACGTGCCCATCCCACCTGAATCCCGAGCTCGGCAGCGAAGAGGAATTTGAGTTGCTGGCGCGTGATCTGCGCAGCCACGGAATGGGATTGCTGCTGGATATCGTTCCCAATCACATGGCGGCGAGCAGTGAAAATCCCTGGTGGAGAGACGTGCTGGAAAATGGCCCGGGTTCGACGTATGCAACCTACTTCGACGTTGATTGGCATCCCCCCAACCGGACGCTTGATAATAAAGTCTTGCTGCCGGTTTTGGGCCGCCGCTATTCCGAGGCCCTCGAAAATCAGGAGTTGACACTGATTTATGAAGAGACGGGCTTTTTCATCCAGTATGCCGACACCAAATTGCCGGTCGCACCCAAATCTTACCTGCGGATTCTCGAGCACCGGCTGGAGGATCTCGATCGGAAGGCTGGAGCCGATTCCGAAGTTGTTCGTGAGTTCCGGGGCATATTTTCGGTCATCTCGGATTTGCCCGAGCGCGTGGCGCTCCCTTCGGAAGCGGCTGGCGAGCGGCGGATGCAGCGCGAAGCCGTGAAAGAGAGGCTCTGGAAGCTTTATAACGCCTCGGCGGAAATTCGGGAGCTTATTGACCGGAATCTCGATACCTTCAATGGCCGGAAGAAGGACCCGCGAAGTTTTGGGCTCCTGGATCAACTCCTCTCGGAGCAGGCTTACGTCCTTTCGTTCTGGAGAGCGGCCAACGAAGAGATTAACTATCGCCGCTTTTTTGCAATCACGGACCTCGTCGGTGTGCGGGTGGAGGATCCCCTGGTTTTTGACGCCACTCACACGGAAATCCTGCGGCTGGTCGGAAAGGGATCGGTGACGGGCTTGCGGGTTGACCACATTGACGGATTGCATGACCCGGCAGGTTATCTCCGGCGGCTGCAGGAACGCCTGGCGGATTCCACTTCCGCTATTTCGGCGCCCGGCTTTTACGTGGTGGTTGAAAAAATTCTCTCGGCCGGGGAAGCGCTGCCCGCGGATTGGCCGGTCCTTGGCACGACGGGCTACGATTTCCTGAATATTCTTAACGGCATTTTTGTTGATCCGCGCGGCTTTCCCGCCTTGGATGACGTTTATACCCGTTATCTCGGGGCGGCGGTGAACTTCGCGGACCTCGTCTACGATAAAAAGAAAGAGGTCATGGATACGCTCCTTGCCGTCGAGATGCGGGCGCTGGGACATCACCTGAGCCTGCTGGCCGAGCAGGACCGTTACGCGCGCGACCTTCCCGCGACAGGTCTTACGCGAGCACTGGTGGAAACCGTCGCGTGCATGACGATTTACCGCACGTACACCCGCACTCTGGCCGTAGCTCCCGCGGACCGCCAGTCTGTAAGCCAGGCGTTGCAGGATGCCCGCCGCAGAAATCCGGCGCTAAATCCCGCATGTTTTGATTTCCTGCGTGACGTGCTTTTGCTTCGGGAAAGCGTGCAGATTTCACCGGAACAGCGGGAAGCGCGGCTTGGCTTCGTCATGCGCTGGCAGCAGTTTACCGGCCCGATCATGGCGAAAGGCTTTGAGGATACTGTCCTTTATCTCTACAACCGGCTCGCATCGCTCGATGAAGTGGGTGGCCGCCCGCATTCGGAAGGGGTTTCCCTGCCGGATTTTCATGATTCTTGCCGCCAGAGGCTCAGGCATTGGCCCTGTGCTCTGAACGCGACATCGACCCACGACACGAAGCGCTCGGAGGACGTGCGGGCGCGAATCGACGTGCTTTCGGAAATTCCTGAGGAGTGGGCGCAGCGTCTGGCGCGATGGAGCCGGTGGAACGAGCCAAAAAAGAAGCGGCTGCGCGAGCATGACATGCCCGATCGCAATGAGGAAATTCTTATCTACCAGACGATGCTGGGCGCTTGGCCCTTGGAGCCGGCCGCGGCAGGAGAATTCCGGAAACGCCTTCAGGATTACATGATTAAGGCTACGCGTGAAGCGAAGGTCCACACCAAGTGGACACGCCCCAACTCGACGCACGAAAATGCTTTGGCCCGGTTCATTGCGGCAATCACCCGCACCTCCAGCGAAAACCGATTTTTGAAAGACTTCCTCGAATTCCAACGGCAGATCGCCTATTACGGAGCGTTCAATGCGCTGGCGCAAGTCATGGTTAAGATGACTGCTCCCGGAGTCCCTGATTTTTACCAAGGATCAGAATTGTGGGACCTGCATCTCGTGGACCCCGATAACCGAAGCCCTGTGGATTATCGTAAGCGAAAACAACGGTTGGAGGAACTTCAGGGACGGGGGGAAAGCGACTTGGCAGGCGTGCTCCGCGAGCTGATCGATCATTGGGATGACGGGCGCATTAAGCTCTACACGATCTTCAAAACTCTGAATTTTCGGAAAGCGCACCCTGAGATTTTTGCCGAGGGTGATTATCTGCCGGTGAAAACGGCGGGTGGGAAGAGCGCGCATGTGATTGCCTTCGCCAGGCGCTCAAAGAAGGAGTGGGCGATCGTCGCGGCGCCCAGGTTTGTGACGAAGCTCGTGAAGGGTCCCCGGCCGCCTCTCGGTGCGGAAGTATGGGAGCGCAGCGCGCTTGCCCTGCCCAAAGGATCACCGCGAAACTGGATTCACGTCCTGACACGGGAAGAGATCACCCCGTCAGCCGCAAACGGGCGAGGACTGCTCTGTGCTGATGTTTTCAAGAGTTTTCCGGTTGCATTGCTTTACTCGCCGTAGCCCCTTCTCTAGGTCTCCAGTTTGAAGCGGCTGCCCGAAAGCCGGTAGAGCGGTTTCCAGAGCAGACGGTTGATGATGACAACGATGGCCGCCATAGTGAATGTCGCCGCGAGCAAAAGGTCAAAGCGGCCAGCATCGGTGGCCTTGCTGATGATCGCGCCGAGACCTACGGTTGAGAGAGTTTGTCCTCCGAAACGGAAATATTCGGCAATAATGCTGGCATTCCAGGCGCCCCCGGCGGCGGTTACGAGACCCGTGATCAAGTACGGAAAAATGCAGGGCAGGATCAAGCGGCGCCAGCGATCCGCACGGCCAAAGCGAAAAGCGGCAGCCACCTGTTTTAAGTCGCTGGGGATGGCCATGGCCCCGGCAATCACGTTGAACAACAGGTACCATTGTGTGCCCAGGATCATGAGCAGTATCGCTGCCGCGTTCATGCCGCCGCCGGCTCGGATGAGGAGCAGCAGGACCACGGGGAAAAGGGCGGTGGCCGGAACGGAAGCCGCAATCTGAGCGAGAGGCTGGGCGAAGCGGGCGAGACGCGGGCTTGATCCGATGGCGACGCCCACGGGGACCGTCCAAAGCGTTCCAAACGCAAGCGCTACGCAAACGCGCAAAAAGGTTGCGCCCGCCCCGCCAAGCAGGCTATTAAGGTCCGCAGTCGTCAAGCCTGCCATGAGCGCGCCTGCTCTGACGACGCCATAAACCACGACAATCAATGCGGCGCTCGCGAGAATTCTGCCAGCCCAGATTTTCCAAGCTGCGGTGGCGCCGGGCGGACGAGGATTTCCGCTTGAGCGAGCCAGATAGAGCGCCAGCTTTTCTGAAAGTGGGTCGAGTGCTTTCGCGCGGACTTGAGCGAGAATCTCCGAGCGGCGCAGCAGGACGAGGACTGGCGAGTGCGGGCGGCCGCCGCTCTGGGTTTGCTCGAACTTAAACTTATCAGCCCAGGCGATCAGGGGATTCCAGACCACTTGATCGAGCAGGACGATGACCCCGACCATCGCGGCGAGCCCCCACAGGATCGATACTGTATCCCCATCCGCGGCAGCCGTCTGCAAATACGAACCCAGGCCCGGGAGGCGAAAGTCCCTGTTGCCAAGCACAAACATTTCGCACGCCATCAGGAAAAACCATCCGCCTGCCACGGACATCATGGAATTCCACACCAGGCCCTGGGCCGCGTAAGGCAGCTCAATCTGAAAAAGCCGCTGCCAGCGGCCGAACCGGTAAATGCGGGCTACGTCCGATAATTCGCGGGGAATGGCCTTGAGCGATGAATAGAAGCTGAAAGCCAGATTCCAGACCTGGCCCGTAAAGATCAAGGCGATGGCGCCGAGTTCGAGCCCGGCCTGGCTATGCGGAAAAAGCGCGACCATGGCCAGCATCACGCCGGGCAGGAAGCTTAGGACCGGAATGGATTGAAGGATGTCCAGCAGCGGGACCAGAAAGCGCTCCGCGCGCGAGGAGCGCGTTGCGGCATATCCGAAGCCCAGAGCGAACACCAGGCTCAGAACGTAAGCCACCGCGATGCGCAGCACGGAATACGCGGTGTAAACTGGCAGCGCCCATGGGCTGCGGGAAATATGGACGGACGGGGTATAAGGGCCCAGCCAGGTTCGCGCAATCCGGACGATACCGTAGAAGAGCGCGACACCGGCTGCGAGGATCAGCAGGTCGGCGAGCCGCGACCAAGTGCGCTCGCCAAGCAGCTTGGGCAGGGGCGGGATGGTCATCGTTCTCCATAGAATTTTTGCGCTGGCTGTTATGAAGCCTGGGTTTCCGGCAGGAACAGGCGTCCCGTGTCCGAATCGTAATCGAAGATTTCGGCGAACCGGCCCCAGTTGATCGCGGTTTCAAGCTGCCGGTGCGCTTCCTCGTTGGTGAAATGATCGTCCAGAATTCCAAGAAAGAAGGCGTCCGGCATCGCGTGGTCCGATTTTGCGCGCAGGGCCTGATCCATCAGTTTAAGCAAAGTGACGTTGCCAATGGCCGCGGTGCGGAAGAGCTCCTTTTGAGCAAGGATATCCGCCGTGGCAAACCGCTGTCCCTCCGGAGTCAATTCCACATCGCCTTCCTGCACCCGTACAAAATGGAGCATCTCCGCAGCCTCCACCAACGGAAGCAGATCATCAACTTCCATCCCGAACTCGTCCGCCAGACGGTAAAGGTCATCCCGCCCGCCGCGATCGACCAGCATTTCGAGCAGCCCGGCGATCGCGCCCGGCAGCGCGTGAGGAAGCATCGGATATTTGCTTGCGGCGGGACGGGCGGCCTGGGACGCTGCCGGCGGCTGAACTTCAATTTCCGGTTGGGTCAGAATCTTGTACGTGTAGTCCACCAGGCTGATAAACGGCGCTGACTGATGATCCCTGGGGTGCGGCAGGCTGACTTCAAAGTCGGCACGAATACTCGCCGGGTTCCGGCCAATCACGATCATGCGATCCGCGAGAAAAATCGCTTCCTCAATATTGTGCGTCACCAGAAACACGGCGCGGGTGGGCATCTGCTTCCCGAGCCAGAGTTCCAGCAACTGGCTGCGCAGGTTTTCCGCCGTCAGCACGTCAAGCGCCGAAAACGGCTCATCCATGAACAGCACCTCCGGCTCAACCACCAGCGCTCGCGCGAACCCTACCCGCTGCTTCATGCCGCCAGAGAGTTCCTTGGGGTAGGCGGTTTCGAAGCCGTCCAAGCCCACGGTATCTAGAATTTTGAGCGCGCGCTTTCGCCGTTGAACAGCGCCAACGCCCTGGGCTTGCAGGGGCGCCTCAACGTTTTCAAGGACGGTAAGCCAGGGAAACAGCGCAAAACTTTGAAAAACGATGGCGACGTTGGGCTGCTGCTTGGCGAGTGGCTTGCCGTGCCAGAAGACGTCTCCGGACGAGGGCCGGTCCAATCCGGCGAGCATCCGAAGCAGCGTGGATTTCCCGGAGCCGGAGGGCCCCAGCAAAGCCATAATCTGTCCGGGATAGACGGCCACGCTCGTTGGCGCGATCACTTCGATCGGCTGGCCGTCCCGCTGGGTGAAAAATCGGGTGACTTCGCGCGCGTCGATAATCGGCTCTTCCGCTGGCATCGGCCAATCGTAACTTAAAGTTCCACGTCCGGTCACGCGCCTTTTTTGCCCCTTCTGCCAAACGTGGTTCCGCCGCCGCATACTGCTGATGGATGTTTGCAATTGCTTCTATCGAACGGTATGCTGGGCACAGCCTGAGTTTTCTGAGCCCAGCAGTGACCCCTTGCGCTGGGTAAGGCACATCAAAACGGAGGCAGTTGTTATGAGCAGGCGGACGCGGACCGTTCTTTCTCTGATCCTTGTGTACGCGCTGATTTTCCAAACGAGTTTGATGCTCGCGGGCGATGCCGTTGCGGCGGCTGCGCCGCAGACGGAAAGCTCGGTGGTAGAGGGCGAGCAAAAAGCTGCGGCGGACTTTACTTCACCGCCGCCGCTGAGTGAAGTGGAGAAGATGCCTTCGCTTGAGGTCGCGGCGCTGGCGGAAAAGTTCAATTACGAGCAGAAGGACATTGAGGCCCGCATCAAAACCCTGAAGAACGAAAGTGAAACCCGCGAAAAGGCGTACAGCAAGCAGGCCAAGGCTGCGGACAAGCAGGTGGAAGCCAAGGAAAAGGATCTCTCCAAGCTGCCAACGACGAAGGCGGACCCTAAGGTTGTGGCCGAGCGGCAGAAGATTCAGTGCGAAATTATGGAAATCAAGAAGGGGATTACCGATGAGGCATACGCGTTTCTGCAGGATCAGATCGCGCGCGACGTTGAAATGTCACGCCTGAATCTCCTGGCGGAGTGGAAAGCGGCCGCCCAGCAGATTCAGCAGCAAATTGCCAATGGTACGGCCAACCAGCGGGAGTTTGGAAATGTGCTGGATATCGGCCACCGGGGAAGCACGAAGCCGTTTGATGATCAGCAGAAGGATGTCGCCATCGGGCAAAGGGAAGTTGAGAACGCGCGGCAGCGCGGCCAGCTCCCCAAGGCGGTTCAAGATCCTGTGGTAACCGCGTACATTGAGAAGATTGGGCAGAATCTGGCGCGCAACAGCGATTTGCAGGTTCCCCTTCATGTTTCGGTGGTGCAGCAGGAAATCCGCAAGGATGGCAAGCTCGTGATTGGCAAAGACGGGCAGCCTGAGCAGGTGGCTAATGCCATGGCGTTGCCGGGGGGCTTTACGTTCGTTTACGCCGGGCTGATTTTATCGGCTCAGAACGAGTCCGAGCTCGCAGGCGTGATGGCCCACGAAATCGCTCACGTGACGGCGCGGCACTCCGCCCGGATGGCCAGCCGGGCTAACAAGTTCGGCATCCTCCAGATGGCGGCGATCATCGGCCTTTCGCTTTTCGCGCCGGGCCTGTTCCAGGCGGGGAGTTATCTGGCGTACCAGTTGAAGGGCCTGCTGCTTCAATCCATCATGAACGGCCTCGGCCTGGTCTTCACCATCAACATCCTGGGCGTGAGCCGCGATTCTGAGATGGAGGCGGATCAGCTTGGCATGCAATACGCCTGGAAGACCGGCTATGATCCGCGCGGCATTATCACCCTGTTTGATCAGATGGCGACAAAATCGGGCTACGCCACGCGAACATCGTTTTTCGCCACCCATCCGGCGTTTGGTGACAGGACTTTGGCCAGCATGAAGGAATACACCGTACTGAAATCCATCGATCCCAGCAAGCAGTACCTTGAGGATACCCAGCAGTTCGAACAAATTCAGGCAAGGCTCAGAAAGGAACTGCACAAGAGCAAAGAGCAAGTCCGGGAAGAAGAGAAGAACCGTCCGTCGCTGATGAGGAGCGGGGAACTGACGCCTGAAGGATGCGCATCGATCCTTTCTCAGCAAGGGGCAAACGGCCAGAAATAAACGATTCATAACAACGAAGGAGGAGACGGCAATGATAAGGAAATTATTCCTGTTATTCATCTGCACAGCCGCGTGCAGCGTGGCGCTGGCGCAGGAAACTGACCAGGCGAAGCAACTGGCGAAAGCCAATGCAGTTCTCACCGAAATTATGCAGACTCCGGAAAAGGGCATTCCAGGGAACCTACTGGATAAGGCGGTCTGCGTGGGGATTGTTCCATCGCAGATCAAGTTCGCCTTTGGCATCGGCGGGAGCTACGGGCGCGGAGTTCTCGTTTGCCGGAAGGGCGGGAACGGGTCTTGGGGCGCGCCGTCTCTGTTTACGATGGGAGGCGGAAGCTTTGGATTTCAAATCGGCGGGAAGGCAACGGATATCGTCTTCATCGTGATGAATCCCGGAGGCGCCAAAAAGCTGCTGCAAAGCAAGGTGACGCTGGGCGCGGACGCGTCGGTCGCGGGCGGTCCGGTGGGACGCTCCGCAGCGGCGGAAACCGATGCGCAGTTGCACGCGGAAATTCTCAGCTACTCGCGCTCGCGCGGTCTCTTCGGCGGCGTCGCGCTGAAAGGCGCGGTCCTGAAGCAGGATAATGGCGCGAACGAGAAGCTGTATGGTAAGAAGGTCAGTCCTGCGGATATTTTGATTAAGGGGACGGTTCCTGTTCCTGCGGCAGGCCGGGCGCTGGATAAAACTCTGACGAAATACTCGCCTCACGGGGGAGCGGCGTTCGCAGCTTAGCGATGCTCCGGTGATGGCTGTTCATTTTCGGAACGGAGGCTCGGATGCTCGCTTCCTCGACCGCACCCTGCACACAGCACAAAATAACATCTGCGTTGATCGTGGTTTTCGCCAGCGCATTCGCTCTTCTAACGGCAACTCCTGCCGCCGCCCAGCACACGGAGCCGGTTTCCATCTATGTAACCGCGGAGCAAGGCGCCAAGATTATCAGCGGCCTCAATCACGGGAATTTCCGGCTTTTTGAAGACGGCCAGCCAAAAGAGTTCCGGCTGGAAACACCCGAAAAGCCGGTTTCCATCGCTCTGCTCATGGAGTACAGCCGGAGTTCCGGGATGTATTTCAATGACATTCAAGCGTCGATTGAAGGGTTCATGAGGGCGGTCCCGACGGGTGAGTGGATGGCGCTGGCGACTTTTTCGAAGGATTTGGAAGTGCGCGTTGATTTTACGAAAGACCGGGGTGAATTAGAAGAGGCTTTTGCGAGCTTAGGCCAGCCGAAATGGAGCGAGATTAGCACCTACGACGCGGTCTATGAAATGCTGGATAAGATGAGTCACCTGAAAGGGCGCCGCGTGCTGATTCTGATCGGTTCCGGTCAGAACACCCTGAGCAAGCATACGCTCGATGATGTGAAAAAGAAAATTCAATCTACCAATGTGACGGTCTACGGAATCGGGGTTGGGTCTTTGCTCCGGGGTAAATACGAGCGCCATTTGAGCACTTCCGGGCGGATGGGTCTTATGCAAGCGGAAGGGTTCATGAGGATGCTCGCGGATGAGAGTGGCGGGGAGGCGTGGTTTCCGAAATTCGAAAGCGCCTTTAACGGGGTGATGAAAGGTGTGATGCAGAGTATCGACCATCAATACCGCCTCGTCTATACGTCCCAGGCCCCTGCGGACGGAAAATTTCACAAAATCAAAGTTGAGGCGTTCCGCGTCGTCAATGACAAGCGCGAGAATTTCAAGGTTCGTGCTCGCGCAGGTTGGCGCTTCTGATCCTGCCGTACCTTTTTGCAAGCTGCTCATCCCCTTGGCGAGATTCGCGCGAAGCAAAAATAAAAGCCGGAGGGGCGGGGAACCGAATCCGCCCTTCCGGCTGTGGCGCCCTGATACTCCAGGGCGGAACCGGCAGGCCTAGCGAAATCTGAAAACCTGCCGGCTACCAAAACAGAAGCCTTACGAGAATCCCAGCTTCTGTTGCAATTCCTGAGTGCGAGCCTTGGCGCTGTCATAATCAATGTAATCGCCAATCAGCTTCGACAAATCCGCCGCAAGTTCCGCGTTGGATTTCAGGTATTCCTGATACTCCGGATGCCACGTGTGCTGCCGGTCGTTCAGGTGATTGATCACTGACTCGGTGTTCGACGCGATCTCCTGGAGCAGAGGAGTGATGCGGTCAATCGCCTCCTGCTGCCACGCCGCAGCACCATCGCGCGCGTCATGCAGGTCCGCAACGACCTTTCCGGTGTTGTTGATGTGCTCCTTAATTTGATTGATCTGTTGAGCGTGACTCTCCCAACTCATCCGGCTCTTACTGAAACCCGCCATCTGGTTCGTATCCCGCCGCAGTTGTGAGGCGGAGCTCGCGGCCTCCCGAAAAAGCCCTGTAACGTCCGCTGAAGCGAATACACGGGCGCCGGCGGAGGTAAGAAGCGCCAGGCCCAGCAGGAGCGCCGCGGCAAGGGAAAAGCCTGATTGGGTGATTTTGTTGACCATGTCTTTTATCTCCTTTTTGTGTTGGAAGTGTGATTTAGAGCGCTAACCCGGTCCTTTGGGCAAGCGGAATGAACTTAGCGAAACAGTCCGGCTGACGCGAACCTGTTCCCGGCTCTACTCGGCAAGGTGCGCCGTGAGGTGTGGCCGCGGCACGGGATGTGGCGCCATCTGAACGTCACGCGCGAACAGATTCATTTCCTCGGTGCTGTAATGTTGCAGCGCTTGGCTCCCGCAGCGAGGGCAAGCGGTGAGCGTCTCGCCAAAATAGAATCGGCTGCACGTAAAGCATTCCGTGTGTTGGTGCGTCTGTGCGAGTGGTTGCATGTGCGATTCGTCTCCTCTCCGTTTTCTGGTTCGCAATCTCCCTGACTGCAATTTCAAAGTAGCATTGGCCCTAAAGGTTAGAAAAGTAGAAAGTTTAAATCCAATACATTGGTTTATACTAACGATCTAGAAAGTGATTTATGATTTCGGCCGGGAGCGGTCCTGGAGTATTTGGCCTTCAGGAAGGGAGATCGGAGCGACGCGAAGCGGAAATTCGAAAGACGGAGGGGAGTTGGCCGAGGGGCCGGAGCTTCAGTGGGGAGGGGCTAAAACAGAAAGTCGTCGTCCCGTTGAGGCTGCTCTTTGGGGGAGAGGGCCGTTTGCTTGGCCGGCGTCTTCTTCCGGCGGAGAGCCGATTGAACCATCATAAATTGGCCCACGTGATCCGCGCTCAGCATTCCTACGAGGCGGCCTTCGTGCTGAACCGGCAGCGCGCGGCAGCGGCAGCTCTGGAGCAGAGCCAAGGCGTGCTGAAGCGCGTCCGTTGCATCCGCCATTGGGAAATCCCTACGCATCGCGTCGCGCACGTGCATCTCCGATCCACCCTGGGCAAGAGCGCGCATCAGATCCTCCCGCGTCAGCACGCCCAGGACGTGGTCGCCGAACACGACGGGAAAATCCTGCTGCCACCCTCCGAGGACGCGCTCGACGGCGTGGGAGAGCGTGTCGTCGGGGAGAAGGGTACGGAAGTCCGTGAGCATGACGTGCCGGACCGGAACGCCGCCGAGGGACGTCTTCATGAGCGCCATTGAGGCTTCCCCTTCCGCCCCCATCCACACGAACAGGGCGATGAAAAGCAGGAAAGGATCGGAAAAGAGTCCCACAATCCCGAAGATCAAGGCCATGCCCTGGCCGACGCGGGCTGCCACTTGCGTCGCGCGAGTGTACTCCATGCGGGAGGCCAGAATCGCCCGCAGCACCCGGCCTCCGTCCATCGGAAACGCGGGAAGCATGTTGAAGGCGACCAGCCAGACGTTCACCACCATCAGCTTTTCGATAAAATCGCCGCCCACCCAGCGAAAGTCAGCCCAGTTGATGGAGACGCCCATCGCGAGCAGAGGCACGAGCAGCGCCAAGGCGATCGCCACATTCACCGCGGGCCCGGCAATCGCCACCCAGAGTTCCTCGATGGGTTTTTCCGGCATGCGCTCGAGCCGCGCCACTCCGCCGATGGGGAGCAGAATAATATCGCGCGTGCGAACGCCGAACTTACGCGCGGTGAGCGCGTGCCCCAGCTCGTGCAGTATGATGCAGGCGAAGATGATCAGGACAAAGATGATTCCGGTCAGCGTCGTGGCAAGGTTATGCCCATTCATCCAGTCAACGACCAGGATGAAAAGGATCAGCAGCAGAAACGTGACGTGCATGTACACGTTGATTCCTGCCAGCCTGCCGATTTTCCAGGACCATCGCACGATGACATCTCCCACCGGATCACACGCCAGGAACCCTATCCTTGGCAGTCCGCGCAGAGCAGGGATTCGACACTCTCCTAGCTTTAGTTTGCGCCGCCCTCTGCCGCTTCGCAAGTCCGCAAGGGCTAACAGGTTGCTGAAACACGATTCGGAACCCTGTCATTCCGAGTGCTCCATGGGCCTTCGGCCCACCCATAGTAATGAAAATCGCGCTGAGCTCGGAGTGATATGATGCAGGCGGCATGTGAACGGTGAAGGCCGCCTTCGCTCTGGATGAGTCGAGACCGTTTCTGAGTCGGGCCCGGAATGTGCGTTTTGAACCGATAAGTGTGACGCTGCCCGTCCCGTCCCAACGGGAAGGGGAGTAGCGCGTGAGAGTGCGTAACGTCTCTTGCCGCAGGTTCTACCCTTCCCTGCCAGGAGGAGACGATGTCGTATAAGGTAGCAGGAATTGACGTTCACAAGAAAGTGCTGTTGGTCGTTGTCTGCGAGACAAACGAGGCGGACTCGAAGCCGGAGCGTCGGCGATTCGGAACCACGACGAGCGAACTGCGCCGCTTGTCGGCCTGGCTGCGGGAACAAGGGGTGCAGCAGGCGGTGATGGAATCGACGGCGCAGTACTGGAAGCCGGTCTGGTACGAGCTGGAACCGTATATGCACCTAAGTTTGGCGCAAGCCTTCTCGAACCGGGCCCCGCGCGGGCGCAAGCATGATTTCCGTGACGCCGAACGCCTGGTCCGGCGGCACTTGGCAGGCGAGTTGGTGCTGAGCTTTGTCCCCGAGTCCGAGCAGCGCGCCTGGCGGACGATGACGCGGATGAAGGTGCAACTGACGCGGGACAAATCGCGGCTGCAGAGCCAATTGGAGTGTCTGCTGGAGGAGATGCGGATCAAGCTGTCCAGCGTGGTGAGCGATCTGCTCGGCGCCAGCGGTTGCCGCATCCTTCAAGCCCTGGCCCAGGGAGAGCAGGACCCGAAGCAATTGGCGGCCCTGGGAGACGACCGGTTGAAGTGCAGCGAGGAGCCGCTCATCGACGCTCTGACCGGGAGCGTGCAGCCCTTTCATCGACAACTGCTGGCGCTTTATCTGGGTTAAATTTGCGCAAAAGTACGTAAAGCCCCACAGAAAAGCCCTTCCGATGCCAACCCACTGCCCTGCGGTTTGAATGGGCTTCGAACCTCTCCCAAGAAACTGCGCGGCTGCATCCTCCAATCCGACCTGCCTCATTTTTTGTCCTGAGTCGTTGCATTATTTATGCAGACATCAAATAGGATGAAATTCATTACAAGTCAGTCACCACCCGTAGTGCGGGTGGCTTGATGAGTAGGGCCCCGTCAAACGGGGTCGGGTTGTTGGTTAAGGCGTCGCGCCCAGCGCGCCTTGGTTCACGGCATCAGAACTTTCCATTCGCTCCATCCGCATCTTCCTGTTCGCGGATGTACTGGCGGACTTGCTCCAGCTCGAATCCGACGGTGGACACCGGATAGCCACGGGCCCAGAAATGCCCCCGTGAAATTCCGCTCTTTACCACCCCGTCGGGCGATGGCACTCTTCCCTTTCAGAAACCCGATCGCCGAAGCGACCGGGTGTTTCGGGTATCGCAATGCACATATGAACATGATCCGGCATCAGATGCCCTTCGAGAATCTGGCATTCTTTCTGCCGGGCTACGCATGGAAAATTTCTCCCAGTTGGCTGCGCATTTTTCCGAATACCACCTTGCGCCGTTGCTTGGGGATAAAAACCACGTGGTATTTGCAGTCCCATTTTGAAGGGGATAGGCTCTGATAAAGGTCTGACATGACATCCTCCTTTTCGATGGGTTCTCATCAAGCCACCTGGGAGGAGGATGTTACTCTACTCAACGGTCAAACCTCTTCGAGTCTCACTGGTCGAACCAGTGGCTTACCCTAATGACAGTTATTCACTGCACATTCAAACAAATACAGCAGTCTTACCGCAGATCCTTTCTGCGAATAAAAAAACTTGGCCAGTGCGCCAGACCAACATCCATTGATGTCAGAGCTTAAGCGAATCTCCTCGAAGGCGGCGAGGGTGAGGAAGCGAAGAGAGGCGAATTTTGGAGAATCGAGGCTCTCTAAAATGCCTTTAACTCGGTCCAGCCAAGAGGGTTGTGCAGGCACGAAGGTTTTTCTCCTGTTGGCCATGTTACTGCACAGTTGTGCGTAATACAATTATTTATAGATTTCGATAATATAACGGTATCGGAAGTATGACCGTCGTGGTAAGATTCTCGCCGTGAAAACCGATTCTCAAGAACTTACCGTCCGGCAGGGCGGGGAAGTCGCGCTAGAGCGATTTGCGGAGAAGGCCGAGGCGTACGTTCGCCGCTCCCTGGCCGCCAGTACCCTCCGCGCCTACACTTCCGACTGGCGGGATTTTACGGTCAAGCGGCGTTTTGTGTGTAAACGGAAGCCCATTGAGAGAGGGGATGAAAACTCCAACGGTACTCCATCGTCTGAGCCACGTAAGCCAAGCAGCGATAGGTTGAGATTTCGCCGCCCGTCACTTCCATCGCTTTCGT
>DASUKV010000320.1:0-9793 GCA_036278555.1 Terriglobia bacterium
TAATATTCGAATGGAGATACCTCCTGAAGCCCGTCTTTTCCGCGATCACGTTATACGTGCCCGCGGGCAGGAGCGGAACGGTATAAATGCCGCTCGCGTTCGTGACCGCGTTGTTCTTGACCCCGGTCGCGGTGTTAGCAATCGTGACCGCCACACCGGGAACCACGGCCCCGCTCGGGTCCGTCACGATTCCGGTGATGGTTCCACGGCTAACCTGCGCCCATGCGGATACTCCAATCGTGAAGATCAGGGCAGCCAAAAGGAGAACGCTACGTGGTCTGACGGATAGCATGTTTTCCCTCCAGACAGTGTTTTTTAGGGTCGCCATTAACATCGTTCGGAGTGTATTTATAATCTTGGACGAGACAGTTGTCAAGCGTTTTTAAAATAGTATCCGTAATACGGAACAGATAGAATGGAGTCGTGACGCTGTCGAAAGGACGATTGAAACTGCCGCCCTGCTGAGGATTACAGGTTACGACGACACGTTATGGGGTTGGTTCTTGCTCAATCGGCTGGCTTCTTCTGGTTGGCGCCTGAGTCCTTGCTATTTTGCGCGCTCGAAAGGCTATTGAATATGGCAAGTTCGCGCTGACGCTCGCCTGGCTGGTGCAGCTTTTGATAAACCTGGGACAGCAGATAATGGCTGCTGGGATCCTTGGGTTCAAGGCGGGCGGCGAGGAGCAACTCTGCCTTGGCTTCTTGAAGTTGATTGAGACCCATATAGCACCGGCCCAGAAGAAGGTGGATCTGCGCAGTTCCGGGTTGGACGGTCTCCGCCCGCTTTAGGTAGTCGCGAGCGCTGCTGAATTGCTGCTGCCGGAGCGCAATATCGCCGAGATAAATGTTGGTTTGAGGATCATCGGGTGATTCCCGGAGCGCCAGCAAGAATTCTTTTTCTGCAGGTCCGAGTTGCTTCAGCATCCAATACGCCACCCCCAAGGAATAGTGAATTCCCGCCGCGTCCGGCTGCTTGACGAGCGCGGTCTTATACTCGTCAATCGCCGCGCTGTCGTGCCCTTCATTGGCATAAAGTTCACCCAGCAAGGCATGGGTTTGGAAGGAATCAGGCGCAACTTTCCGCAAGCGCTCAATGGCCTGGAACGAAGCATCCATGTGCAATCGCGCCAGCTCGTAAAGGATATTTGGGTTATTCGGATTTTGCACAGCCGCTTGATCGAGTTGGGCAATAGCCTGATCAGCGCGGCCCTCTGCCTCTAAAACTAAAGCGAGGTAATATCGTGTCGCATGATGGGGCGCGGGCGTTTTGAGTTCATCCTGGAAGCTTGTAATGGCGTTATTGAAGTCGTGCAGTCCGTAACAGGAGAGGCCCAGAAAAAAATTGACCTGGGGGTAATCCGGATGCTCACGCAAAACTCGCTTGAAGATTTCGATCGAGTCATTGAACTTGAACTCGGTCTGTTCAACAATACCCAGCCGCTTGAGGGCTTCCGGGTCGCCAGGATGTAAGGCAAGAACCTCCCGATAAACGCTTGCTGCCGCCGCGTAGTGCTGCTGACGCTCATAAACCCGCGCTTGCTGGAACAGGTCTGCGGTTCTCTTTTGCGGCGGAGCAGCCTGGGCTGCGCCCGCGAGCCAGATCAACAACGCAGGCGCAATCAACGGATGCAGGTAAGGCTTGCGAAGCCTATCGGCTCGCCTGAACACCCGGATTTGTAGCTGCGTCATTGTCGGTATCCGTAATGCGGAAAGCGCACGATTTTCTGAAATCAGACGCACAATCTTGCCAAGCTCTGCTGTCAGACATTAAATTAGCCAAGCTGGAGGCAGAAAGCAATCGGAACTCTGCTATGCTGTTGGATTTAGCAGGGCGCATCATTGTTGCTCGGAGGGTTTCGAATGAAGGGGTTCTTGTTGTTGCTCGTCATTTTCGCGGCTTCTTCTGTGGCGCGGCCCAGCAGCGGCCCTGACGGGGTCGCCGTCTTCCGCCATTCGTGTGCAACATGTCATCGTCCGGATAGCGGAACGCGGGCGCCGCTGCCAGCCGTCCTACGACAGATGACCAGTGAGAGCATCCTGCGGGCTCTTGAGACAGGCGATATGCGGGCGCAAGGAGCATTGCTTACGCCGGCGGAACGTCAAGCCGTGGCGAAATACCTCGGCAAACGAGACAGCCGTTCTGTTTCGGCCGGAAACGGGCTATGCGCCACGCCGACTCCCTGGCTGGAAACGGACGCGGCGTGGAACGGCTGGGGCCCGGGCGCCCATAATACCCGTTTCCAGTCAGCCGCAGCAGCAGGACTCAATCGCCAGGATGTTCCCCGGCTCAAGCTGAAGTGGGCCTTTGGCTTTCCACATGGCTCTTCCATTAACTCATCGCCCGCAGTTTTTGCGGGCCGCGTTTTTGTGGGCACTGAAGACGGCACGGTCTACTCGCTGAGCGCTGAGAGCGGTTGTATTGACTGGACGTTCAAAGCATCCGCGACAGTTCGTACTGCTCCGGTGGTTGATCCCGCCGCGCGGCTGGTTTTTTTTGGTGACGTGGATGGGCGCGTTTACGCTGTTGCCGCGGAAACCGGCAAGTTGGTCTGGCAGCGGCGCTCTGACGCGCATCCGGCGGCAAGAATCCGGGGCACGCCAACTCTCGCCGGGGGCCGCCTCTACGTCCCGGTCTCTTCAAGCGAGGAAGGTTTGGCGGACAATCCTCGCTACCCGTGTTGCACATTCAGCGGAGCTATCACTGTTTTCGAAGCACGAACAGGAAGAAAGATCTGGGAGGCGCACACCATCCCCGTTAAGGCGCGGCGAACCGGCGTGAACCGGGCAGGCGTTCCAACTTGGGGGCCTTCGGGCGCGTCCGTATGGTCTCCGCCCACAGTGGATTTGAAACGGCATGCCGTCTATGTCGGCACCGGGAATTCTTACTCCGATCCTCCCAGCCCTTTTACGGACGCAGTCATGGCCTTTAACATGGATACGGGAAAGAGACTATGGTCGCGGCAGTTCCTGCCTCGTGATCTATGGAATGGGGGATGCGTCGCAAAAGAGAACGCGAACTGCCCTTCGCAACCTGGTCCTGACTATGATTTCGGCTCGCCGCCAATGCTTTGTTCGACTGGCAAGGGCCGCGACCTGCTGATCATTGGCCAGAAGTCCGGCGTGGTGTATGCGCTCGATCCGGACCACAAAGGCCAAATCGTCTGGCAAACTCGAATCGGGCACGGGGGACCACTTGGCGGAATCGAGTTTGGCGGCGGCGCAGACCGCGATTTGGCTTACTTTCCCCTTTCCGACTGGCAGCAGTCACAACCTTACGAGGGCGGAGGATTGTTTGCCCTGCGCATTCCGGACGGCCAAAAGGTATGGTACACGCCACCTCCAAAACCTGCATGCGCAAAGCGTCCCGGCTGCAGCGCCGCCCTCATCGCTCCGGTCACCGTGATTCCGGGCGTGGTGTTTTCAGGATCGCAGGACGGGCATCTCCGGGCGTATGACACCCACGATGGTTCTCTTCTTTGGGATTTCGACACTTTGCGCAATTTCGAGACCGTGAATGGTGTGCCTGGGCGCGGCGGAGCATTCAGTTCGATTGGAGCCGTCGTAGCCAACGCGATGCTATTCATTGACCCCGGTTACGGAGGCCTGCCGGGCAATATTTTGTTGGCTTTTTCGGTGGACGTAAAATAATGTGCCTTTGGGAGCTTGAGGTGTCGCGCATCGGCGCGAACGCTGCAAGGATCCGGGTTTAGCGGAATGTCCACCACAGAGCGGCGGTACACAGGAAGAGCAGAACCGCCCATCCGCGATAATCTTTAAGTCCTTTCCAGGGCTCAAAAAAACCGCCGAAGAGATTGCCCCGCGTTTTTTCCGCCTCGGGCGGAGCGGTCATCAGGCTTGCGCAAATAGCGGTGATGGCGGTGATGATCCAGACCACAAGAGATCGGTGCAGAAAAGAATGCAGGATAGGTGCGGAGAGGAAAGGCAGGGACCAGTGCAGTGTCTGGTCGAGGAAACAAACAAGTCCGGCGGCGAAGCCAACCACTAAGCCCGTGATCGCTCCGGTCGTGTTGGTCCGCTTCCACAGCAGGCCCAGGAATATCACTGCTGCCATAGGAACTGAAAGATATGCGGAAATATCCTGCAGGTAGTACCAGATGGTCACAGAGAGGCCTACCAGCGGCGCCGCCAGCACGCCCAGCACGGCCATCAGCAGCGTCACCCAGCGCCCCCAAACCACCTGCTGCCGTTCGGTTGTCGCGGGTCGCAGTCTTAGGACAAAGTCCCTCACGACGAGTGTGGCGCTCGAGTTATAGCAGGCGCTCATCGAAGACATCAAAATCGCAATCAAGCCGGCGAGAACCAAACCGCGAAGACCCACGGGCAACAATCCCTGTACCAAGCGCGGATAAGCGTCATCATAGCGCGGCAGCCCAGGGTAGAGCACGCGGGCAATAACGCCCGGAAGAACCAAAAGAAAGACAGGAAGAATCTTGAGGAATCCCGCGAAGATTGCGCCCCGCTGCCCATCCTGAATGGTCCGCGCGCCAAGGACGCGCTGAACGTTCGTCTGATCCATGCACCAATAAAACATTCCGGCTAAGAGGTTCGCGATCAGGAAGCCGGTGATGGGGAAATCACTGTTCAGCGGCTTCACCATCTGAAGCATCGCGGGATGCACATGCGTGACCAGCCCATGCCAGCCGCCTACCGCTCGCAGGCCCAGCAGCGTGAGCACCGCGCTGCTCAGAATCAGCCAAGTCCCCTGAATCATGTCTGCGTAGACCACTGCTCGCAGCCCACCCTTCATGGTGTAGAGAGCCGTAAAGATTGACATTCCCCACATGACGGCGTTCTGGTTCCAGCCAAACAGAGTGGAAAAGAGCAGCGACCCAGCCCATAGGTCAATCGCATTTTTCGTGAGCACGTTGATGGCTAAAAGATTGACCGACAAAAAAGCCCGCAGGCTCCAGCCAAATCGGCGCTCCAGAAATTCGGGGATGGTAAAGATCTTGCTGCGCAGATAAAGGGGAGCAAAAGACGTCGCCAGAATGATGAGGTCCCACGCTCCTACCCACTCGAAGCCGCCTGCCACCAAGCCGATCCGGTACCCATCACCGGCCATTCCCATCACATGCTCGGCCGAGATATTGGACGCGAACAGCGACATCCCGATGAAAGGCCATTTCAGATCACGGCCAGCCAGGAAATATTCGCTGCCGGACTTCTTCCGGCCCGCGGCTCGTTGCACCACGAAGACAACTAAGGAGAGACTCGCAGCGATGACGATCAGATCAACAATGGAAAGCACGAGATGGCTCTTGGGTTCGGAAGATTGATTATTGCGGAGCCCGTGAGGGCTTTCGGGTTAAATCTCCCCCAGGTCCTGGAGCAATCGTTGAAGCTCCTCGCGTAAGTTTGGTGAGAGAGGCTGTAAGGGAGAACGCGGGCGCCCCACCAGAATGCCGCGCAAAGCTGCAGCCTCGCGGCAAACCGCCAGCCAATGGGGTTGTCCGTCGTCAGAAAATAGCGCCCGATATTCGAACTGAACCAGAGGCAAGAGCTTATTCCAGAGGCAGCGGGCCTTTTTCAGGTCCCCCTGCGAAACAATCGTGTCGAACAGTTGGCGCGCAAGAGTTGGGACCATCATCGGCAGTCCTCCGATGTAACCGTCCGCCCCGGCGGCTAATCCCTCAAATCCCACCAGGTCAATCCCCACAAAAACAGCGAAATCCGGTCCACACAGCAGCTTTGTATCATGAATTTTGGAAACTTCCACATGCGACCATTTGACAGATTGAATGACGCCCTCACCAGCCAGCGTCTGAATCTCCTGCGGCGTCAGCTCAACGCCAGCGAGAAGCGGGACATTGTAAACCATGATGGGCAACGGCACAGCGTCGCGAATTCTGCGGAAGTGGTTCAGGACATCCTGCTTCGGCGGCCGAAGCAGGTAAGGAGGAATAATCATAAGACCTGTGGCCCCGTTTTTTAATGCGTGCCGGCTCAGCTCGATGGTTGTCCGAGTGCTATAGTGTCCCACCCCAGCGTAAACCGGGACTTCCCCTCCTGCTTCATCCATAATCCATTCCAACGCGCGCATGCGCTCTCCTTCGGTGAGAGCCATAAACTCACCCGCGCTCCCCATGGGCGCGAGGCCGTGAACTCCGGAACTCAGCAGAAAGCAGACGAAGGCTCGCGTCCCGCTTTCGTTCAGCGATTCGTCAGAGTTAAAGGCTGTAATGGTGGGCGCATATACCCCGATCGGCTTCGGCCAGCTTTCCACTAGGAGGCCTCCGGCAACTGAGTCGTCGCGGGATTTCCGCTGTGATCAATTCCGATCCCTCGCATCGGGCCCGCCTCGCGCAATTTTCGAAAAACTCCGCTTTTCATCTCAATGATGACTCCTTATTCGAAGGGCGGTAGAAGCGCTCTCATTGTAGAAGGCATTTCTCATCCGTGTCAATATTGCCGGAATACTGACCGTATGACGGAACAAACATGTTTACTTCTTCCCTTAGCTGTACTAATCTCTCCCTTCGAACCTTTGGGCCCGCCGGGCCTCTCCTGCAGGCTGGAGGTAACGTTTTACGATGAAGATTGCAAGGGTGGAAGTTTTCTTGACCGGAGCCGCTTGGCGCAATTTCGTTCTTGTTAAGCTGACCGCGGACTCCGGGCTAATTGGCTGGGGCGAGGGGACGCTCGGATGGAAGGAGCGCGCGGTCCGCGAGTTGATTCTGGACTTCGGGCGGCGCTATGTCGTGGGGCATAACCCGTTCGATATTGAGGACCTGTGGTTCAAGCTGTATCAAGTCGAGCACAATGTCGGTCCCGTTATGTTGGCCGCGATGGCCGGAATAGAAACCGCGCTCTGGGACATTGCTGGCAAGGCGTGCAACCAGCCAGTTTATAACCTGGTAGGAGGAAAGGTCCGGAGCAAGATCAAGGCTTACGCTAACGGGTGGTATAGCTACGGTGGAGACCTTGAAAAATTGGCCGAGCAGGCGCGAGGGGTAGCCGCCAGAGGTTATCAAGCCTTGAAGTTCGATCCTTTTGGCCCAGGAGGAAGGGAGATCTCCCGAAGGGAACTGCGCGAAGCTGGCCAGCGCGTTGAAGCGGTGCGAAAAGCTGTGGGCGACGAGATGGATCTCTTGCTGGAATTTCACGGACGATTCAGCCCCATTATGGCGCTCGAAGTAATTCGCGCGATGGTCCCCTTCTCTCCAAGCTGGTGCGAAGAGCCCGTGCCCGCGAACAACAACGAAGCCATGGCGCAAGTGGTCTCCGCATCGCCCGTTCGGATCGCAACCGGAGAGCATGTTTACAGCCGTTTCGGATTTTTAGACCTGCTGCAGCGGAAGGCAGCACACGTCGTCCAGCCTGACATCGCCTACAGTGGAGGCTTTTTGGAAACCAAGAAGATCGCCGCCCTGGCCGAAACCCATTATGTGAGCGTCGCTCCTCACAATTGCGATGGCCCTCTCAAGACCGTCATTGGGATGCATCTCTGCGCAAACATTCCTAATTTCCTCATTCTCGAAACGTTTGAGGATTATGACGTTTCCTGGCGGCATGAACTAACGCCCGGCGCGCCCCGCGTCACGAATGGTTTTTATGAACTTCCGGCCGGCCCGGGATGGGGCGTTGACGTCGATGAATCGGTGATCGAATCTCATCCTGAAGACCCCAGCGCCACGATGAACATGTTCAGCGTGGGTTGGGAAGAACTGATGTGCGGATGACCGGTACGAAAGTTGAAGGAGAAATCGGGTGGCAAAAGGAACAGCATCCAACTCCAAGCGAAAGCCGCAGGCAGATAAGAACTATATCAGCGTGATGGGGAAGATATTTGCCGTACTGCAGTATTTCATCAACCGAGGCGGCAAGCAGGAGCCCGTAGCTTTTCAGGAAATCGCCAGCGCCCTTCCCTTTGCCCGCACCACCGTGCATCGAATTCTTTATTCGCTTGGAAAACTTGGCTATCTCGAAAAAGTGGAGGGCGGATCGCACTACCGGCTCGCGGAAAAATTCTTCGAGCTTACCGGCCCCGCGGTTCACTTCCGGCGTCTGCAATCGGTGGCGAAGTCCGTAATGGTCAAACTTCTGATTCAATTTGCGGAGACCGTCAACCTGGGCGTCCTGGAGAACGGCCACGTGAGCTATATCGACGTGCTTCAGAGCCCCAGCGCTCTGCGCATCGCCGCCAACCCCGGCGAGAGGAATCCGGCCCACAGCACCGCATTGGGAAAGGCGATTTTGGCCTTTCTTGCGGAGGAGGAAGTTCAATCTATTCTTGAGCAGAACCCGCTGATCAAAATGACTCCCAGGACGATTACGCAGAAAGCGCGCCTTTTCGAACACTTGGCAACCATCCGGGAGCAGGGCGTCGTCTTCGACTTGGAGGAGAATCTGACCGGCGTTGTCTGCGTCGCAGCACCAATTTTTGACCGGCTGGGTCGCGTTGTGGCAAGCATCAGCGTATCAGGCCCGGCGAGCCGTATGGAATCCAAGCTGTTACAAGTTCAAGAGGAAGTGAGACAGGCAGGTGTTGAGATATCCCGGGCGTTGAATCCGCAGCGGGCGCCAACCGCGATTCCCCCACCTTCGAGGTCCAATGCAGCGCCCGTCGAAACTCAAGGCCAAGAGGCAGAATCTCAAACGAATCCTTCAGTGCGGCCCTAAGGAGGGGGTGGACTCGTTCATCAACCCAGAAGCCGAAAACAAGAAATGAGAACTCCAGCGATGCTTTTGCGAACCGCTTATCTGATTCTCGCATTCTCGACGCTCGGGACGGCAATCGCCAAACCGCCGGCGTCGGCGCTGCAATACCAATCCGCATTTATACGTGTAGAATTGGCGCCGGCTCAGCCTGCCTTTACTGTACTGGCTGTGGATTCTCTGGGCCAGAAGAAGCTTAGTATCTGCATGAATGCAACTTAGTATGACAGGGTTCGTCGTCGTCGTTTCCTCAAGCGGGGGAAGGGGGCCGGTGTTTGAGGTCCCCTTCCCCCACAGCGCCATCAGCCTCCGCGTTTTTCTTCATTCGATAGAGCGCCGCCGGCGTCCGGTAGCCCAGGCTCTGATGCAGGCGCTCGCGGTTGTAAAAGTGAAAGTAGCGGCCGATTCCGGCCCGCGCCTCCGAGACCGTCCGATATTCCCGCAAATAAATCTCCTCGTACTTCAACGAGCGCCACAAGCGCTCGATAAAAATGTTGTCCAGACACCGCCCTCGCCCATCCATGCTGATCGTGATCTTGCGCGCCTCCAGTTCGCCCCGGAACCTTTCACTGGTGAATTGCGACCCCTGATCGGTGTTGAAGATCTCCGGCCAGCTCCGCCGCAGCGCGCGCCTCAGCGCCTCCACGCAGAACTCCTCTTCCATCGTCAGCGACAGCGCCCAGCTCAGCACGTACCGGCTGAACCAGTCCATCACCGCCACCAGGTACACCAACCCGCGCGCCATCGGAAGGTAGGTGATGTCCGCGCACCCGACCTGGCCGGCTCGCTTCACCTCCACCTCCCGTAGCCGGTAAGGGTAGATTTTATGCCCCTTTCCGCGCCCGCTCAGCTTCGGCTTGGGGTAGACGGCGGTGATTCCCATCACGCGCATCAGCCGCCCCACTCGCTTCCGATTCACCTCCCAGCCCTGCCCGCGCAGCCATGCTGTCAGCCGCCGGCTACCGTAAAACGGGAGCGGTCAAGCGGCGTTTTGTGTGTAAACGGAAGCCCATTGAGAGAGGGGATGAAAACTCCAACGGTACTCCATCGTCTGAGCCACGTAAGCCAAGCAGCGATAGGTTGAGATTTCGCCGCCCGTCACTTCCATCGCTTTCGT
>DASUKV010000321.1:0-7304 GCA_036278555.1 Terriglobia bacterium
CGTGATGCTAATGCTTGCGATCGGCGTATTCCTCGGAATCCCGCTCACTTACCTGACAATCCTCTTAGGGTCTTTGGCGGGAACCCTGGTTGCCATTTCTCTGCGCGTCGTGAGCAGAGACTTTCGCGGGTATCAATGGCCTTACGGGAGTTTTCTGGCGGCAGCGGCGATTTACTGCTATTTTGGAGGCAGCGCTTTGATCCTGGCTTACCTCCGGTGGTCAGGGTTGCGAGCGTGACTCCTGCCGATGGGGACGACACGTGGAGGCGAAATCCACCCGTGGCGCTTCGCATCGTCTGCCGGGCATCATAAAGAATGAGCATCCTCAAGCGGGAAGTATCGCTCTCGTGAAGCGCCGCAGACCCGGAGACGGCAGGAAGCCCGCCCAAAATACTTAGTGTCGCTGCCCGAAATAGCTATTGTCACTGTAGGACCAGCGAGTTATTCTGAACGTTAGCCCACCCTATTCACGGAGCCAGCGATGAATGTACTTTTGATATATCCCGAGTTTCCCGACACGTATTGGAGCTTCAAGCACGCCCTGCCCATTGAGGGCAAAAAGTCCGCATACCCGCCCCTGGGGCTGCTGACCATCGCTTCCATGATGCCCAAGGACTGGAACAAGCGGCTGGTGGATACCAATATCCGTCAATTGACAGATACGGACCTGAAGTGGGCGGATGTCGCGATGCTTAGCGGCATGATTGTGCACAAGAAGGAGCTGCTCGAAATCCTGTCGCGCTGCCGCTCCCGCGGCCTGCGCACGGTGGTCGGCGGACCGGTCACCAACAGCGTGGAAGAGCTTCCGCAGCGGGCGGACACCGTGGTTTACGGAGAAGCCGAAGATCTGATGGCAGAACTGATCGCCGACCTTGAGCGCGGAGACCCAAAGCCATCTTATAAATCACCGGAGATGCCGGGTCTCAACACCACTCCTTTGCCGGACTTGAGCCTTATCAATACCAAACACTACAGCGCCATGCCCATCCAATATTCGCGCGGCTGTCCCTTTAACTGCGAGTTCTGCGACATTATTGAGATTTATGGCCGTAAGCCCCGCACCAAAGCGCCCGCGCAAATTGTCGCGGAGCTGAACCAGCTTTACGACCGCAGATGGCGGGGCTCCGTCTTTATCGTGGACGACAATTTCATCGGCAATAAGCGGAAAGCCAAAGAGCTGCTCGCGGTGTTGGCGGACTGGAATCGCGAGCACCACCGGCCCTTTGGATTCTTCACCGAGGCTTCCGTGAACCTGGCGGACGACGGCGAACTCCTGCAAATGATGAAGGATGCGAACTTCACCCGCGTCTTCATGGGCATTGAGACTCCGGTTGAAGAGAGCCTCAAAGAGGCTCAGAAGATGCAGAATACGCGAAAGAACCTGGTAGAGAGCGTGCATCGCATTCAGGATTACGGCCTGGAAGTGATGGCAGGGTTCATCGTGGGTTTTGATAGCGACCCAGAGGATATTTTCGACCGCCAGGTGAAATTCATTCAGGAAAGCGCGATTCCGATGGCGATGGTCGGCATTCTGCTGGCCCTTCCCAACACGCAGCTCTTCAGGCGGCTGAAAAAGGAAGGCCGCATCCTGAACGAAGGTCATGGCGACAACATGGACCTGCGCCTGAACTTTATCCCGAAGATGAACGCCCAAAAATTGATTGAGGGCTATCGCGATATTCTTCGCCGCATTTACACCCCCGACGCCTACTATGAGCGCGTCTTGCGGTTCCTCGAGCGCTACAAGCAGCCGAATCACCGCCCGCGCGTCTTCTCGGACTACCTGGCGCTGACGCGATCAATGATCCGGCAGGGAGTGCTGAGCGAATCGCGGTCAAGCTACTGGAAATTCGTGATGAAGGCAGCTCTTCGTTACCGCAAACAATTCGATACCGCCATGACGCTTGCCGTCATGGGCCACCACTTTCAGACGCTCACCCGGATGGTTCTTGAGGCGGAGTGAGGCTCCGTGAGCCGCCCTTTCGCCTGCAGGGAAGAAAACGTCAATCTGCAGCGGCATTCTTCCATATTTTTTAGCCTCAATGGATTTACCGCATTCGAACTATCTAAATGAATAAGAGCGGTGTTAACCTGAGTCAGTGGGCCGCAGAGCTCGCGGGCGATGGAGCGCCTGCCCCGCTGAAGGTTCGGAATGCAGAAATATGACGTTATCGTGATCGGCTCCGGGCCGGCTGGCCAGCGGGCTGCGATTCAGGCCGCGAAGTCCGGCAAGCGCGTCGCCCTGATTGAGAAGCAGCAGGAGATTGGTGGCGTCTGCATCAATACCGGCACAATCCCCAGCAAGACCATGCGGGAAGCAGTTCTACACCTTTCCGGCTACAATTACCAGAATATTTACGGCATCAATTATCGCGTCAAAGATAAGATCACCATGGCGGACCTGGCGTTCCGCGTCCAGCACGTGATCAAGACCGAAGTGGATGTGGCGGAAGCCCAGCTTACCCGCAACGGGATTGACGTCATCTACGGCACGGCCAGCTTTAAAGAACCGCAGACGATAAATGTCGCGGGTCTCCAGGGAGTTTCCGAATACACCGCCGCCATTTTCATTATCGCGACCGGCACCAAACCCGCCACCTCATCCAAAGTGCCGCTGAACAACCGCAATATTGTTAACAGCGACCGCATTCTTCAGATGGCGGAGCTGCCGAAGACGCTCATTGTCGTGGGCGGCGGAGTGATCGGCGTGGAATATACCTGCATGTTCGCCGTGCTGGGCGTGCGCGTGATCCTGGTTGAGAAGCGGCCGCGGCTGCTCGAATTCGCCGACTCGGAAATCGTAGAGGCGCTTTCTTACCACCTGCGGGACCGCCGCGTGATTATGCGGCTGAGCGAGGAAGTTCAGAGCGTGGAGGAGACTTCGGACGGCAAGGTGGTCGCCAATCTGCAAAGCAACAAGAAAATTTCCGGCGATGCGCTGCTTTACGCGGTGGGAAGAATGGGGAACGTGGAGGAGCTGAACCTGGCGGCGGCGGGGATTACTTCAGACTCGCGCGGCCGCATCCCGGTGGACGCAGACTATGATACGTGCCAGCCGCACATTTTTGCTGTCGGTGATGTGATCGGATTTCCCAGCCTGGCTTCCGTTTCGATGGAGCAGGGCCGCATTGCCGCCGCTCATGCGCTGGGCTTGCCGGTGCATTCGAATCCCGCGAATTACCCCTACGGCATCTACTCAATCCCCGAAATTTCGTTTTTAGGTAAAACTGAGGAACAGCTTACGAATGAGGATGTTCCCTATGAGGTCGGGATCGCCTACTACCGCGAGATCGCCCGCGGGCAAATCCGGGGAGATACCACCGGCCGCCTGAAGCTGATTTTCCATCGCGAGACGAAGAAGTTGCTGGGTATTCACGTGATCGGCGAAGGCGCCGCGGAACTACTGCACATCGGGCAAGCGGTGTTTATCCTGGAGGGAACGGTGGAGTATTTCGTGGACGTGGTTTTCAATTATCCGACGCTGGCCGAATGCTATAAGTCCGCCGCTTTCAATGGGTTGAATAAGCTGGCCAGTCTGTAGACGTTTGTAGCGGCGCTGTCCTCAGCGCCGAAATGACCGGTGAGGGCACCGGTGCCACAGCGATGGTTCCCGAGCTTTTCAACCGACTGTTAGCGACCATCGAGTCGTGGCATTAGCAGGCGAAACTTTTGTAGGGCTTTCTGGGAAACTATCGAGGCTGTTATGGGACGAACCATCGGCGTGTTAGCTGCGCATCAAATCGCAGCCGGGGTGGTCGAGAACAATCAAATCGTGAGCGAAGTCCGGCTCTATCCGGAGTCCGGCAGCTCGGCGTATGTTCTGGACGGCATGCATGCGGAGAGCATCAGCCAATGCATTCTAAGCCAGATCAATCTTTGCCGGCAAACGGAGGAGGCGATCAGCGCCATTGGCGTGGCCATTCCCGGAATCATCCGCGAGGGCGTGATTCAGGAGTCCGCAAATCTGCCGCAGGTGAAAGGATTCCGGCTCGAAGAGTCGCTCGCTGCGGCATTGAGTGAACACGGCGTGGCCATTCCGGTGCGCGTTTTTAATGATGCGGACGCAATCGCCGCCGGGGTCGCGGCCACCCGTGACCAGCTTGATAAAATAGTTCGTGTGTGGCACCTGGGGCATGGCGTCGGCTATGGCCGTTATCCCTGGACCGACGGCGTCTGGGAAGGCGGCCACGCGGTGGTGACGCTCGATCCCAAGGAGCAGTTCTGCGGCTGCGGCGGAAAGGGACATTTGGAAGGAGTCATGGGCCTGCGGGCCATGCGATTGCGTTTTCTCGATATCGAGCCGGAAGAGGTTTTCGCGAATGCCAAGGCTGGAGACAAGCGCTGCGCCAGCTTTGTGACGTTATGGCACCGCGCCTTGGCTGCAGCCACGGCGAGCTGTATTGCGATGGAAGGTCCCGGAAAATTTTTTATCACAGGCACGGCGGCGAAGTTTGTGGAGCTGGGCCGGCTGAATATTTATCTTCACGAGATGGTGAAAATGAGTCCTCTGCAAGGGAGCCTGCTGGAGGTCATCACGACGAATCTCGAAACCGGAATCATCGGAGCGGCGGTGAATGCTGAAATCGCTTCGCAGGCACGCGCCTGAGATGCAGATCATTTTGGATAAGTCTCGGAGGCTCATGCGTCTGTCATTCTGAGCGCAGACATCATGAGCCTGCGGCTCGCCACTGTGCATGAAAATGATTTTGGGTTATTCCCCTCCTTGGTTAAGGAGGGGCAGGGGTGGTTGGTGTGGCGGCGCATCGAAGACCCACCACCCCCTAACCCCCTCCTCAACTGAGGAGGGGAGCTATTTTCACGGCAGCGAAGAATCTCTGTATCTCGCAATTCTTTGGCAAGCTGCCTGAGTAAAACTTATGAAGATTGCTCTGGGCGCCGATCATGCGGGTTTCGATCTCAAGCAGGGCCTTATCCCCGTCGTGAGGGGATTGGGGCACGAAGTGATCGACGTGGGTACCAGCAGCAAGGCCCCGGTCGATTACCCCGATTTCTCCGAGGCGCTGGCGCTCGCCGTCAAAGATGGCCGGGCCGAACGCGGCATCCTGATTTGCGGCAGTGGCGTAGGAGCCTCTGTGGCCGCGAACAAGATTCCCGGCATCCGCGCCGGGCTTTGTCACGATACATATTCAGCGCACCAGGGAGTGGAGCACGACAACATGAGTGTCCTGGTGATGGGTGGCCGCGTGATTGGCGAAGCGCTGGCTGAGGAATTGGTGCGCGCCTTTCTCGGCGCTCATTTTAGCGGCGAAGATCGTCACCGGAGGCGGCTGGAAAAGATCAAACTGATTGAGGCGCGTTACGGGCGCGCTCCGCAGGCAGCCGGCTGACCCCGCGCTGCCACAGGGGGCGGCCCTCCGGCGCTGAGAACCGCGCCGTGCTAAAAGGAGGTATGCGATGAATCGCTTAAAAACTTTGGAGCAGTCGGGGCAGGCGGTGTGGCTGGATTTCATCCGCCGCAGTCTGATTACGAGCGGCGAGCTGAAGACCCTGGTCGATGAAGACGGCGTAAGGGGCGTCACGTCAAATCCATCCATCTTTGAGAAGGCCATTGCCGGAAGCACGGATTATGCCTCCGCTTTGGATGAGATATACGAGCGGGATGAAAAAGATCCCATGAAAATCTACGAAGCGGTAGCAATCCCCGATATTCAGGCCGCGGCGGACGTCTTTAAGCCAGTCTACGAGAAAACGAAACGGCGGGACGGCTACGTGAGCCTCGAAGTATCCCCTTTCCTGGCTCATGACACACAGAAAACCATCGATGAAGCCCGCAGGCTGTGGAAAGCCGTGAATCGTGAGAACGTCATGATTAAAGTGCCGGGGACTCCGGAAGGCTTGCCGGCCATCCAGCAGCTTTTGAGCGAAGGAATCAACATCAATATCACGCTGCTCTTTGCCCAGGAACGGTATGAGCGGGTCGCCGAAGCTTACCTTGCAGCCCTCGAAGCGCTGGCCGCGGGCGGCGGCGATGTGAGCAGAATTGGCAGCGTCGCCAGCTTTTTTGTAAGCCGCATTGACACGCTGGTGGATCATCTGGCCACGGACCGGTTGCAAACAGCAACGGAGCCTTCCCAGCGCGCGCTCCTTCAAGGCATTCTTGGGAAAGTTGCGATCGCCAATGCCAAGCTGGCCTACCAGTTTTACAAGGAGCTTTTCCAGAGCGACCGCTGGAAGGCCCTGGAACGGAAGGGTGCTCACACGCAGCGGCTGCTTTGGGCGAGCACCAGCACGAAAAATCCCAAATACCGCGATGTGCTTTACGTGGAAGAACTGATCGGGCCGGACACGGTGAACACCATGCCCACGCAGACCCTCGAAGCCTTTCGTGATCACGGCCAGGTACGTCCAAGCCTCGGAGAAGATCTCGAAGAAGCGCATGACACCATGGAAGCGCTGGAGAAGGCCGGAATCTCCATGAAGGAAGTCACCGATCAATTGCTCAAAGAGGCCGTGCGCCTGTTTGCGGAGGCCTTCGATAAGCTGCTGAACGCGCTGGACCGCCAATGCAAGGCAGGCGTGAAGGGCCGTCCCGACCGCTACAACTATTCCCTGCCTCAGCCGATCTCGGAAGCTGTGAAAGACTCCATTGAGGATTGGCAGATCAAGGGCAAAGTCCGCAGCTTTTGGGCTCGCGACGCCGCGCTTTGGACCGGCGCCGATGAAGGCCGTTGGATGGGCTGGCTCGGAATTACCGAGGACCAGTTGGCTCACAAGCACCATCTCGAAAGCATCGCGGCGGAGACCCAGCAGGCCGGGTTCACCCACGCGCTGCTGCTCGGCATGGGCGGGTCCAGTCTCTGTCCGGAAGTGCTCGCGTCGACCTTCGGGAAGATTTCAGGACGCCCGGAGCTTCACGTGCTCGATTCAACCGACCCTGCGCAGATTAAAGCAATCGAGAAGAAGCTGGATTTAGCTCGGACCGTGTTCATTGTATCGAGCAAGTCAGGAAGCACGCTCGAGCCAAACATCTTCAAGGATTACTTCTTCGCCCGTGCCCGTGAAGCGGTGGGAGCGAAGGTGGGAAGCCGCTTTATTGCCATCACCGATCCTGGATCGAAACTGCAGCAGGTGGCGGAGAGCGAAGGCTTTCGCCGCATCTTCTTTGGCGTGCCGAGCATTGGCGGCCGCTATTCCGCTCTCTCAGATTTTGGCATGGTTCCCGCCTCAATCATGGGCTTGGATGTTCCCAAGCTGCTGGATAGCGCCGAAGTGATGGCAACTTCCTGCAGCTCCTGCGTCCCGATCGAGAAGAATCCCGGCGTGACGCTGGGGCACGTCCTCGG
>DASUKV010000322.1:0-6986 GCA_036278555.1 Terriglobia bacterium
GCTCGAAAATATCGAGCGGGTGGTGAAAAAGGCTGGCTTGCGCATGAGCGATGTTGTGAGCGTGAACGTCTACCTCTCGGACATCCACGATTTTGGCGAAATGAACAAGGTCTATACGACCTTCTTCCCGGATCCCAAACCTACGCGGACCACGGTTCAGGTGGCCGCCCTGGTCAACGGCGCGAAAATCGAAATTTCGGCCATCGCCGTGAAGAAATAGCATGCGCTTTGACCGGGTTATTGTTCCGACTGTGCTTGTCATCACGGCTGGGATCGCGTTGGCGCACCCCCAAGCTCCCACCCAGGCCGCGCAAAGCTCAATCGCGGATAGCAGGAAAGAAGGCAGGCAGATTTTTGTCTCAAGCTGTGGTACGTGCCATGGAATGGATGGCCGGGGAGGGGTTCACGCGCCCGGCATCAGCGCCAGCGCCGCCGCCGGGCGGCTCTCGGACGAGGAGATCGAGCGCATCATCAGGAACGGCATCCCCTCGGGCGGGATGCCTTCCTTCCGGGCGCTGGGACCCGGGAAAATTCAGGCGGTGGTGGCCTACCTCCGCACGCTTCAGGGAAAACAACCCACGGCTCCGGTGGCGGGAAATCCGGCGCGAGGCAGGCAATTGTTCTTTGGTCCGGCCCGCAGTCCGGCCCGCTGCGCGGCGTGCCACATGGTCGATGGCAAAGGAGGGTTTCTTGGCCCGGACCTTTCTGCCTATTCGCGCTCGCACTCGCCAAGCGAGATGCGCGAAGCGATTGTCGACCCCGGCAAGGACTTGCGCTTTGCCGACTATACCGTGGTGGCGATCACCCGCAGCGGCCGCAAGCTGGTGGGAATCGCGCGGAATGAGGATAATTTCTCATTGCAGCTCCAAACCCCCGACGGCGTTTTCCATCTATTCATGAAATCGAACCTCAAGCGCCTGCGTCACGAGCCGCGCTCCCTCATGCCCGCGGATTATGGATCGAAGCTCAGCGGCCAAGAACTCGATGACATCATCAGTTTTCTCGCGCAGCGCCGCGAAGCCGCGAGCACTGGCGGCCAAACGGTACAATAGTTTTATCGCGGCGGCCTCCGGCCGTGGCTGTCCAATTTAGCCGTGCAGAGAAGGGCTTTGCTCTTCCGCAAGTCCGCAACCGGAACCAACTGATCAGGAACTCAGCAATCCACGTGGTTGCGAAACTTCAAATCGAGGGCCATTTTATTGGACGCTGCCATGCGACGCGAGAAATCGCGCATCTCGTCTTTGGGCATGGTCTCAAAATTCCGGGCCAGCATGGCGTTCTGTCTGATCATCGCATGAGTTGGCATGCCCACCACGGCCGCCGCCACTGGCAGGCTCCAGGAGTATTGCAGCAGTCTCGCCGCGCTACTCTTGTCGGGACCGCTGCCAATCAGCGCCTCCTGCCCCATAATCTTCATGGCCAGGATGCCCATGTTCTTGCGGCGCGCGACGGGCAGAGCCGCGTGCTCGAAGCTTGTGTGGATGGCCGGATTCGGGACCATCCCGTGCTCGCCTCCCGTCATGCCTTGCCGCGCCGCGTTGAGGGCCATCTGGACGCAATCGAAGTCGTGGCGTTCAAGGGCCGTCTTCAGCACCACCGGGTCGTTATGGCAGGTGATGCCAACGAAGCGCGTCAGTTTTTCATCCCGCATCTTGTAAAGCGCGTTGAGCACGCCGTCCGGGGCCTCAATTTTCGCCAAGTCATCCATGCCCATCAGAGCGTGTACGTGGATCAGGTCGATCTGGCTGGTCTCGAGCCGCTTCAAACTGCCCTCCAGGATGCGCCGCGCCGTCGAGCCGTCGCGCGGCTCGATCTTGGTCGCCATGAAAAATTCCTTCCGCCGCGTCTTCGAGACTTGGCCCACCCAGCTTTCGCTTCGTCCTTTGCCGTACCCGTAAGCCGTGTCTAGATAGCTGATGCCGGAGTCCAACGCCAGATTTATTGCCGCGACCGCCGCCTCATCGGTTCGGTACATCAGCAGGCGGCTGCCGCAGCCGAGGGCGAGAATTGAAACCCGCGCGCCTGTCTTGCCGAGAATACGCGACGGCATCGGCTTGGCCGCGATAGCTTCTGGCCCAAGCGCCGCCGCCGCAAGACCCGCCAAGGATGATTTCTCGAGGAATTCCCGCCTGGAGTATTGGTTTGCCATGATGACCTCCTTGCGTTCAATCTTTTGCTGATTCTCGGCCCGAAATGCTCCAAAGTAAAGCGGACTGCTGCCCTCAGCCGGAGCGGACGGCAAGGATAGGAGCCTCAGACCACGGCCGGGCCCAAATCCGCGCTGAGGAGGGGTAAGACAGCCTGCACGGTGGTTCCGCCCTTCCCTGATTGGATTTCGAGAACCCCGCTGAGCTGGCGCACCCTTTCGCGCATGCCCTGAATTCCCACTCCGGGGCGCGAAGGTCCGGAAGAATTTCCATCGGCGCCCGGCGCCATGCCAGCGCCATCGTCATGAATTTCAACCGTCACCGCTTCCGCGGCGCGAACAATCCGGACGCGGGCCGTCGGGCTTCCGGAGTGGCGGTGAATGTTCGTCAGGCACTCCTGGATGATCCGGAAAACCGCTGTTTCCACGTCACGAGGCAGGCGGCCGAGCTCCGGGGTCAGGTCCAATTGCACGGCGATGTTGCTGCGCTGCGAAAATCCCTCAACGTACCAGCGGAGCGCCGGCGCAAGGCCCGTCTCATCCAATAGCGGCGGGTGCAACAGGTGGGAAATGGTCCGCAGCTCTTTCGTCATATCCTGCACGAGGGTCAGGCTATCGGACAGGGCCCTCGCTGCCTGCGGGCTGAGGCGGGAGCTCTCCATTTCCATCAGCGCCAGATTCAGCCCAAGGGCGGCCAGCACCTGCCCGGAGCTATCATGCAACTCGCGCGCGATCCGCCGCCTCTCGTCATCCTGGGTCCGGATCAACTGGCCGGACAGCGTGCGCAGGCTCTCGCGGGCCTGTTCAAGCTCCGCCGTGCGCAGGTTCACCCTCTCCTCCAGATTCGAGCGCGCCTCCTCTAAGGCGTTGTCCCGCTCCTGGATTTGAGCCAGCATGCCATTGAAGGATTCGACGAGAAAGGAGATCTCATCATTCCGGCCTTGCGGGCGCGCGCGGATCGAATAGTTTGTATCGCGTGACACCGCGCGGGCGATCTCCGCCAGCTTCACAATCGGTGCCGAGATTGACTTTTGAGAAATCCGGGAAACCAGAAAGGCGGCGATCAGCGAGCCGCATAAGACTAAGATGATGATTTCCGCATAGCGAACCATCAGGCTGTGGAGCTGGCCGAGATCCGATTGGATCGAAACCACCACCGCCGGCTTACCCTGAAAGCTGACCGACCGCACCAGCGTCACCTGTCCGCGCTCGAACCAGTGCGCTTGAACTTTGCCGGCCGGCGGCGGGTGAAACGGCAGGGATGGCCTGCCAAGGTCGCGACGGTATTCCGCAAACCGGCGCCCGTCCGGACGGTAGACGGCCGCATAAAGCACATGGGGAGAAGCGCGCAGCGCGGAGAGAGTATGCCGGGCAGAGTGAGCGTCATCAAACAAGACGGCCGAAACGGTTCCTGATCCGATCATGCGGGCCTGAATGGTGAGATCGCTCACCAGGCTTTGTTTGAAGCTGATTCGCGTGTAACCCAGAAAGGCGAGGCAGGCAAGCAACAGCGCGGCGCCGCTTACCAGCATATTCATCGCGGTGAGCCGCCGGCTGATTGAGGTTTCGTTTCTTTTCCGCGCCGCCATGCTAGGAAGCCTTCCGCGTGATAACGCGCGTAGCGACCTTCAACAGCTCGGAGCTAAGGTCGAGCCCCGCGCGCCGCGCCGCCGTCAGGTTCACTTCAAAGCGCACGTGGTCTTGAATCAGAACGAACTCGATCATGCCGCCCTCCTGCAGAAACCGGGGCGCATCACTCACCGTGAGTACCTCCATTTTATCCGCTTGATTGAGGATTTGCTCCATCTGCTTTCGTTCCGAAGAGCCGATGAACAGAATCCGGCAGCCCGCGGCGGCCTCCAGGCTCGAAATCCGTTTAGCGACAACTTCTTTCCCGTTGACCGCCTCGTCGGCCACGGTCGCGTCCAGAATCGGCCCAAACGGGTCCTGGCCCAACACGCAAATGGGAAACAGCTTGCCTGAACGGGGAGTGGAAGGCGGCCATCGGACGAATTTGCCGAAATTGTAAAGGTAAGCGGCTTCAACCTCGTATTCGGTAGGCCGCCTTCGCGTCTGTGGGGCGGCAAAGTAAACTTGCGCCAGCAGCGCACCCGCGGCGCCGGCCGCGATGGCGCAAGCGGGCCAGCGGGTCCAGCGCAAACCTGTACGTAGCCGGGAAACTCCGGCTGAAAAGCGCATTACGAGGCTGGGTCTCGCACAAGCCGGCGCTAAGGATTCCAAGTGAGCTCCAGGTAGCCGCTCCTCTTGATGCCGACAAGCAAGCCGGGATCGCCGGAGAATTCCACATGGTACGGCTGGAACAGGTTTTGACCCACCAAGGAAATGCTAAGACGCCGGTTCAGCCGCCAGCCCAGACGGGCATCAGCCGTCTGATAGGCGGGAGCCATTTGCGCCGGCAGTGCGCTCACGTAGCGGTACGTCGGGTCAAATTCGAAGCCTTTGGGCAAATTGAACCGCGACTCAATCACAACTTCGTGATGGGGGCTTGATCCTTCATAGCTCGCCACCGACCCGGTTTCCTGAAGCCCTGGCTTGTTAAAGGCGTTGAGATGCAGGTAGGAGTACGACCCGCGAAGGCTCCACCAGCTTAACGGCTGCCAGTCCGGAGAGATCTCAAACCCATTGGTCGTAGCACGGACGCCGTTGACGTAGGGAACCGCGATGACGGTGTGCGCCGGAGAGGGGGTGAGTTCGCTGAAAATGGAAGCGCCGCCAAAGGCTGAAAGGTCATTGTAATGGCCGTGAAAGGCGGCAATATCAAGGTAAACGTTGCGGGCCGGCATCGTCCGGTACCCGGCTTCGAAGCTGGTCAGGACTTCAGGCCGTAAATTGGTGTTGCCCAAAATTCTGAGGAACGTCGGCGGATTGGCCTGCAGCGTGCCGGTGAGCATGAGGTCCTCATCCAGGCGCGCTGGCGTGCGGAGCGCGCGCGTCACCGCCGCCCAAAGAGACTGGTGGGGGCGCGGCCTCCACAAAATCCGGGCGCTCGGCTCGAGGCCGAATCCGCTGAAATTGTTGTCCTCGAATTTTGATCCCAACGTGAGCCAAAGCTGATCCTCGACGAGAGGAATCCGGTCCCGGGCAAATGCGGTGTAGAGGGTGTCGTCCTGGTGATGAGGAAGAAAATCCGCGGTAGGAATCACCTGAATGAAATCGCTCGGGCTGAGGCGTGCGCCCACACCCCAGGTGAAATCCTGGTTACGCCACAGTGTGAGGTGATGAATGAAATCCGCATCGAAGGTGTTGCGGCGCTCTCCGTATTGCGGGCCCAGGCGGTAAGTGCGGTCGTAATAACCTCGCACCTGAATGTCCGAGCCGCGATCGAACCGGCGCGTCCAGTGCGCCAGCAGGTTGCCGCCGGAAACGTGTTCCGTCCCGTCAACGTTCAGTTGGGCAGGGGGTAAGTATTGTCCAATGCCCACCCGCACGCCATCCGCGCCGCGATAGATATCACCCTCAAGCGTGAGCGCATCGCGGCGCTGCGGCCTCCAATCCATGCGGAAGCCGCCCTGGCCTGTCTGCCAGTCGTCGAAGTTCGCGAAACCAGGATGATGTCCGGCGGAGCGGCGGAAGCCCATGCCGTAGACGCGGTAATCGAACGTCTTGCCGTTCCCGGCGCCGTACCGCGCTTCCGCCCTTCCCTGGTCCGCGTTCCCGCCCGCTGCGGATGCCTGAAAACCGTGCGTCTCTTGGGCGCCCTTCGTGATGATATTGATGACGCCGTTCACGGCGTTCGGTCCCCAAATGGCGCCGCCCGGTCCGCGGATCACTTCGATGCGGTCAATATCCTTCAGGGGAACGTTTTGAACTTCCCAGTAGACGCCGGCAAAGAGCGGCGTGTAGACGCTTCGGCCGTCGATCATCACCAGAACGTATTTCGAGAACTGGCTCCCGAATCCTCGAATCCCAACCGCCCAGTGGTCCGAATCGATCTGGGCCACCTCGACGCCGGGCACAAGCCGAAGAAGCTCAGGGATGCTGGTCGCTCCGGAGCGGCGGATGTCCTCCTGGGTGAGCACGTAAATCGCCGCGGGCGTTTGCCAAACCTCCTCCGGCTCCTTCGAGTACGTCGTCACTCTGACGTTCCCAAGCTCCGCTAAACTGAGATTGACAAGGGGATTTCTTCCGGTCTGGGCGAGCGTCTCTTCCTGGGAGCAGTTTGCGGTCCGCACTCCGGTGAGCGCTGCGCCAAGGGCAGCGAGAACGGCGATGATGAAAACGTGGAGCGCGAACCTGGATCTGCGAGACCGGCTCATAGCTTCTGCGGATGGAGCTTGAAATTTGACTGCCGGCGTACTCCAATCAGCCCCCTCACAGCCGGTTGGAATGCTTTCAGGGGCTGGTTACTATTGCGGGAGAATTGCTGGGTGGCGCGCCATCCACGATCACTTTGATCGCTTTAATCAGCTCGCGCGAAGCATCGACCTTGGAGACGAACCCTCGCGCCCCGGCCGACAAGACGGCGTCGAGCATTTGTCCTCTCTCATACTGGCTCAGCACCAGCACCTGGGCCTGCGGCGTCTCTTTCCGGATGCGGCGCGTGGCTTCGATGCCGTCGATGCCCGGCATTGCCATGTCCACGACGATCAAATCCGGCTTCAATTCCCTGGTCTTCTCCACGCATTCGAGACCGTCCGACGCCTCGCCGCACACTTCCCAGTCCGGAGAGGTTTCGAGAAGCGCGCGGAGTCCCCGCCTGAAAATTTCGTGATCGTCTGCTATTAAAATCCGAATGTGTGGAATCGCCTTCCTCCTGATCGCTTACAATCTCCCTGATGCGCGTCAAGTCCGCGTGACATCGGCGAACTTATACTCAGGA
>DASUKV010000323.1:0-4423 GCA_036278555.1 Terriglobia bacterium
CCCCTTCAGGGCCTGCGCCCGTGCTGCGAGGCCCACTGAAGGGTTTGACAGTCCGCCGATCTTAAGCCTTATTGCTCGTTAATGCTTGCTGTATTTCGTCTGCACCTTACCGGTGAGCGTTTGCAGCATCTGCTGAGCCGCGGAGGCGTATTTGCCGGTGGGCGCGACTTTCAGATAACTCTGCAACGCTTCTACCGTGCCGGGCGCAGGAACTACTTTCCCGCTGGAGTTAACTTTTGCCTTGCCCATCAGCGCTTGAGCCTCCAGGAAGTAGGCGTCGGCGTAGTTTGGATCAAGCTGGGTTGCCTTCTTGAAAGCCGCCGCCGCTTGATCGCTCTTCCCGGCGTTGGTTTCAATGGCGCCGATATTGTAGTAGTAGCGGGCCGCATTCGTAGGATCCGCCTGCGCCGCTTTCTCGAATTCCTGTACTGCCAGGTCGGGCTTCCCCATCTGGCCATAGAGGCTGCCGAGATTGTTCATATAGCCGCCATTGGTGGGGTCGGCGGTGATTGCCTTCTGATAGTCCGCGACCGCCTTGTCGTACTCATGAGCTTTCGCGTAGCTGTCTGCGGCTCTGGAAAGAACGACAGGCAGGTTCTTTTCCTTCGCCATGGGAATGGCTTTTTCAAAAGTCTGCGCCGCCTGGGCGAATTGCCCCTGGTTGTAAAGCGCATTGCCCGCATCGAACGTTTGCTTGAGGCCCTTGAACTCCTTGTTTTCTTTGGCGGCTTTCGTTTCCTGCTCCAGGGCCTTCTGATTCACTTCCTGGCCCGCCTTCTTAAACTCTTTCGCGGCTTCCGGCATGTTGCCCATTTTGACGTAATCGTTCGCCAGCGCCGCGTGCAAAGACTGATTATTGGGGTCCTTCTGAATCGCCTGCTGAATTGCCTGGGCGGATTTATCAAACTGGCCCGCCTTGAAGTAGGCGTTTGCCTCGTTTTCAAGAACCGCCTGTTTATTCTTGTCGCCATTGGCCAGCGGGACGGCCTTGGCGAACGCGTCTCCGGCTTCAGCGTACTTCCCCTGATTGTAAAGCGCCGTGGCCGCGTCAAATTGCTGCTTCAGCGCTCCGTATTGCTTTTGTTCCTTGATCGCTTCGAGCGCCTGCTGTGCGCCTTTGAGCTTGGCCAGATCAAAATCGATCTCGGTCGGGTCTCCCAGGCCTACGTGCTTCGTCACGTAAGTGAGCTGATGACCGGTCGGGTCTTCCAGAATCACCTTGTAGGTACCAATCGGAAGACCGATGTAAACGTAGTTGCCGTGCTTGTTCGTCTTGGTCTTGTAAGTACCTTTGATTTCCTGCCGTTCGATGAGGATCGGGTAGCCTGCCAGGTTTTTGCCATCCGTACCTTTGGCGGTACCTGTCACGCCTCCCGTTTGCGCCATGAGAGGCACTGCGGTGGCGGCGGCAATCGCAAGTGCAAACACAATGCCGAGCCATTTTCGAGTTAATGTTGAAGCCATATTCTGCTCCTCCTGTTCGTTATCTCCATTCTAATCTGAGCGTTTTGCTGACTCAACCTCTTTTGACCTAAAACGCGGATTCCATTAGAATCTAAGCTTTGCGCCTGGCTCATACCTCGCCGGGACTCATGTTATGTTGAAATTCCAAACCGCAGGCGAATCTCATGGCCAGGGCCTGATTGCCATCATCTCGGGAATTCCCGCCGGGCTCCGCGTTGATTTCGATTATGTGAATCGGGACCTCAAGCGCCGGATGGGCGGCTACGGGCGCGGCGGCCGCATGAAAATCGAGTCGGACAGCGCCCAATTTCTTTCCGGCATCCGGCACGGCCAAACGATTGGCTCGCCCATCGCGATGCTGATTGAAAACCGCGACTGGTCTAACTGGAAAGATGCCATGTCCGTTGAGGACCGCCCGGAGGCGCGCGCCAAGTATAAGCCACTTTCGCCTCCACGGCCAGGACATGCCGATTTGGCCGGCTGCCTTAAGTATAACTTCCGGGACGCTCGCTACGTCCTTGAGCGCGCCAGCGCCCGGGAAACCGCGGCCCGGGTCGGCATCGGATCGCTGGCCAAGCTCTTTCTCCGCGAGTTTGGAATCGGTGTTGCCAGCCACGTGGTGGCTGTCGGCCGGGTGTCGCTGCCGCCGCAACTTGTTCCGTTTGAAGCTGTGCTGGCGTTGCGCGACAAAGAAGAAATCTTGCTGGGATGCGCGGATTCGGGCGTGGAAGAGCAAATGAAAGCGGAAGTGGACCTCGCCACGCAGAACCGTGATACCGTCGGCGGTGTGTTTGAGGTTCGCGCGCGCGGCGTTCCGCCCGGACTGGGCGCCTGCGCGCAGTGGGATGAAAAGCTGGACGGCCAGCTTGCCCAGGCGATTATGTCGATTCAGGCGGTGAAGGGGGTCGAGATCGGAAGCGCCGTCGCGAATTCCGCGCACTTTGGCTCCGAAGTGCAGGATGAGATTGGATACAGCCGCGAGCAAGCGCGCTTCAGCCGTAAGAGCAACCGGGCCGGAGGTCTGGAGGGCGGCATGACGAATGGGGAAGAGATCATTGTGCGGGGATATCTGAAGCCTATTTCGACGCTCCGTCGTCCGCTTGAATCTGTCAGTTTTGAGACTCGCGAGCCTGTGAAAGCTGCCTATGAACGCTCCGACGTGTGTGTGGTCCCCGCCGCCGGCGTGGTGGGTGAAGCCATGACCGCGCTCATTTTGGCTCGCGCGTTCCTTGAGAAGTTCGGTGGTGATTCCATCACTGAGACGCGCCGCAACTATGAGAACTATCTGGAACAGGTGAAGCGGTTTTAGCAGAACCCGGAGCGGTTACCGCCCGCAGGTTCGTTGCGCCTGCGGGCGGTCCATCAACCAGCCATGATCTATCCGATCGTCAAATACGGCGAGCCAGTGCTTGAGCGCGCCGCGGAGCCGGTGACTGCATTTGATGCCGAGCTCGAAAAACTCGTCGCGGACATGTTCGATACAATGTACGCCGCGCATGGCGTAGGCCTCGCGGCGCCGCAGATCGGTGTTTCCAAAAGGCTTTGCGTGATTGACACGACGTCGAATGAAGAATCAAACGCCAGGCTGGTGCTGGTGAACCCGGAGATCGTCTCGAGGGAAGGCAAGCAGACGGACGAAGAAGGGTGTTTGAGCCTGCCCAATTTCCGCGCTCCCACTGCGCGGCCGCTCAAGGCGAGCGTGCGCGCGCAGGACGTCCACGGAGACGAGATCACGCTCGAGGGGGAGGGCTTGTTGGCCCGCGCCTTCTGCCACGAAATCGACCACCTGAACGGGAGGCTTTTTATCAGCCATCTCAGTATGCTGAAGCGCGATTCGATCCGCCGGAAAGTGCGGAAGATGGTGAAGGCGGGGGAGTGGTGAACTCCATGCTCCCGCGCCGGCATTCACGGCGGCTTCCGGCTGTACTTTTCATTTCTTCCGAGTGATGAACCTCATTTTTTGCGGCACCCCTCAATTTGCCGTTCCTACGCTCGAAAAGCTCCTTGCTGAGAATTTCTCGATCTCGCTGGTGGTGACAAATCCTGATGAGCCTCGCGGGCGCGGCTTCGAGCTGAAAGCGCCGCCCGTGAAGGAATTTGCGCTCAGGGCGGGACTCAAGGTTTTTCAGCCGCGCCGCTTGAAGGATTCCGAAGCGCAAACTGAGATTTCAGCGATCCAACCAGATGCCATCGTTGTTGTGGCGTACGGTCATTTGATCCCGCCTTGGATGATCGATCTACCGCCGCTTGGCTGCATTAACCTCCATGCGTCACTCCTGCCGCGCTACCGGGGCGCCGCGCCCATTGCCTGGGCGATTATTCGCGGCGAGCACGTGACGGGCGTCACCACGATGAAAATCGACCAGGGGCTTGATACCGGTGACATCCTCCTGCAACAGCAAGTCGAGATCAGCGAGCAAGATACGACGGAGACGCTCTCCGGGCGCCTCAGCGCCGAAGGCGCCCCCATCATGGCGGAAACGCTCGCGCGGCTTGGGCGGGGAGAAATCAGCCCTCGCCGGCAGGACGATCAGCTTGCGACGATTGCTCCGATGCTTAAAAAAGAAGACGGCTTGATCGACTGGAGGATGACCGCGCAGGAGATCGCGAATCGCGTGCGCGGATTGCGACCTTGGCCAGTGGCGCACAGCCTGTTTCGGCGTAAAACCCTTCAGGTGTGGGCCGCTCAGCCGCTGGAATCCCGGCTCGGTCCCGGCTTTGTGCCCGGAGATTTGCAAGCGGCGGGAGGGAACCTCCTTATCGCTTGTGGTGGCGGCACGGCGCTGCAACTTATCGAGGTTCAGCTCGAGGGCCGCAAACGCATTTCCGGACGCGACTTTGCAAATGGCGTGCGGCTTCAGCCAGGCGAGCGGCTGGGAAGCGAGTGAAAACGGTGTGGTTAGAGCACTCACCTACCGCTTCGCGGTTCCCCTCTCCCAAAGGGGGGCTGGAAAACAAG
>DASUKV010000324.1:0-4641 GCA_036278555.1 Terriglobia bacterium
ATCGAGAGGCCAGGGAAATTCAGGCTTGCGGTTCAGGTGTTGTCGCGGGCGTTCTGCGGCAAGCGGAGTGCGTTGGCTCCCGGTTAACTTCCAATAATCCGTCGTTTTGCTTTTGCCGGGTTCGAGCCCTTCCCCCGCCACCACGGCCTGGATGAAAGACTTCCGGGAAGCGCCCACAAGAAGCGGCAACCGGAAACGTTGGAGGCGATTCAAATGCGCCAGGATTTCAAAATTCTGGCGGCGAGTTTTACCAAAGCCCAGGCCGGGATCAAGAATGAGCTGCGACCGCGGGATGCCCAAGCTGAGCGCCCGGCGAATGGAAACCGAGAGGCCGCAGGCGAGCGACCAGTGAATGGAGCGGACGAATGGTTTTCGCTGCATGCTCGCCGGGCGCCCGCGAAGGTGCATCAGCACAAGAGGCGTCCGGAAGCGCCGGGCCACCTCTGCGATCCCGGGATCGAAACGTAGCCCGCTCACATCATTCACAATGCTTGCTCCCGCATGGATCGCCTCTTCCGCGACAATCGCCTTGGTCGTATCGATCGAAACCGGCAACCCCGGCAAGCTTCGTCTGACGCCCCGGATCACGGGCAGGACGCGCCGCAACTCCTCCTCTGGGCTCACCGGCTGCGCCCCAGGCCGGGTGGATTCACCACCCACATCGATCCAATCCGCGCCCTGACGCGCCATCTCGATCGCGTGCCTAATGGCGCGGCGGGAGTCAAAAAAACGGCCTCCGTCCGAGAAGGAGTCCGGTGTAACATTAAGGACGCCCATGATGATCGTGCGGGCCCCTAAAGTGATTCTGCGGCTTTCCAGGATGAGACCGAGTTGCAGGCGGCGGGGCATGGATTTGGAGCGCTGGAGCCGGGATTGCCTGGTCTACCGAAGAGCCCAAACCGCTGACGGACGGACACGGAACGCACTATACCCGGGCGGCATCGAACTCTTTGGTTGAAACCGGCATCTGAGTCATTATACTTTCAGAGGTTTGAAAAACTGCAAGAACGAGGCACCCATGGCTGATCCAAAGAAACCCCACAGCGCCGCCAACGCGATGTTTGGTCTGGATGATGTACCCATTAACAAGACGGACCGCCCGAGAACGCCGGAGGCGCAAAGGCCGGGCGGCGCTGCCACACAACCCAGCGCGACGGGCATGTTTGGTTATCCACAGCCCCCGGCAGTGAATTTTGGCGCGCCACAAAGTTCCTCACAAGCGCGAAGCGCAGAGCCTGGCGGCCCGGAAGCGCAGGCAGGTTCCGGCGCGGCGAATGCGCCTCCCGGCGCGCCCGCGCCACAGCCGGGACCGGCGGGCGGTCCGCAATACGTTTACGTTCAATCGCCACCGCCGCCACCCGCCTCGCACTCGAGCGGCCTTAAATGGTTAGTAATCATCCTGCTGATCGTCGCCGGCGTGGACCTCTATCTGAACCTCAGCGACAGGTCTAAGTTTCTCGATACGTTCGCGAAGCAGTCGGATCAGCTTAACCTGCTCACCCGCCGCGCTGACTCTTCCGATGAGCGCTACGCGCAATTGAGCGCCCGGTTCCAGGTGACCACTGAGCGCCTCGGCCTGACGCAGAAGGAGCTGACGCGCGCCCGGCAGCTTGCGGTGAACATCGAAAAGCAGCAGAAGCAATCCGTGCAGCAATTGAACGCGGCCATCGCCGAAAAGGCGAGCGCGCAGCGCGTGAGCCAGCTCCAGTCCGACGCCAACGCCAAGTTCGGCACGATTTCCGGAAACCTGGCTGGAACACAGAAAGATCTTGAGGCGACCAAGGAGGCGTTGACCGGAGCCAAGGGGGAGCTTTCCGGCGCTATCGCCCGCACCCACGGTGAATTGGTTGCCCTCGCCCACCGCACCGACCGTGACTATTTCGAATTCACCCTGCCGCGCAAGAACGCCAAGCAGAAAATCGGCTCTTTGCAGGTTCAGCTTTTGAAGACCGACAGAAAGCACAACCTGTTCACCGTGAACCTTTTCTTTGACGACAAAGTCTCTCAACGCCGCAACGAGGCGATTGATGAGCCGGTCTTTTTCTATATGCAAGGAGCGCCGAGCGCCCTGGAATTGGTGGTCAATAAGCTGGGGAAAAACGCGATTGCGGGTTACGTGAGCGCGCCCAAAGGTTTTATCGCCAACGCCAACAGCGTGCTGACCGCGCGGCCCAACACGTAGCACATTAGTGATTGGTGATTTGCGATTCGAGATTTTTTCATTGATCCATTGAACCATTGAATCATTGGGTAGGCGCTTCAAGCCATTGACTCATTGATGCCGCGAATCCTAAATCCGTCAATCACAAATCACAAATTGCAAATCACAAATGAATGAGACAAGGACCCAATGGATCAATGGTACGATCGCAATAGTCAATCACCAACAGGGGTATTTACTTGACGCCACTAACCCCAATAGGTTGTGGTTTGACCCGAATTGCGAACCGGGCGAAGTTCTACCTGCAAGCCTTGTTGAATCAAGGGATAGAACAGCCTTCCCCCAGGGCGCCAACGCGCGATGGCTAAAATGGCGGAATCCCCGATTATGGCTCTAAACACTACAGGCTGTGGTTGGTGGCGTCAAGTAAATACCCCTAATCACCAATGACACGCTCCCACACAGTTACCGCCATTGTTCCTTGCAACGATCTTGACGCGAGTGAAGCCTTCTACCGGCGGTTAGGTTTCTCCGAGCGACGCGGTCCCGACGAATACCGCATGCTTTCGGATGGGCTTGGCGGCGAGATTCATCTCACAAAGGCCGTTGAAGGCTGGTTGATACCCGGCCGCAGTCCCTTCGGCCTTTACCTTTACACCGAAAACGTCGATGACCTTGCCGCCACGCTGGGATGCACGGCCGAAGATAAGCCTTGGGGAATGTATGAGTTCGCGCTTTCCGATCCCGATGAAACGCTGGTTCGCATCGGCTGGCCTACCCGGCTTCGAAGCTGAGCGGTGGTAGCAAACTCCCTGGAACGCTCATGACTGCCAAGTGGCTCTTCAAGTCAGACCCGGAGCATTATTCGTTCGCCGATCTCGAACGCGACAAGCAGACGGTGTGGGACGGTATCTCCAATAATCTTGCGCTCAAGTACCTGCGAATGGCCCACCCCGGCGATCTGGCCTTCATCTATCACACCGGAGATGAGAAGTCCGTAGTCGGGATGGCAGAAATTGTGAGCGAGCCTTATCCCGATCCCAAGCAAAAAAACGCAAAACTCGCGGTGGTAGACATCAAATCACGCGGGGCGCTGCCGCGTCCCGTGGCGCTTGAGGAAATTAAAAAGCAGCCTTCGTTGCGGGATTTCTACCTGGTACGGCTGCCGCGCCTTTCGGTGATGCCGGTTACGGAAGCGCAATGGAAAATTGTGATGAAGCTTGCTGCCGGTCGCGGGTAGGATAGCTCTTGATGATCCAATCAGGAGTCATAACCTATATTTGTTTCTATAGGTTAGAGAAAGCGAGAGCGGATTTTGCGCTGCGCCTTGGGCCCGGAGCGATCGACCACCCAGAAGCCCACTTCTGCTGAAGCTGCGAAGAGTTGGTTGAAAAAGAACCGGAATAGCCTTAGAAACACGTCCATCAGCCTGATTCCCGTCCACACCAGCAGGCGCTGTCCGGAACGGAACGGCTCCGCCAATTGCAGTCGAGGCTGATAGTGCGGCCCCTCCGTGGCGTAGCCCGTCAAAACCAGGGCCGCGTAGAGTAATACTAGCATTCCCATCAGCAGCTTAAGTGCATCCCACAGAATGACTTGCGTCGCCATATTCATAATCTCTCAACTAGCGCCTCCGCTTGGTTAGATTCTTCCAACTTCTGGAAAGATTCATTAGAGGCTGGGGTGATGTTCCCATGAGTTCGTCGCGTGATTCATGTCAGAAGGCGGGTTCTGTTAAAACCCTCACCCACCGCTTCGCGGTCCCCCCTCTCCCGGAGGGAGAGGGCTGGAATTTCTCGAATTAACCGCTGTCCGCCCGTTCTGATTTCTCCCGCCGCCTGAAAGCTGGGCGCGCAAGCGGATGCTGCTGCGATAGAATTAATTCGAATTGAGGTTGCAGAACGCACCGAAGACGAGGATGAAGAGATGACGCTTGCAGAACAGATCGAGAAAGATTTCGTCAGCGCTCTGAAATCCCAGGAAACGCTGCGGGTGAGCGTCCTTCGCATGGTGAAGTCGTCGCTGAAATTGAAGCAGGTAGAAACCGGCCAGCCGCTTACCGATGAGCAGGTCTTGGCGATCCTGCGGATGCTTGTGAAGCAGCGCCACGAGGCCGCGGAGATGTTCCAGCAAGGCGGGCGCAACGATCTTGCTGATAAGGAACTCGCTGAAATCGTGCTTCTTGAAGGCTATCTTCCCGCAGTGGCCACTGACGAAGAGATGGATTCCGCCGTGGCTGCGGCGATTGCGGAAACCGGCGCTACCTCGCCTAAAGAGATGGGGAAGGTGATGAAAGCCGCCACGGTCAGGCTGGCCGGGAAGACGGTGGATGGGAAGAGGCTGAGCGAAAAGGTCCGGGCGAAACTGCCCGCGTGATTCAAGAATGATTTATCAATGAGCGCGCGTCTGGCTTTTCTCGATATCGATACGCAGATTGACTTTATGCTGCTGGAGGGCGCGCTCTACGTGCCAGGCGCGGA
>DASUKV010000325.1:0-2181 GCA_036278555.1 Terriglobia bacterium
GCGGGAACTCACGCCGCGTGCGATGGATACACTTTCGAGCCTCGGCGAGGTGATGTCCTCTACCTTGATGGCATCCATTCTGCGCTCGCAGGGCTGCGCGGCGGAGGCCGTCGATGCTACGGAATTGATCGTCACGGACGAAAAATTCGGCAACGCGACTCCGCTCGTCGAAGAAACCAACCAGAAGATGCGGGGCCGGCTCGCGCCCTTGCGAAGGCGCGGAACCATTCCTGTGATTACCGGTTTTCGCGGAGCCACGCGCGACGGGTTGTGCACAACCCTTGGCCGGGGCGGTTCGGATTATAGCGGGACCATCACCGGCGCGGCCCTGGACGCGGATGAAGTGTGGATCTGGACGGATGTTGACGGCGTAATGACGGCGGACCCGCGGCTTGTGCCCTCGGCGCGTATTATTCCGGAAATCTCCTATCGCGAGGCGATTGAACTTTCTTTCTTCGGCGCAAAAGTGCTGCACCCGAAAACCATTCAGCCGGTGATCAAGCGCCGGATTCCTGTGTGGATCAAAAATACGTTTAACCCTTCCTGCCCGGGAACCAAAATTGGACCTTCACCGGACGGCGGCAAGCTGGGCGTCAAAGCGATCACGTCCGTCAGCAAAACGCAGATTATTACGCTGAGCGGCCGGGGCAGTGTTACGTTCGCTCACTTGGCCGCCAAAGCTTTCGGGGCGTTGGGCGTTGAAGAGGTGGATACGCTGATGGTGACGCAGTCTTCCGCCGATAACGTCCTCTGTTTTGCGGTGCGGGAGAGCGACTTAAAGCGCGTCAAGGCGCATCTGGAAAGGGTTTTTGAGCTTGAGATGCTGCATGATAATCGCGCCTCGATTGAAGTGATGCCGCATGTAGCGATGGTCGTCATGATCGGAGAAGACATGAAGGGCACGCCGGGTATCGCGGGGCGAGCCTTCAGCGCGCTGGGCCGGGAAGGCATCAACATCATCGCTATCGCGCAGGGATCATCTGAAATCAGTATTTCTTTCGCGGTGAAAGCTTCGGAAGTGAAGGAAGCCGTGCAGGCGGTCCACGAGGAATTCCAGCTTTAGGGCTGTGTGTAGCGCAAGGTCCGCTTTTGCGACCCCTTCGCTGCCGCTCAGGGCAGGCTTTGCGGCTCTTCGATATGCTTTGAAAGGCCGCAGCGTTAGAACACGAACGCTGCGCTACAGAGGCGTTGATGTCTTTTTCTTACCTCCAGTGCATCGAGGAAAATTGCCGGATGCGGCAGGATCCCCGGCGGGTGTCTTACCAGTGCTCCGCTTGCGGCGGCCTTCTCGAAGTGAAGTATGACTTCGATCCGTTTGATCCTGAAGAATTGCGCGAGGCGTGGCACCAGCGCCGCCTGAGCGGCGAGCCCATTGACCGCAGCGGCGTGTGGCGCTTCCGCGAGCTGATCCCTTTTATCGACCCGGGTACGCGGATTGTTTCGCTTTCCGAAGGCTCGACGCCGCTCGTGGGCACGCGGCGCGCGGGATACTGGGCAGGACCGGTTCACCTGACCATCAAGCATCAGGGCAATAACCCGACCGGCTCATTCAAAGACCTGGGCATGACGGCGTGCATCACCCGGGCAAGTTCGCGCAATGTGCGCATGGTGGCGTGCGCCTCAACCGGGAATACCTCTTCCTCGATGGCGGCATACGCGGCGCGCGCCGGGATCAAGGCGCTGCTCTTCGTTCCGCACCGGCAGATTTCCGCCGCCAAGCTCGCCCAGGCGCTCGATTTTGGGGCGCTGGTGGTGGAGGTCGGCGACACGTTTGACGAGGCTTTTCGTTTGTTGCGCGAAATTGCGCCAGAGATGGGGCTGTACCTGGTGAATTCGGTGAACCCCTTCCGCATCGAAGGGCAGAAAACCATCGTAGCGGAAATGCTGGAGCAGCGCGCCTGGCGTCCTCCGGACTATATCGTCGTACCCGGCGGCAATCTCGGCAATGCGTCGGCGATCGGAAAGGGCTTGCTGGAGTTGCTGGAGCTGGGATTTATTGAGAAAGTGCCCCACGTTGTGGTGGTGCAAGCCGCGGGTGCAAACCCGTTCTACCAAACAATGTGCACAGGCTCGCCGGACCTGATCCCCGTCGAAGGCCCCAATACGCAGGCGACCGCCATCCGCATCGGGCGGCCCGCCAATTGGAAAAAAGCGCGGCGTGTGTTGGAATGGACGGGAGGC
>DASUKV010000326.1:0-17931 GCA_036278555.1 Terriglobia bacterium
CAATTCCGCCGCCAGCGCCTGCCCTCGGCCGATTCGCTCCTTTTCGAATCGCTCTGAGCGAAGCGAAGAGGCTCACGGTAAACTCTGCAAAGGGATGGCGGCGCTACATCAAAATTCAGGATAGCCGCTTGCAGAAAAAAAAGGCAATCGGCCCCGCGCGGCTGGGCAACTGGCTGCGTGTTTGCTTGACGCGCCTGGGGTTTGTCCCTAGACTAATATAGGAGATGGGGGGCCACAGCGGTGTCGATGCGACGCGGAACTCTCTTATTCCTGTCCCTATTTCTTGCTTTTTCCTGCCTTCCTCTTCAGGCGCAGGACAACGTACAATTTTTCCCCTTGGACGCCGTGCGCCCCGGCATGAAAGCGGTGGGGCGCACGATCCTTCAAGGCGATAAGGTCCAGGAATTCCAGGTTGAGCTGCTGGGCGTTTTGAAAAACGTGCTCGCTCCCAAGCACGACGCCATTTTGGCCCGGCTTTCCGGCCCCGCGGTTGAAAAGACTGGCGTCGCCGCCGGAATGAGTGGAAGCCCGGTTTACGTGGACGGCAAGCTGCTCGGCGCGATGGCCGAGGCGTTTCCTTTCGCCAAAGAGCCTTACACCCTGATCACCCCCATTCAAGACATGCTCGAGGTCGTTCCCGAATCGCAAGCCCGGAACGGGAGAATGGCTTCTCTTGACGTACCCTGGTTTGCCGGGCGCACCGCCGCGGCCGGCGGCGGAAGCGCTCGATGGATTCCAAGCGGCAAGTCAGGTCCGGAGCTTTGGGCCAAGCTGCTCAGCCGCGAAGAAGCCGGCAATCCGATCAGTCATTTTCGTCTTCCCTTGCGCTTCAATGGGTTCGACCGGAGCATGATATCGTCCTACGCTTCCCTGCTTGAAAAAATGGGTTTTGAGCCGATGCCCGAGGGAGTGCTCTCCGGGGGCGGCGCTTCCGCGGAAGACAGGCAGGACGCGGCTTCAGAAAGCGGCAACCGGATCACCCCGGGTTCCATGATCAGCCTCGTCCTGGTTCAAGGCGACCTGAACCTGAACGTCGATTGCACGGTGACGTACCGCCGGGGGAACCAGCTTTATGCGTGCGGGCATCCGGTGTTTACGCTGGGAGCCGCGCAGGTACCATTTGCCGAAGCGCACGTGCTGGCAACCGTTCCGAGCATCACTCAATCGTTCAAGATTGACGTACCGGGTCCTGTGGTCGGAAGCATTCGCCAGGACCGTTTTGGGGCAATCTATGGCATCGTCGGCGATAAATCGCCGACCATTCCGGTTCACGTGCACCTTCACTCTTCCCTGGGGCGGTCAACCGATTACCATTTTAAGGTAGCGCAACAGCCGCTGCTTTCACCCCTGCTCGTGAATATGGCCGTGGTTTCCACGCTGAACGCGACGGAAAGGATGGTAGGCCCGACGACGCTGGACTTGAAAGGGCAAATCCGGTTGTCGGACGGCGAGGTGATCCGGATTGAAGACGTCGTTTCTTCAGAAATCAGCAGCGCCGGGGCGGCCGGGGCGGCGGTGGCGGTCCCGTTAAGCTATCTGCTGAACGGCCAGTTTCCCAACCTCGGGATCGAAGCCATTGACCTGAATATAGGCGCGGAGGACGAAAGCCGCGCGGCAACGGTCGAGCAGGTATGGAGCACACGCTCGGAAGTTCATCCGGGCGATCACATCGAAGTGACGGCGGTTGAGCGCACTCCTTCCGGCAAGACGTTGATGCAGAAAATTCCGGTCGATATTCCGGATAGCGTCAGCGATAAGACGCTGTCGCTGGTGGTGGGTAGTGGGACGGCAATCAACGCCTTGCAACTGCGGTTTCTCCGGGCTGGAAGTCCTCCGCGTGATTTACATCAACTTGTTCGGGAGCTCAACCGCACACGCCGGAATAATCGCTTGTATGCCCTGCTGATGGCACCGCAGCGCTCCTTTGTGATGGAGGGTACGGAGTACCCTTCGCCGCCTCCTTCGCTTCTGCAAACCTTCATGGCCGATCCCGCGGTTTCAAGCAAGATCACTTACCGGGGCAGCTCGGTGATCGGGGACTACCAAACGGCAGCGGTTCCATACTCGATCCAGGGAGAGCAAACCCTTTATTTAAGAGTTCTCGGCGCCGGAAAATAGACGCTGCGCGTCGGCCTCCCGTCCGGGCGCCGCCGGTTTGATGGTTTCCGTCGACCGTTGCGCCAGGAGCGCCGTCCGGCCCGCGTTTGAACGACGCCGTTCAATGAAAGGCACTTCTGCATGAAACTTGGAAAGTTCCTCGCCGCCTTGCTCCTGGGGGCGCTCCTCTGCCCCATGGCGCTTGAGGCGACCCATACCGCCTTCTGGCGGGTCAGCACCTTCAAGACTTTTTTGCAGGGAGATCTCCAGGGTGTTTCGGCCAGCATGGATGGCCAACTGACGCTCGCGCCCGAGACGCAAGCTGTCTTTAATCCGGATGAAACCGTGGCCCTTTCAGTGGCCGCAGACGGCCGGGGCAACCTCTACGTGGGAACCGGACACCAGGGCAGGGTGTTCAAGCTGGACTCGGAGTTCCACGCGAAGCTTCTTTTTCAAGCTCCTGAGCCTGAGATTCTGGCCCTGGCCATGGGACCAGACCATAACCTTTACGCGGCCAGTTCGCCCGAGGGAAAGATTTACCGCATCACGCCGCAAGGGAAATCATCGGTCTTTTACGATCCAAAGGTGAAATATATCTGGGCGCTGGCCTTTGATTCCGAGGGCAGGCTTTATGCCGGGACCGGCGATCGCGGTGAAATCCTGAGGATCGACCCCAGCGGGAAGGGAAGCGTTTTCTTCGCCAGCAATCAGACGCATATCATGTGCCTGACGTTTGACAAGAGCGGTAATTTGCTGGCGGGCAGTGAGCCGAACGGTTTGGTCTATCGCGTCAACCCGGAGGGAAAGGCGTTTGTGCTCTATCAGTCAAACCTGCCGGAAATTCACGCCCTGGCGACGGATTCCCAGGGCCGCATCTATGCCGCGGCGTTGGGCAACACAACGTCCCACGGAATACCCGGTTATTATTCCACTCCCGGTGTTTCTCCGGTGGGAACCTCTCCGGTTGCCACGGTGACGGTCGTCGCATCCACGGATACCACCGGCCCGGCAAGCGCGCAGCGGCAGCCACCACCCAAGACCGCGAAGCGCGCGCCAGTCCGGCGCTCCGGGCCGGGCGTTTCGGCGGGTGTGGAACCCCCTTATCAGCGTTACGGACGCGGCCGGGGGGCTTTGGTCGAAATTCTTCCCAATTACACGGCGCAAACGCTCTGGACATCGAATAATGAGAGCATTTTCGGCCTTGCCACGCGCGGCTCGGACGTTCTTTTCTCGACCGATGCCAACGGCCATATCTTTAACCTCCGGCCCTCACCGGACGGCCCTAAACTGACGCTGCTGACCGAAACCCGGGAATCGCTCCCAACGCGGATTTTGCCCGAGGGCCATGACCTTTTCGTCGCGACCAGCAATATTGCGAAGCTGATACAGATCGGAACCACCCGGGGCGCGAGCGGCAGCTACGAGTCGCCGGTAAAAGACTCGCGCTTTGTCTCCCGCTGGGGAGAAATCTCATGGCAGGCGCAGACGCCTGCAAATTGCAGCTTGCAACTTTATACCCGATCCGGTAATTCGGAGCGCCCGGACAACACCTGGAGCGACTGGTCAGGTCCTTATACGAAGCCGCAGGGAAGCGTCATCCATGGCACGCCCGCGCGCTACATTCAATGGAAGGCGGTGTTCCACGGAACGAATGGGGAGAGCCCGAGCCTGCGAGAGGTGACGGTTTCCTATCTGAATCAGAACCTCCCTCCGGAGATTCACAATCTGACCATTACCGATGGGGATCAGAAGATCAGCCTTGCCGGCTCCCCGATCGTTTCTTTCGCTCCATCCGGCGGGGCAACGCCGGTCAGCACCGTCTCGACCTCGGTGGTATCCCCGATCATCTACGAGGCGTCCGCGAGCGCGCCTGACAGCCAAAGCAAGCGCCAGATTGCCATAAGCTGGCACGCAGAGGACCCCAATCACGATCAGTTGACTTATTCGCTGGACATTAAATCGGCCGATGAGCAGCAATGGCATCTGCTTAAAGATAATCTGAAGGAGACGCACTATACACTCGCTCCGGACTCACTGGCGGATGGCGAGTACCAGATCCGGCTGAAGGCTTCCGACCAGGCTTCCAACCCCCCCGAAAACACCCTGCGAACAGAACTGGTCAGCGCGCCATTTTGGGTGGATAATACCCCTCCAGACATTCGCGTCCTCACCCGGCGTGTGCAAGGGAACGGCGCAGTGATCCGTTTTGAGGCGCAAAGCAAATCCGCTCCTCTCCGAAAGGCGGAGGTCTCGACGGGCGAAAACCGGTGGAATGCCATTGTTTCGGATGACGGTATCGTGGACTCGCAAGAAGAGGATTTTACCGTGAAGCTCCAGAAACTGGCTGCGGGCGAGCACGTGGTTGTTTTAAGGGTTTACGATACTTCCGGGAATAGCGGCGTCGGGAAAGCTGTGATTGAGGTTCACTGAGCCGGGTTCCCTTAGAACATCACGAGACAATCTTGGCGATACCCCGGCCCGTGTGCCGAAGGCTCCCTGGGGAAGGCCGGCGGCGCAGAAAGCGTGTTGCCGCTGCCCGCTCGAAACCCCATCAGGAAGCCGCCGCGATGTTGGGCGCCACTAAACCTGCGGCCCTTAATCCTGCTGCGAGGAGCGTCGCGAAACGTCATCGCCAGCTACGGTGGAAAGGGGGACGGGAGGCCGCGCCACGGTTTCCTAACTGATACAACTCCCAACTCGGGCGCCGCATCACAACCGACAGGCAACTTAAGGGTGCGGCGCGAAATGAAGACATTTGCCCCAGGAACAAAACGCAGCTTCGAAGGCGGCGGAAAGCCAGCTCATTGCGCGCGCGCAGCAGGGCGAAGAGGATGCGTTCGCTGCTCTGTTTGAGCTTCACAAGCGTCGTGTATATTCGTTATGCCTTCGCATGACCGGAGATACTGCCGAAGCAGAAGACCTGACGCAGGAGGCCTTCCTCCAGCTTTTCCGCAAGGTGGGGACGTTCCGGGGAGAGTCAGCGTTCTCCACGTGGCTTCACCGGCTGGTCGTCAACGTGGTTCTGATGCACCTTCGCAAGAAGGGCTTGCAGAAGATTTCGCTTGACGAGGTCGATAACTCCCAGGAAGAGCCCGTCCGGCGCGAGTACGGAGATGATGACCGGAGGCTGCTGGGGTCTATTGACCGGATTGTGCTGAACAGTGCAATTGAGCAGTTACCGCCCGGCTATAAGGCGATTTTTGTTCTGCATGATGTCGAGGGCTACGAACATAACGAAATCGCACAGATTATGAATTGCTCCGTTGGCAATTCAAAGTCGCAGCTTCACAAGGCCCGGCTGAAACTAAGGGAAGCTCTACGGCGTGAAGGCGCGCTGGCGAAACACGACCGCGCCGATCACTAACGGACTTGACGTGGCAAAGGTACGGAGAAGAGCGGTGAAGGAAGCATGAACGGCTGCACGGATTTTGAAAACAACCTCGCTGCTTACCTCGAAGGGGAGAAGGCTCCGGCGGTTATTGACCACGCGAAGGAATGCGATTTCTGCCGGTGTCTTCTCGCGGATATCCAGCTCATTCGAACGGCGAGCCCGGAACTGGGTTTAGAGGAGCCGCCTCCCGCCCTGTGGGTGAACATCCGGGCGGCGCTTGTCCAGGAAGGCGTCATCCATCCGGAGCGGCGAAGCTTCTGGTCGCGCTGGCTGCCGCATGGGGGATGGCACACGCTGAGGTATCCGGCGCCGGTAGCGGTCGCGGTGATTGTGGCAGCCATTGTCTTATTTAAAGCGCCAGGTTATCTGGTCCAGCCCAGCCCCCAACCTGCCAACATTATTCACGCCGCCGTGTTCGGGCAGGATGTGATGGCCAGCCAGGATATCTCGGGTTTGCAGCAAACCATCGGCCAACTGGAACGGACTTACCGCGCGAATCAATCTTTGATCGAGCCGTCCATGAAGTCGGCGTACGACAAAAGCCTGGATTCGCTCGATGATGAGATTCGCGAATGTCAGGCGTCGATGCAACAACAACCTGAGAACGGCCTGGCCCGCCAGTATCTCTCCCGGGCGTACGTTCAAAAAGCCCAACTGCTTCAATCGGCTTTGGAATACAATCTACGATAAAGGCGTAAGCTCTTGTTCCTATGAGACGGACTCAGAAGATGGATCGAAAGGCTTTCCTGGTATTCCTGGCGGTTCTCGTGCCGGCGGGCGCATGGTGCGCAGGCCCGATTGAGCAATCGAGCACGTTTTACACCGTGTCCGCGCCGCGTATCAGCGTGACAAATCTTACAGGCGCCGTCATTATTCGCGGGTGGGATAAGCCCCAGGTCCACGCCGTTTACATTCTAGCCTCGCCGCGCATTGAAGTGGATACCGAAAAGATTCCCCCAAAAGGCGACGCCGAAAAAATCCATCTGGCCACGCACCTTCTCGACCGGACGCTCCAGGGGCCGAACGCCAAAGTGGATTACACGCTCGACATTCCGATCGGGTCAAGCCTCGAAATTCGCAACCCGCAGGGGATCATCCGCATTGACCGGCTCGGCGGGGATGCGTGGGTGGAGTCGGTGGGCGGAAATATCGTGATCAGCGACGCAACGGGGGCGATTATGGCCCGCTCTTTTGGAGGGCAGATTCAGATCATCCGCCCAGCCGGATACGTGGAGGCTTCCTCGGTGACGGGGAACCTGGAGTTTATGTCGCCCTTAAGCTCCCGCATTCACGGTACCACCACTTCGGGAAAGATTCTGTACGAGGGAAACCTCGTCCCCGCCGGTGAATATGTGATGTCCTCTTACAGCGGCGATATTGATGTTGAATGTCCGCGCTCTTCTTCTTTCGAACTCAATGCCCGCTCGGTGCATGGCAAGCTGATTGATGGGCTGAAGCTCAGCCGCAAGCGGCGGCACCAAGCGGTCTCCGTCTATGGCAACGCGCTTTTTGGGATGCACAACCAAGGCGCCGCCACACTCGAGCTAACATCCTTCAGCGGCACGATCCGCATTCAGCCGCAAGCTGAACCGCAGACTTCCTCGCAACCCCAACAATAGGAATCCTTCCTGACAAGATCATTAAAATGATCCACCGGGCGTTCCAAGCCCGAAGTATGGCATGATCATAGTGCGGGCCCGGTATGAATCGAACCCCGCGCCGGGCTTTTGTAATCTGGTCTAATTTGGGAGTGGCCACTTTGTCTTCCTCATCGCTTCCCGCCGCCGCGATCTTTGACATGGACGGCGTGCTGATTGACAGCAATCCTTATCACGTCCAGAAGTGGGCGGACTTCCTGAAAAGCCGGAAAATTCCCTTCGAGGAAAAGACGCTGCCCCAGCAAATTCTGGGCCAGCGCAACGATCACGCGTTCCGATTCTTTTTCGGGCCGGAAATCGCTGCGGAAGAAATGCGCCGGCTCGAAGACGAGCTCGAGGAAAGTTTCCGCGAAGCTTTTCGCCCGCACGCGCGGCCCTCTCCGGGTTTGGAGATTTTCATCCGCGAGCTGCACGCGGCGGGCGTTCCCATGGCGCTGGCGAGTTCGGCGATGCGGCAGAACATTGAGTTTGTTGTGGACGCTCTCGGTTTCCGGCCTTTTTTTCGGAGTATTTTGAGCGGCGAGGACGTCGAACTGCCGAAGCCGCATCCCGAGATCTATCTGAAAAGCGCTGAGAAGCTTGGGATGGCGCCCACAGATTGCGTGGCGTTTGAGGATTCGTTCGTTGGCATCGAGGCCGTGAAAGCCGCGGGGATGAAGTGCGTAGCCATCGCTTCCACTTTTCCTTTCGAGGACCTTCGCAGGCAGACGCGGGCCGATTGGGTGGTAAGAGGTTTTGAGGAAGTGGCAGTCGAAAAAATTAGAAGTCTCTTCGCGTCAAGACCTGTGGCGCAGACATCCTAACGAGGCTTTGCCTCAGCCCGGTGAGTCGTGGCCCCTCGGCCGCCGGCCATTATTGGGAAAGGCGGCGCTCAGAGAGCGCCGCTACAGCAAAAGCAGTCGCTATAATTTGTAATCCTCAATAGCACAAATCTGCGCTACACAATTCTACCTTCTACGTCATCTCTTAAGCATCCTGCGCGTCGCCGGAATTCATCTAAGTATACAGAGCAAGAAGGTCAGGAGACAGCTATGAAAAGCTCCGGCAAAATAGTCCTCGGTTGTTTGATCTTGGCCGGAATGTTTGCCGGTCTGGCGGCCGGAGCGCCGCAAACGGAGAGCTCCTCCAAGGGGCCGGAAGTACGGATGACAGTGACCGTGGTTCGCCACAACCAGAAGGCGCCGCACAGCCTTGCCGCCGCGGACGTGCTGGTTTATCAAAATAAGGAGCGGCGCCCGGTGGTGAGCTGGTCGCCGTCTAGCGGCCATCCCCAGGAGCTGGCGATCTTGATTGATGATTCTCTGGCCAGCAGTTTCGGCGTACAGATCCAAGACCTGAAGAAATTCATTACAGGGCTTCCAGCATCAATGCGAGTCGCGGTGGTTTATGCGACGCATGGCAATTCGAACGTGCGGCAGGATTTCACATCGGACCACGCGAAAGCAGCAAACGCGCTCCGCTTGCCCGTGGGAAGAGCCAACGAAGGATCTAGCATATACATGGCCGTAACCGATTTCGTGAAGCACTGGCCGGAAGGTTCAAGCCCTCGCAATCTCCTGGTGATCAGCGATGGGATCGACCTCTATCGGGGCGTGATGGACTCCCAGCCCGGCTTAAACCCCGATCTTCAGCAGGCGGTCGAGGCCGCGCAGCGGAAAAGCGTGACGGTGTATACCCTGTTTGCGGATACGGCAGGTTTAAGGCGCCGGAATCTTTTTCTCGTCAACAATGGGCAGGGTTCGCTTTCACTCTTGACGCTTGAGACCGGAGGGCAGTCCTTCTTTCAAGGACTCCAGACTCCCATCTCATTCCAGCCCTATCTGCAGCAATTCACGACGCTCCTGGGTGAGCAATATCTGCTCACTTTCCAGGCACAGCCCATCAAGAAGGCGGGCCTGGAACCGGTGCGGGTGACGACAGAACAGCCTGGAATCGAACTCCTGGCGCCTGTGCACGTTTATGTTCCCTGAGTTGTAGCGGCGGCGTCCTCGCCGCCGGCCTTTTTAGGTAGGAAACCGGCGGCGAGACGCCGCCGCTACAGCCCGGTTACTCGGGTCAGTTCCGCGAAAAACTGTGATTCGGATCGATCACGAACTTTTTCGCTGCCCCTTTATCAAAATCCTTGTAGCCCTGCGGACCCTGATCGAGGGTGATGACGGTCACGTTCACGGCCTTAGCGATTTTGATTTTGTCGTATAGAATCGCCTGCATCAGTTGGCGGTTGTACTTCATCACCGGGCACTGGCCGGTTGTAAAAGAGTGCGACTTGGCCCAGCCTAGCCCCAGGCGGATGCCCAGCGTGCCGGTTCTTGCGCTTTCGTCACCCGCCCCAGGGTCCTCGGTGACGTAAAGGCCTGGAATGCCGAGCGCCCCTCCGGCGCGGGTGATCTTCATCAGAGAATTAAGTACGGTCGCCGGCATTTCCTTCGAGGCGTTCGCTCCGTGGCCGCGCGCCTCAAAGCCAACGCAATCGATGGCGCAATCAACCTCCGGAGTTCCAACGATCGCCTCAATCTGTTCTTCCATCGTGGCGTCTTTTGAAAGGTCGATCGTTTCACAGCCAAAGCTCTTGGCCTGCGCGAGACGGTCCCGATTCATGTCGCCGACGATGACGCACGCCGCTCCCAGCAAGTGGCACGCCGCCGCGCATGCGAGTCCCACCGGTCCGGCCCCTGCGACGTAGGCGATGGATCCCGTCCCGACGCCCGCGGTGACCGCGCCATGATAGCCGGTTGGCAGAATGTCCGAAAGGCACGTCAGGTCACGGATCTTCTCCATCGCCTGAGCCTTATCGGGAAATTTCAGCAGGTTAAAATCAGCGTAAGGAATCATCACGTATTCCGCCTGTCCCCCAACCCATCCGCCCATATCCACGTAGCCGTAGGCGCCCCCGGCGCGCGCCGGATTCACGTTAAGGCAAATGCCCGTCCTGCGCTCCTTGCAATTGCGGCAGCGCCCGCACGCGACGTTGAACGGGACTGAGACCAAATCCCCGGTCTTGATGAATTCGACGTCGCGGCCGGCTTCGATCACTTCGCCCGTGATTTCGTGCCCCAGAACCATGCCCGAAGGCGCCGTGGTCCGGCCCCGCACCATGTGCTGATCGCTGCCGCAAATGTTGGTGGAGACGATCTTCAGAATCACGCCGTGCTCGCATTTGCGATTTCCCAGCGTCAGCTTGGGAAAATCAATGCCCTGCACCTCCACCTTTCCAGTTCCCATATAGATCAATCCTCGATTGTTCGCCATCGATATTCCTCCTTAGAGATGTAAATTCCCGCAGCGGGTCAGAACGCCGCTGCGCCCGCTTCCGCCACGGAGTGATCCTGCTCGCCGGAACCACCGCTCACGCCGATGGCTCCGACCACTTTGCCATCACGCTTCAATGGAATGCCGCCGGCGAAGATCATAATCCGTCCGCCATTTGAGACATGAATCCCGAAAAACTGCCCGCCAGACTGCGAATGTTTGGCCAAATCCTGGGTGGCAATGTCAAACGCGCGGGCGGTAAAAGCCTTGTTGATGGAAATGTCGATGCTTCCGATCCAGGCCCCATCCATGCGGACGTGGGCGACGAGGTTCCCTCCGGAATCTGCCACGGCAATGTTCATGGGCTGGCCGATTTCGGCCGCTTTCTTTTCGGCGGCGGCGATCACTCTTCTCGCGTCACTCAGTGTAACCATTTTCTTAAGCCTCCTTGGAATGGAATTCTTGTCTGTTCCGGGGAACTGCCTGGACGCTTGGGCGTTAGAGGATTAAGGAAATGACGTCGAATCCCTGCCCAGTCCCATCGGTCATCTTAGGCTTCAGCAGCGGCGGACACCTGCTTGAAGCGGGAAAGACGAGCCAGAATCGTGTGGAATGAAAAAACATCTCCCTTTGAAGTGCGCATAAACTACTGCTGACGAAACTTATATCAGGAAACCACGGCGATGGAAAGTCAAAATAAGGGGCCGCCGGGATTGCTGTCATTTCGAGGACCGATGTTTTGGATCGGATCGAGGAATCTGCTGCGCTTTCAATCCTCCATCAAAAGCAGATTCCTCGCGGAGTTTACCATGAACGAAATACGGAGATCCTTCGCTGTCGCTCAGGATGACAAAGCGAACCGGCTCGGAATGACTGCCATCCAAGAGATTTTTGAGTAATCTGCCAGATAAAAAGTGGCGGCGCTCGGCCTTGACAAAAATGGCGAAGGTTGAGGATAAAAGATTATGTTACGAATTACAGGCATTACGTTCTGTCGCAGCGATGCTGGGGGTTTTCTTGAACAATATGAATTCAGGCGTTGAAGCTTTTGTCCAATTCCGCAGCCCGGCCAGAAAGATTTTGCGCGGGATGATCCACCGTCCTCCCACGGTTGCAGGGCGGCGAGGCGTTCCCGGGGTGATCTTCCTTCACGGTTTTACGGGAGACCGCATGGAATCGCACTGGATGTTCGTAAAGTGCGCGAGGGCTCTCTCCCGTGCCGGCTTTGCATCACTCCGTTTCGATTTTTATGGGTCAGGCGAGTCCGAGGGAGATTTTTCAGAGGCGAGCTTTGAGAGCGAAATCAGCGACGCGTTTTCCGCGGTCGAATTTCTGCGGCGGCAGCGCGGCGTGGATTCGCGGCGGCTGGCGCTGATCGGTTTGTCTCTGGGTGGCGCCATCGCCGCCTCAATCGCGCACCGTGCGGGCGCCCAGGCGCTGGTTTTGTGGGCCGCGGTGTCACGCTTCTGCGAGGTGCGCACGGCCGCGGAACAGATGATCAAGCCCATTCCGGGCAGTAACGGTATCGCCGAATACAACGGGCACGCGGTCTCACTGAAATTTCTCGGAGACTCTGAGGACCCGGATCCCCTTCGCCAGATTGCGCTATTTCGCAAGCCGACGTTAATTATCCATCCGGGGAACGACCTGTATATTCCGCAGTCGGCTCCGCAGGACTATTTCGACGCTGCGGGCGCCACCGTGAAGGAAAAGGTGATCGTCCCAGGGGCGGACCACACGTTCAGTTCATTGGATTGGGAACATCAAGTGATTGAGCAATCGGTAGAATGGCTGAGAACGCACCTGGTGACATAAGCCGGCGTCACAAAAATGATGGATGTGCAGGAGCGAAACTGTGGTTGCCCCTCACCCAACTGTAGCGGCGCTCGAAGCCTGCCCTGTAAGGGAGCGCCGAAGCTATTGAAAATAGAGACCGGCGGTCGCAGACCGCCGCTACAGCCGCAGTTGCCACATTCTCTCCCGCAAGGAGAGGACAAGAAAACAGAGGCTGCGGTTTCTCCTGGAGAGGGGCTGGGAATAACTGATAGGATCACAACCCTCTCCCTGCGGGAGAGGGTGGCCGAAGGCCGGGTGAGGGGCAGCGGCCGTCAGCGTGAGTTACTTCTCCGCCACTGCGGTGGTGCGGCGAGACAGCAGGTAGGCTTTGATAAACGGATCAATATCCCCGTCCAGGACGCGGTCGGCATCGCCCATCTCAAATTTCGTCCGATGATCTTTCACCATGCGATACGGATGAAGAACATAGGAACGCACCTGGTTTCCGAAAGCGATATCGCCCTTCAAGTCCTCGAGTTTTTTTGATTCCTCCCGCCGCTTCTCGAGCTCCAGCTCGTAGAGCTTTGAACGAAGAACCTTCATGGCCATTTCGCGGTTGCGATGCTGTGACCTTTCGTTCTGGCAGGTGGCAATCACGCCGGTGGGAAGATGGACGATGCGCACGGCAGAATCCGTGGTGTTGACGTGCTGCCCGCCCGCGCCCGTCGAGCGGTAAGTTTCGGTGCGAATTTCGTCCGGCTTGATCTCGATTTCAATGTTCTCGTCGATTTCGGGGCTTACGAACACTGAGGCGAACGAAGTGTGCCGGCGCTTGGCGGCGTCAAAGGGCGAGATGCGAACCAGGCGGTGGACCCCGATCTCGGAAGCGAGCAGGCCGTAGGCGTAATCGCCGTTCACGGCAAACGTGGCTGACTTCAGGCCCGCTTCTTCGCCGGCTTGGTAATCCAGCACGTTAAATTGGAAGCCATGCCGCTCCGCCCAGCGGCGGTACATGCGAAGGAGCATTTCCGCCCAATCCTGAGATTCTGTCCCGCCCGCTCCGGGATGGATGGTCACAATCGCATTGAGGCGATCATTTTCCCCCGCGAGCAGGGAAGCGGTCTCAAGCCGGTCGAGCGACTCGCGCAGCGTATTCATCTCCTGCCGGATTTCCGCCTCGACGTTTTCGCCCTCGCGCGCCAGCTCGAAGTAGGCGTCGAGGTCCGCCACGCGCTGTTCGAGTTCGCGGTCGGACTGAAGAGCTTCTTCCAGCCGCCTGCGATTCGGGAGGATTTCCTGCTGGGCGCCCGGGTTCTGCCAGAACCCAGGATCAGCCATTTGCTTTTCGATGGCAGAGAGTTCGCGGCTCAGACGGGCAGCGTCAAAGATAACCTCGCAGGTCAACAGCGCGGCGTTTGATGACGTCGTATTCTCGTTCCAGTTCTTCGATCACGATAACTCCTTGGAATTATTGTAGCCCAGCCCGGCAGCGCTAATTTGAGCAAGCTGTCATTCCGAGGAGCGAAGCGACAAGGAATCTCTGCATTTATTTAACAAATGCAGAGATTCTTCGCTGCGCTCAGAATGACAGGTCCCCAAATCCTCGCCAAGAAAACAAGAAATTACGAGCTTACAATGCTGCGTCCCATTTATCCCGGCGGATCGGTGCGGATTCGGGGCCGCCGCGTGAACGCCACCAAAAAAATCAAGCCGGACAGCCCCACGCAGCTCCATGCAAAAACGTCGCCGTGCGCCGTATAAAATGTCTGGTCCGAAAGAAAACTGAAGCGCGCAGTCAGAATCGCCTCGCGGTAGAGCGGCGACTGCGCGGCGATCCGTCCATAGGGATCAACCACAGCCGTTACGCCGTCATTCGTCGCGCGCAGCAAATACCGGTGATTCTCAATCGCCCGGAAGCGCGCCATATTCAGGTGCTGGAAGCGCGCGGCGGATGCACCATACCACGCGTCATCCGAGATGTTCACCAAAACCCCCGGTCCGGGCGGCGTGAGGCGGCGAACAAGCTGCGGAAAAATGGCCTCATAACAGATAAAAACTGAAAGCGCGCCCTCCGGGGTGCGAGCAGGGCTATCGCTTACCCCAGGCACAAAATCACTCACTTCGGTAGTGACTTTACTCATGCGAGTGAAGCGAAGCCAGCTCGGCACGTATTCGCCAAAAGGAACCAGATGAATTTTATGATACTCCAAAATAACGTTTCCAGAGGGGTTCAGGACCATCGCCGTATTTTGCGGCATCTCCAGATTGGAATTCACAAAGGTGATCGTGTTGACCACCACGTAGGCGCGGGCTTGGCGCGCCATGGTTACCACCGCGCCGCGAAAGAGCGGATCGCGCGTAAAAAAGAAAGGCGCGGAGTCCTCCGGCCAGATGATCAAGGGCGCGCCCTCCGTTCCCGCCTGATGCGTTTGCACCGCCCGAACCGAGAGGTTCACCAGATTTTCGAGGGGCGCCGGGTTGCGCCACGGCGCCCATTTCCGAACTTCGGTTTCCTTGAGCGGTACATTAGGTTGGACGAGGACTGCCAAGTGCTCCGGCTTTGGCACCTTGGGCGGAATCAAAATTATGTTGGTAACCACAAGCGCCACCAGCCACGCCGCCGTAATCCATCTTGCCACCTGAAAGCGCGGCTCGAAAATCACCCAGCACAGGAATGCGGTGGTTGAGACGGCAAGAAACGAGAGTCCATAGACAGCCGTAACGGAAGCGATCTGCTCGAGTCCCTGGGCCGCCACCGCGTAGCCCAGCAGATTCCAGGGAAATCCGGTAATCAGATACGTCCGCGCGAGCTCCAGCGCCACCCATAGAAACGGTGCAATCAGGAGCGCCAACCGCGCAGAGCGCCGCGCCACCGCACATTCGATGATTCCGAACACTGCCCAGAATGGCGCAAACAGCGCAAGGAACAATGCCATTGCGGCGATCGCCTCAAAAAGAGTCAGATGGCCGTAACCCTCCATGACATTCACGAACCAATAGAGGCTGCAGGAGAGAAAAACGGCTCCCGTCAGAAGTCCCCAAAGGAAGGCCCAGCCCAGCCGGCGCTCGCAGGCAACCGCCAAAAGAAGTGGTATACAGGCGACCCAAACCAGCAAGTGGACGTCGGGGCTGGGGAACACCAAAGCCAGAAGGATACCGCTGAGGATGCTCGCGCCGCAGCGCACAGAACGGCGCTGGAAGAAACGTGCCACCGGGGATGATGTCTGAGGTTCGGTCAAGCGGCTTTTTGGGCTTCGATGCGGCGCCAGCGGGCGGCAAGGAGCGCGACTCTCGGGCCTCACTCCTTGATGAATGGCTTGAAACCCTCACGGCTTAATTTATGGAGCGCCGGAAGGGCTTGGTTGCGCGACGTGAATGGCCCCACCTGCACGCGGTAAAGATGATCGTGCGCTCGCGCCTGGTGTGGCGTCAGGAGCCGTGCGTGAAAGCCGCGTGATTTTAGCTTCCTCACCAGCGCTCGCGCATCACGCTCCGTATGCACTGCCGCAACCTGCACCATCATCGCGCGCGCCGAGCTTTCTTCCGGGTGCTCGGGCGCGGATTTTGCCGCGGGAGAATCCGTCGCGGCCGCAGCCTTTTGGGGAGGGGCCGGCGCCGTTTGCCGCGCTTGTTGAGAAGGCGTGGGCACGGTGGGTTTCAGATCCTGTTCCGTCACAGAAGAAGACGAGTCATTGGATGCCGGGTTCACACCCGCCGCATTGGAATCGGAGTTCTGCGCCGGTGGGTTAACCGTCGGCGGGATTTCGCTGGGAGGAGGCACCTGTTCCACGGCGGCGAGCGCTGCGTTGTGGGCCCGCCCGTTGCGCCCCACAAGAAAGCCCAAGGCGAAGAACATGGCGCACACGGCCACCGCGCCAAAAAAGATTGCAGTTAATTGCCGGACCGAAAGGCCTTTGGAATTGTTTTGCTGCCGTACTACCATAATGCTCCTGATGCTATCTTTTAGCGTAGCGCGTCCTACGAGTAGCAGGTTTGCCGCTTGACTTGCGGAAGGGCTACGCCTTTCCGGAGGTAGCGCAGAGTCGTTGTGTAACTCTGCGGCTTTGTGCCGGGTTCGGGATAAGAACCGCAGAGTTTCTGAAATGCGAAACTCTGCGCTACCACTCCCTGATGCTACGATCTACTGTAGCGGCGGCCTCTGGCCGCCGGTTTTTAAGAAGCAAAGACCGGCGGCCAGAGGCCGCCGCTACATCACACAGACTCTACAGTCCTGACTTCGATACCGGCTCCCCGCTGCCGGCGCCCTTAGGGCCTGTGCCGTTTCCCGATGGGTTCCCGAATTTCCGGAACAAATCCGTCAGCAAGTCGATGGGCAGGGGGAAGATGATCGTCGTGTTCTTTTCCACGCCGATTTCGGTGAGCGTCTGCAAGTAGCGTAGCGTGATGGATGCAGGTTCCTCCTGCATCAGGGTGGCGGCATCCTTCAGCTTCTCCGCGGCCTGGAATTCGCCGTCGGCGTTGATGATTTTGGCTCGCCGCTCGCGCTCAGCTTCGGCCTGCCGCGCAATCGACCGCTGCATTTCCTGGGGAAGATCTACCTGCTTGACTTCTACCTTAGCCACTTTCACGCCCCAGGGTTCCGTGTGCTCATCCAGAATCGATTGCAGGCGCATGTTCAGCTTTTCGCGTTGTGAAAGCAAGTCGTCCAGTTCCACTTCGCCCAGCACGGAGCGCAGCGTGGTCTGCGCGAGCTGCTCGATGGCGTAGCGGTAATTCTCCAGTTCCAGCACCGCTTTCTGGGCGCTGATGACGCGAAAATAGACGACGGCGTTCACCTTGACCGATACGTTGTCACGCGTGATCACGTCTTGCGGGGGGACATCCCAGGTGACCACGCGCAGAGAAATGCGCACGATCTTATCAATCGGCCAGAGGATGAAGATGAGTCCCGGTCCTTTATCCGGCGATTGAACGCGGCCCAGCCTGAAGATGACCGCCCGCTCATATTCCCGCAGCACGTTGAGGCAGGCAATGATCCATAGAACGATGATGATGATGATGACAATCGCTCCGCTTCCCATAAGTCTCCTTTGTGATCCTCATCCGGCGATTCACTATTATACGTCACATGCGCTACAGCGAATTCACGGTGAGGCAGTGCCGGCATCCTTTCACCGCCATGAGAACAGGCTGTAGCGCCGGTGTCCTCACCGGCGATTCGGCGCTGAGGACAGCGCCGCTACAGCTACTCTCGTTTGGGTTCCTGCTCAGGCTCCACAATCAATTTCAAACCTTCGACCGCGCGCACCTTCACCGGTCCCCCGGCTGGAACGCTCTCGGATGAGCGCGCGTCCCAGAGTTCACCATGGACCAGAATCTTGCCATCGGGCGCAAGATCGGTGCGCGCAATCCCGAATGCGCCGACCATGCCTTCCGCGCCCGTCACGGCTTTTTTGCGGCTGGCCACCAGGGCGGCGCGGAAAAGCAGGAACGTGATGAACGCCAGCGGAAGCGTAACACTCAGCGAAGTGCTCAGGTGAATATGCGCCCCCGGCCAGGGGCTCCGGATGAGGATCAATGACCCAAAAAGCATGGCAGCAATTCCCCCGGCCGCCAGGAGGCCGTGCGCCGTGATGTGGGCTTCGAGAGCGAACAGGGCCAGCGCCAGGACGATAAGAATCGCTCCTACATAATTGATAGGCAACATGTTAAAGCCCAGCAAGGCCAGCACAATCGCAATGGCCCCGGCGATTCCGGGAAGCACCATACCGGGGTGCGTAAACTCAAAATAGAGCAGGA
>DASUKV010000327.1:0-5020 GCA_036278555.1 Terriglobia bacterium
CGAGCCAGCGCACCTGATGGCCGTTCTTGTCCCAGGAACGCTGTTTTTTATGGGCTTCACGGGACTTGAGCCGATTTTGCCCAGCCTCGTCAGCCAACACGCGCATGAGAGCGCCTACGGCACGGCGCTCGGCTCATTTCAGACATTGCAGTATCTTGGCAGCTTCGCCGGAGGCGCGCTGGCCGGCGCGTTTTCCAGCTTTGCAACTTCATCAACCCCCATGATTTTGCTGATGAGTTTTGGCGCGGCGGGCTTTCTGCTGATGGTCTTTGGGCCGCGGCGATAGGCGCTCGCAGTTGGAGCGGCGGCCGGAGCCTGCCCTGACGCAGGAAGGGGGCCAACGATCTTTCGGCGCTAAGACAGCGCCGCTGTCCATTAGCAGTGCAGAGGTCGGCTTTGCCGGTTGACTTGCGGAAGGACTTTGCCCTTCCGGGAGCTAGCCACCAAGTCCAACCTGTTTTCGCCGGGCGCGAAGGCTAAGCCTTCGCGCCCGGCGAAAACCTTAAATATCGTGCGTTTGTCCGGAAAGCCATAGGCTTTCCGCAAGTCAACCGGCAGAGCCGCCTTCGACGCGCCTAATTGGTGCAAGGCTGGTCACAGATCGCCGCTACAACGCAAATAAATTCTCACAGGAGCCGAAATGTCCAAATTTTTGCGGGCTTGCTTGTTGATCTTGGTTGGTTCGCTCGTGGCCGTAGCGCAGCCGAAGGCGCTCTTTTACATGACCACCCGGCCTGACTCGGTAAAGTCATTTCTGGCGCACGCCCAGAAAATAGACATCCTTGTTCCTACGTGGTATCACCTGGCCGCAGACGGAATGGTCTGGGGCGGGCCGGACCCTCTAGTGCTTCAGGTCGCGGAACAGCACCACGTGCCGGTGATGCCGATCATCTCGAACGGCGGTATGAAGCCAGATGTCTTTCATAAATTTCTTACGGATGCGGCCGCCCGCTATGAAATGACGGAAGGGCTGCTGCGCGAATGCCACCGCAACCATTACTCCGGCATTCAGATTGATTTCGAAGACGTCAACTGGAAGGACCGTGACGCTCTCTCTAATCTCGTCGCGGAGACGGCCACGGCGTTCCATCGCGCCGGCTTTCAGTTATCCATTGCCACCGTGCCGAATTCGCCGGGCTATGCCGGCCAAACGCCGTTCGCTTATTGGCTCTATGCGCACTGGCGGGGCGCGTATGACTTGAAAGCCTTGGCCCGCTCCGTCGATTTGATCTGCCTGATGACTTACGACCAGCACACGCGCTACACGCCACCCGGACCCGTGGCGGGTTACCCGTGGACGGTGGAAAATCTGGACGATGCCCTGAAAGTTGTTCCGAAGGAGAAGCTCTCGCTGGGCGTTCCGCTTTATGGCTATCACTGGTTTGCGGGCATGCCGCCGGGTGGGCAGAACAAGCCCAACATTTCGGCAGACTCCATCAGCGCTCCGGACGCCCTGCTCCTCGCCAAAGCCTATCACGGGCATCTCGAATGGGACCCTGCCCATAAAACCGCGTGGTTTTACTTCTATCGTGATGACATGCGCGAGTGGGTTTTCTACACCGATGTGAAGACGTTTGAAGCGCGATACGACCTGGTGAAGCAGCGCGGCCTTGAGGGATTCTGCTCCTGGGTGCTGGGAGCCGAAGACCCTGGCATCTGGAACGTGCTCCCGGTGGTGCATCCTTAAGCAGCAGCAGGTTGGGGGCTGAAGAATCCTGTGATGGCAACAATAAAATCTTTTTCGGTAATCTGCGGGGTTCCGCTCTTGACGGGAGGAGCGGCGGCAAGACAAGATAACAGCGATAGCTTGAGGCGCTGAGCACCCGCTGCTGTTGGCGCCGGAGATATCATCCTTGCAAGTGGCGCCGGCACAGTCGGCCGAGGCCAGGCTAGGAGCTAGAAAGCGCGGCTCCATGCCCCACAAATTCTATGGGAGGTTTCATGAAACCGAAGGAACTGTTGGAGTTCGCCGCTCAGAACAATGTCAAAGTTGTGGACATCCGCTTCACGGATTTGCCCGGCATCTGGCATCACGTTTCTTTCCCTTTTCACCAGCTTGAAGAAAAATCGTTTGAAGACGGCTTTGGCATGGACGGCTCCAGCATTCGGGGTTGGGCGGCCATTCACGAAAGCGACATGCTCCTGGTCCCGGACCCAAGCTGGTCAATGCTCGATCCGTTCACCGATACGCCGACGCTCGTGATGATTGGCGATATCACCGATCCCATCACCAAGCAGCATTACCAGAAAGACCCGCGCTATGTCTCGAAAAAAGCGCAGGACTACCTCGCTTATACCGGCGTGGGCGACACGGCGTTCTTCGGCGCGGAAGCCGAGTTTTTCGTTTTTGACAACGTCCGGTTCGATCAGGCGCAGCAGCATGGCTATTACTTTATCGACGCCGAAGAAGGCCGCTGGAATTCTGGTCGCGAAAAGGATAACCTCGGGTACCGCCCGCGCTACAAGGAAGGCTACTTTCCGGTTCCACCCACGGACCACTACCAGAACCTGCGCAGCGAAATGGTCCTGGCGATGGAGAAAGCGGGACTGCACATCGAATGTCACCACCACGAAGTGGCCACCGGCGGGCAGTGCGAAATCGACCAGAAGTTCAACCCAATGGTCACAGCCGCGGACTGGATGATGATCTATAAATACATCATCCGCAATGTGGCCTATCAATATGGCAAGACGGTTACGTTCATGCCCAAGCCTCTCTTTCAGGATAACGGCTCCGGCATGCATACGCACCAGAGCATCTGGAAGGACGGCAAGCCCCTGTTTGCCGGAGATAAATACGCCGGGCTCAGCCAGACGGCTTTGTGGTACGCCGGCGGGCTGCTTAAGCATGCGGCCGCGGTGGTGGCGTTTGCCGCGCCCACCACGAATTCCTACAAACGGCTGGTACCCGGCTTTGAGGCTCCCGTCAACCTGGCGTATTCGCGGCGCAACCGCAGCGCAGCGATCCGCATCCCCATGTACTCGGCGAGCCCCAAGGCCAAACGGCTGGAGTTCCGGCCTCCGGATCCTTCGAGCAATCCCTACCTCTCCTTCGCGGCCATGCTCATGGCCGGGCTGGATGGCATCGAAAACAAAATTGATCCGGGAGAGCCGCTGGATAAAGACATCTACGATCTCGGGCCGGAAGAGCTTGCCAAAGTTCCCTCGCTGCCGGGGTCACTTGAAGACGCCCTTCGCCACCTCGAAAGGGATCACGATTTCCTGCTCAAGGGCGACGTCTTCACCGAAGAGCTGATTGAGACCTGGATCGATTACAAGATGAAAAACGAGGTCCAGGCTGTTGGCGCCCGCCCGCACCCTTACGAGTTTGCCCTTTACTATGACATTTAGCCGTAAAGGGCGGCTTTTATCCGGGTGGCGTGAGCAATTCTTTGCGCCGCCCGGCCTCCGATCTCCGAAGCGACCCGCCTTCCTTCCGGGTGCGAAACCGTTTTCGCAAAACGCTTGACACCCGCGCCCGATTCCATTACGGTGAGCGTTTGCCGTTCTGGGGAGACCTTCAGCACCCGGCTCGTCGAACCCCGATTTTGCAGGGGCTCGTCCTCTGTGCCGCCCCCTGCTGACCCATGATTAAAGACTCATTTGCGATTGGGATCGACTTCGGAACCGAATCTGGGCGCGTCGTGGTGGTTCGCGTGCGGGACGGGCAGGAACTGGCCGCTGCGATCGTCCCCTATCCCGACGGTGTCCTCGACGAAAAATTACCGGGAGGACCTCGCCTGGGACGCGACTGGGCGCTGCAAAACCCCGCGGACTACCTCCGGGTGGTTGAGAAGGGCGTGGCACGAGCACTGAAAACCGCAGGAGTGAAGCCCGAGCGGATTGTGGGCATCGGAACGGATTTTACGGCTTCTTCTCCGATGCCCACTCTGCGCGATGGCACCCCGCTGTGTCTTGTTAAAGCTTTCCGCAAGAATCCGCACGCCTGGGTGAAACTCTGGAAGCACCATGCGGCGCAGCCGGAAGCGAACCGCATCACCGAAATCGGCACTGAGCGCGGCGAGGAATTCGTCCGCATCTACGGAGGGCGCTATTCTTCCGAATGGTTCTTTTCGAAACTCCTACAAATCCTGAACGAGTCGCCGCAAACTTACGCCGCAATCGGCCGCTTTATCGAAGCGGCGGACTGGATCGTATGGCAACTGACGGGCGAAGAAAAGCGCAGCACCTGCACCGCCTCCTACAAGGCGATGTGGGTGAAGGGCGAGGGGTTTCCGTCCAAGGAATTTTTCCATGCCTTGAATCCGCAGTTCGCCAACGTCATCGAAGAGAAAGTCGGAGAGACGTTTTATCCGCTCGGGGCGCGCGCGGGCGGCTTGACGCCCGAGTGGGCAAAGAAAACCGGTTTGCCTCCGGGAACTCCCGTTTCCATCGGGAATGTGGATGCGCACGTCGCAGCGCCGGCCGTCACGGTCACCCAGCCCGGCTCGATGGTGATGATTATGGGCACCTCGATCTGCCACATCCTGCTGGGCGAAGATAAGCGAATGGTCGAAGGCATGTGCGGCACGGTGGAAGACGGCGTCGTGCCCGGGCTCTGGGGTTATGAGGCCGGCCAGTCTGCGGTGGGTGATATTTTTGCCTGGTATTTTGAGCAGGGAGTTCCGGGATTCATCGAACGCGAAGCGCGCAGGCTGAAAATCACGGTTCCGGCGGCGCTTGAAAAACGGGCCGCAGCGCTCAAGCCCGGGCAGTCCGGCCTGGTGGCTCTCGATTGGTGGAACGGAAACCGGTCAATTCTCGTGGACGCGGATCTGACCGGGCTCCTTACCGGGCTGCGGCTAAACACCAGGCCTGAGGAAATCTATCGCGCCTTGATTGAAGCAACCGCCTTCGGCACTCGGCAGATTATCGAGGCGTTTGAAGCCCGGGGCGTTCCGGTGAAGCATCTTGTCGCGTGCGGCGGATTGCCGCAGAAAAATAAACTGCTGATGCAGATCTATGCCGATGTTACGGGCCGCGAAATCAAGATCGCGCTGCAACCGCTCACTTGTCCTGC
>DASUKV010000328.1:0-3599 GCA_036278555.1 Terriglobia bacterium
CTCGCGGAGTCATCGCGTGAGTTGTTGTCAAGAAGTGCGATCTGATCCAACAACTGCTCTTGTTTGTCGAGCGCCGCCTGGAGCGCTTGGATTTGCTTTTGCTGTTGGTGAAGCTGCTGCTTTAAGGCGTCGATTTCACTGTTCTGAATTCCAGCAGAGGAATCGGCAGGCGTTCCTTGCTGCCCGGCGGCAATATTTGAATTCTGAGCTGACACAAAGTTGGGGATCACGAAACTGGCGCTAAGGAATACGGCAAACGCCAGCAGCCCTCGAATGCCTCTTCGCATTATCTGCTCCTCTCGTTGACGACTATGCGGATCAAAAAACGTGTTCTACTCCTTCAGGCAAGCCATCAGGCAGCGCGGACCTGCGTTTTCAGATCCGCGGCTTTTCGAGTTGTTAAAAAAATGGTAAAGCCGCAGCGTTAAAATGCGAACGCTGCGCTACAGCAGACGGTTTTCTCAGACACATTATCGAAGGATTCTATGAAGGACGATCTTGTCCATTGTGAAGTTATGTTAAGGATTATTGCAGAGCCGCCAGGATGGCAGCGCCATAGGCGAAAGGCTGCTTCAGCTAGTTTTGGGATCGGCCGGGAGAGTTACTGTAAACGCTGAGCCTTTGCCGACCTGGCTCTCGACTCTCACGGTCCCGCCCATGCGTTCGACGGCGTGCTTGACGATGGAAAGACCCAGGCCGGTGCCGCCCGCTTCCCGCGACCGCGCCCTATCCACGCGGTAGAAGCGCTCGAAAATCCGCGTGAGGTCGTCCGAAGGAATGCCGATGCCGTTATCGCTCACCGTAATTGAGACGGCGCCTTCGGTCTGCCGCTCGGCTTCGACGCGGACCGCACCGCTGGGCCGGTTGAACTTGACCGCGTTATCCAACAGATTCACCAGCGCCTGTTCGAGGCGGACGCCGCTGCCCGCGACTTCGGCATCATCGATTTTGCCTATCACCAACCGAACGTTCGCGCGCTCCGCAGCCGCTTCAACCGCACGCAGCGCCCCTTCCACGGCGGCACGGACGGAAATCCTCTGCGGCTCGGGCTGGTTTCGCCCGGACTCAAGCTCCGAAAGAACCAGCAGGTCCGAAGCGATATTATTCAACCGGACGGCGTGATTCAGGATGATGCCAAGGAATTTCCGGTTCTCATCAGGGTCTTCGAGAGCGCCGTCGAGCAGCGTTTCCGCATAGCCGCGGATGGCGGTGAGCGGCGTGCGCAGTTCGTGGGAGACGTTGGCCACAAAGTCCTTCCTCACGCGCTCAAGCCGCTCGAGGTCTGTCACATCGTGAAGTATGGCGATGGCGCCGGGGCGGTCGGGCTCAGAGAGCGGCGCCGCCTGCACCTCAAAGACCCGCGAATCCGCCGCGGCAAGCTGCAAGGTCTGGCGGACGGGATGACCCTCGGCGAGTACTTGCGCCAGCATGCCTCGCAGGCTGGGATCGCGCACGAGGTTCAGCAAAGGCAGGCGGGAAGGGAGCGGAAGCTGCGCCCCCACAAGGCGCGCGAAGGAATCGTTGCAGAAGATCACCCGTAAATCCTGATCAACCGCCAGAACACCCTCCACCATCGCCTTCAGGATGGCCGCGCGCCGCGCCGATTCCAGCCTTAGCTGTTCGAGTAAACCCTGCCATTGCTCTGCTGCCTGGCTCAGCGACCGCGCCATTGCCCCCAACTCGCCTTCAAAATCCGGCAAGGGATCCACGGGCGGCGGCCCGGAATGAACCAGGTTCTCAGCAAACGCTTTCAGCCGGTTGATTCGCTGCCGCAGCGCGCGGGCGCTGAACCAGGCGGTGGCGACGGCCAGCACGAAAGCTAATACCAGGGCTTCCGCAATTCGAAGATGTACGGCGGCGGCGATCGCAACGGTGGCGATCGCAGGAAGAAGAGCGCACAAGAGGAACCGGCGAAGAACGGAGTTTTTCAGCCTCATCGCAGCCGTAAGAGATGTTGATTTTGTCTCTCTCAAAATATATAATCTTACTATAGTCTTACTTCGGAGAGAGGTGAACACAAAAAATGGAAACCACGAAGCTCTCTACCAAGGGCCAGATCATCCTGCCGAAGGCGGTGAGGGAAAGGCGGGGTTGGAAAGCCGGTACCCGGTTCGCCGCTGAGGAAATCACGGGAGGCGTGCTGCTCCGGCCGTTGCGAACCTTCCCTCCCGCACAATTTGATGACGTATTTGGGTGTTTGAAGCACAAAGGGTCCGCCAAGACCTTGGCGCAAATGGAGGAGTCCATCGCCCGAGGCGTGAAGGAGCGGCATGATCGCGGTCGATACTAACGTCCTCGTCCGGTTTCTCGTCCGCGATAATTTGAAGCAGGCCCAGCGCGCCGCTTCGCTGATCCAAAACTCCGAAGTGTGGATTTCCAAAACAGTGATTCTCGAAACAGAGTGGGTGCTTCGCAGCCTCTATGGTTTCGCGCCAGCGGTCTTGGCAAGATCTCTGCGGGCTCTTGCCGGGCTCGAAACGGTGTTTCTGGAAGATGAACTTGCCGTCGCCAGGGCTCTCGACTGGCTTGAGTCGGGTCTTGATTTTGCGGACGCTCTGCACTTGGCCAGCATAGGAAACGCCAGAGAATTCGCCACGTTCGACCGGAAGCTCGCCATGCGCGCACGGCGGGTAGCGGGAATCGAAGCGACCCTCCTGTAGCAGCCTCAGCTTGTTTGTGCGCGCTCACGGCCTGCCCCACCCAAGAGCCACATCGATTGGAGAATGAAGGTCGGCGGTCAGAGACCGCCGCTACAGCCGTCTTCCGCCGGCTGAGGAGTGAACCGGTAGCCGGACCCGCGCACGGTCTGAAGGTATCGCGGCCGGTCAGGCTGAGCTTCAATCTTCTCACGCAGCCGCCGGATGTGAACGTCCACCGTGCGCGGCGTCACAAAGCGATCCCGGCCCCAGACTTCATCCAGCAGGTTTTCGCGTGCGAAGATACGGCGCGGATGCGATGCCAGGAAATGGAGCAGTTTGAACTCGAGCGAGCTCAGATCAACCGTCTGCCCTCGCACCATCACTTCCTGCGTGCGGGAATCCAGGCGAAGGTCGTGAGCCTCAATCACGGGCGGGCCTTCTTCTGCGCGCTCCTGCCGGCGGAGAACCGCCTTGATGCGCGCGGCCAGTTCGCGCGGGCTGAAGGGCTTCACGACGTAATCGTCCGCGCCCAATTCGAGACCCAGAATGCGGTCAAACTCTTCGCCCTTCGCGGTGAGGAAAATAACCGGCAGGCTTTTCAGGTTCTGGTCCGCCCGAACTTTTTTGCAAAGCTCGAGGCCGCTCAAATCCGGCAGCATAATGTCGATGATTGCCAGGTCCGCCGGGCCCCGCCTTAGAAGCTCAATTCCTTCCCGGGCGCATCCCGAGCTCCTCACCTCAAAACCTTCTTTGCGCAAGGTGTAGCTCAGCAGGTTGACGATGTCCCGCTCGTCCTCAATCACCACGATGTGCTGGGGCATGGCAGGATTATATCATTCAAAACATTGCGGATTGGTTAGAGGCCCCCCTCACCCGGCTCGCGACGGGAAGCGCTGCTTCCCCGCTCGCCACCCTCTCCCGAAGGGAGAGGGCTGGAGCCAAGACTGGCGCCCTCTCCTT
>DASUKV010000329.1:0-7977 GCA_036278555.1 Terriglobia bacterium
ATCACTGTCGAAATAAACCGGCATCTCAAGCGCCGGGCCGATCAGGGGAGCTACATAAGCGCGATAAGATTCTGGAATATCTCCCGGTTTGCGAAGATACTTGCCAGGCAGGAAGCGTTCTTGATCCGCGACTTTATCGAGACGAACCAGAGTGAGCCGGCAGGAATAGCGTTTCGAGAATGCTCGACGAAGGCCCACCATCATTTCCGAATGTCCCTTGAGAGCTGACCGGACCGCAAAACGGCCCAGGGAGTATGCCTCCGCCGCATCGACTAGTGATTGGCACGGAGCAAATGCGCGGCACAGCAGCCCCGGCTTCTCGCTTCTCGCGCGCACGCGGAGCCTCTGGCTTACAAGGCGGGCCAGGTGGGCTGCAACATCGCCCGCCAGCGGTCTTCCCTTCGCATCGCGGCTGCTTCCGCGAGCGCCAGCGATGATCCGCCCGGCGTGGTCTCGCAAGCCTTCCGCCACGACTCCCACCACCCAGCCTTGCTTCTGGAGCAACCGGTCAACGCGTCCCAGGAATTCATCAAGATTGAACGGCACTTCGGGAACATAAATGAAGTGCGGCGGGTCAGCCTGCCGCTGGCGGGCCAATAGCGTTGCGGCGGCAAGCCATCCTGTGTTACGCCCCATGACCTCGCCAATTGAGACAGGCGTCGGAAGAGCGCGCTGGTCCAGGCCGATCTCACGGACGGCGATGGCTGCAAAGCGCGCAGCACTACCAAAGCCGGGGCAATGGTCGGTTTCGCAAATATCGTTGTCGATGGTTTTAGGAACACCCACCGCAGTCAATTCATAGTTGCTCGCGCGGGCAGCGGCCGCAATTCTCTGAAGAGTGCCCATCGAGCCGTTGCCCCCGGTGTAGAAGAAAGAATGGATCTCGCGGGTGCGGAAAGAGTGGATGATTTCGTCTAAATCACTGTCGGAGATCTTCCCCCGGAAACTTCCGACGGCTGAGCCGCTTTGGCCGCTCAGCTTTTGCAGCTTTGATCGCGGGATGGCCAGCAGATCGATCAAGTCTCCGCGAAGGATTCCTCCGAGGCCTCCAATCGGGGCCCACAGATGCCGAAAATCCGCGGCGCGAGCCTCGCGGATGACTCCGAGCAGTGTCGAGTTCAGAACCGGGGTCGGGCCGCCACCGTGGGCGACCAAGGCACTTGTCGTCTTCATACGGGTTCTAACTTGGGTCTCCGGCTCGCCACATTGTACAAAAAAGCTCAGGTGTGCGCTGTAGCGGGGGCGTCCTCGCCGTCGGCCTTCAAAAGCAGCATCCGGCGGCTAGAGGTCATGCTTGTCCAAATTAGGTTCCGATATTACCGATGCGACCTGCGGCTTTGCCGCCTGACTTGCGGAAGGGCTTTGCCCTTCCGGGAACTTGCACCCAAACCCAACCTGTTCCCGCAGGGCGCGAAGGCAAAGCCTTCGCGCCCTGCGGGAACATCAAAACGTGGACATTTGGCCGAAAAGCCAGAGGCTTTCCGCAAGACAGGCGGCAAAGCCGTCCTCTGCGCAGCTAAATTGGACAGCCATGGCTAGAGGTAGCCGCTACAGCTATTTTGCGGCGCTCGAAGCTGGTATATTATATTCCAGATTTCGGAAGGGCCACCGGAGGGATCGTGGCCCTACCGTGCTCGCAGCTTAACCCGATGACTCATGACCCTTGGAGGCATGATGAGAGATTTTATCGTGCACGATCAGCGTGACAACGTTGGCGTCGCGGTAGTGGACATCCAGCCGGGGCACACCGCCAAGGGCGCTGCCCTCGACGGCGGAGCGGTCGCTGACATCCCCGCCCGCGAAGCCATTCCGCTTGGCCATAAAATCGCGCTCAGGGATTTCAAAGCCGGAGAAACCATCATCAAGTACGGTGAAGACATCGGCAAAGTTGTCGCGCCAATTCGGGCCGGCGAGCACGTCCACGTGCACAATCTTAAGACCAAAAGGTGGTAAAGATGCAGATTCCGCGATTCAAGGCTTACCGGCGAAAAAACGGCCAGGTAGGAATCCGCAACCACGTGATTATCCTTCCTGTCGATGATATCTCCAATGCCGCCTGCGAGTCGGTGGCGCGTGTCATTCAGGGTGTGCTGGCGCTTCCTCATGCTTACGGCAGGCTCCAATTTGGCGAGGATCTAGACCTGCTCTTCCGCACTTTGATTGGAACAGGCGCTAACCCGAACGTGGCCGCGGCCATTGTGATCGGCATCGAGCCGGGATGGACGGAGCGCGTGGTTGAAGGGATCGCGAAAACCGGCAAGCCCGTGACCGGCTTTTCCATCGAACGGAAGGGCGACCTTCAAACGATCGCAGAAGCCGCGCGCAAAGCCCAGGAATACGTCCAGTGGGCGTCCGAGACCGAGCGCCAGGACTGCGCGATGAATGAAATTTACGTCTCGACGAAGTGTGGAGAGTCTGACACCACCACCGGGCTTGCGTCCTGCCCCACAGTCGGCGCGGTTTTTGATCAGCTTGATGAGATCGGCGGGACGATGTCCTTTGGCGAAACGTCGGAGTTGACCGGGGCCGAGCACATCGTCAAACGGCGGGCCGCAACCCCCGAAGTGGCTGAAGCCTTCATGCGGACCTGGAGCTCGTACAACGACTTCATCAATCAGCATAAGACGAACGATCTTTCGGAATCCCAACCGACGAAAGGGAACATCCGGGGCGGCCTGACCACCATCGAAGAGAAGGCCCTGGGCAATATTCAGAAGATGGGGAAGCGGACACGTTTCGCCGGCGTGCTCAAGCCGGCCGAGGCGCCGGAAAGCAAGGGATTGTGGTTCATGGACACATCCTCAGCGGCCGCCGAAGCCTTAACGCTGTGGGCAGCCTCCGGCGCCGTACTTCATTTATTCCCAACCGGGCAGGGCAACATCATTGGAAATCCCATTCTGCCGGTGATCAAGCTCTCGGGAAATCCGCTTACCTGCTCGACCATGAGCGAACATATTGACCTCGATGTGTCTCAGATCCTCTCAGGAGAAATGACCGTCGAAACAGCCGGAGAGAAACTGCTGGAGCTGATGAAACGTACCGCCAACGGACGGCTGACGGCTGCGGAGGCTCTCGGACACCGCGAGTTTGTGATGACGAAATTGTACCGAAGCGCCTGATGGACGCGCTGTAGCGGCGACCTCTGGCCGCCGGATTTTTAAGAAGTTAAAGACCGGCGGCCAGAGGCCGCCGTTACAGGTATTTTCATGGCAGTGGTAGCCACGGTCAGCGCTCTCCTGACCGTGGGCTTTTTCCGCGGTCACAACCCACAGTTAACCTAGTTAACCGTGGCGATTTCCTGCAATTGAACCATGCCCACCTTCACGTCGTAATCGCCTCCGCCGTGCCGGACATAAATTCCTTCTTCTTGTCTCCCACCCAATAGCGTTCCCCTGCGATGCACCAGATGAATTCGAGCGGAGAGGTTTGCGAAAACACGGGATGATAATTGAGAAAGGGAATCGTGACGGCGTCGCCTTCACGGACGGAATGAACGAATGACAAGCTTTCCGGCGAGTCGTAAACCTCCATCGAGCCCGAACCCTTGATGAAAAAATAAACTTCTTCCTGATCGGTATGGTTATGCGGAGGCCATGAACGTTGATGGGGCTGAAAAAAAGTATAACCGGCTACGAGCTTATCAGCGCTTTCGGAAACGTCGAACATCATGTAGACATCCTTGCCCTTGAGATGGCGTATCCGGGACTCCTGCCGCGAAAATTCTCGGAACTGTGAATGAAACGCCGGATGGGCGTCCTTGGCGGGAGCGGAGCAGTGCACCAGGCGGGCAGGAGCTGAAGTGCGGTTCAGCAAGCGGAAGGATGCGTCGCGCGGAACGTAAAGCGTGTCGTAGGGCATAAGGTCAAAAGCTCGATCACCCAGCAAGATATCTGCACGCCCCTGCCACATGAAGAGGAGGCTTTCCTCGCCCGGAAAACACCATGACCGGGATTCCGTCCGGGGCGGCAGATCAAATTCCCCGCAACTCAGGTAAAGAAGATTCGCCGTCTCCGGGGTAAACCGCTCGCGATAGACCGCTTTCCCGCTATCAGCCGTGAAGAGAGTTCCGGGTTTCACCGGGCTTCCGGCAGCCGCGGAGCTTTCGGAAGTTTCCTGGAATACCGAAGTGTGTTCAGACGCCAGACCTTTTGTCACCATGCGTATCTCCTGCTTTCATTCTCATTTACGTGTGAGCCCGCCGTGAAAAAACATCCCCTAGAAATCAGCATACCAAGGGCGTTGCCGGGGGACAATGCATCCCAATCCTGGCGCAGGCTTGTCCAATTAGATTTCGACTTTGCGGGTGCGACCCGCGGCAAAGCCGTCTCTCTGCACCGTTAATTTGAACAGCCTTGACCCTGGCGCTGTGTCGCGCGCGTCAAACACTAAAATCTGCGGGGGTGATTCGCCGGATCACCAGAAAGACGCTCAGCACCGCGACCCAGGGCAGAATGCCCGCTGCGGTCAGGACCGGCGAATAGGAAAAATGATCGATAATGATGCCGGTCAAAAGCATCGTGACCATCCCCACCCCGCTATCCGCAACGCCCGCGATTCCATTGACCGTCGCCACAACCTTCGCAGGAAAGATGTCTCCAACCATCCCGATATAGCTTGCCACCATATATTGATTTCCGAAAACGGCCAGGCAGATCACGCCAATCGCTAGCGCGGTGCTTCCGATAAAAGGCAGGCAAACGCTCGAGGACGAAAAAACAGCCCCAACCACAAAGCTGGTCTTCCTCGCCCCATCCACGCTCATCCCCTTGCGGATAAGGAAATCCGAGAAGAATCCGCCGAGCACATTGCCGAGACCGCCTCCCAGATAGGGAATCCAGGCCAGCAGCCCAATCGCTATCATGGTCATCCCGCGGCCGTGACGCAGGTATTCCGGCAGCCAATACCAGTAGAAGCTGGTGAGCGGACCCGTCGCCGCACGGAAGATCAGTAACCCGAGCACCGGGCGCTGTGCCAGAAGCTTTTTGAGAGGAATACGGCGGCGGCCGGCCTCGAGACCCCTTGAATCAACAACCACCGTCTGCGGAAGCTGCTTCGTTCCGCGAGGGAAGAGGAGGAGCCAGGGCACGAGCCAGAAGAGCCCGAGGAAGCTGGGAAGAAGAAACGCCGCGCGCCATCCCCAATGCAAGGTAATCAGAACCACGATCGGCGGTGAAAGGATCGCGCCAAGCTGAGCTCCTCCGTTAAAGATGCCGCCGGCCAGCGCCCGCATCTCTGGCGGGAAAAGCCCGGCCACCACTTTAATTCCGCCGCTATAGTCACCACATTCCGAGAGGCCCAGCAGAAATCTCAGCCCGATAAGGCTCGCGAGCCCGCGGCTGAGCGCGTGAAGCCCATTCACAACGGACCACGAGACAAATATGAAGACAAAGCCCACCCGGGCGCCGGCCCAGTCCAGGAACATCCCCGCCGGCACCTGCCCCAGCAGCATTCCAAGCTGGAAGCCGACGATGATATAGGCGTACTGAGTGTCGGAAAGCGAAAACTGCTGGCGTAAGACAGGGGCGACGAGGGAAAGAACCTGGCGATCGACCAGGTTGATCGCGATGGAAGCCGAAAGAAGCGCGACGATCCACCATCGCCGGCGCAGGGAGATCATAAATAGGTCAGTGGTGTGAGGCCGCCTATAGCGCGCCCGCCTTCAATCGCCCGATCAGGTGATCACAGGATCGGACCGCCAGGGCCATAATTGTGAGCGTTGGGTTCTGACAGGCGCTCGAAGGAAAACCAGCGCCGTCCATCACAAATAAGTTGCGGATGTCGTGCGTTTGCTGGAACTGGTTTAGCACGGATGCTTTTGGATCGTTACCCATCCGCGCGATCCCCACCTCATGAATTGCTGAGCCCGGCGGCTGCGGATGGGGTTGGGTCCGGACGTTTTTCGCTCCTGCCGCCTCCAGAATTGCCGTTCCAGACTCGATGATGTCCCGCGCCATGGCCGCTTCATTCTCGCCGAACTTCATATGGATGTTCAGCGTTGGAATCCCATATTTATCGGCAAGGTTGGGATTGATCTCCACGTAGTTTTCCCATCGCGCCAGGCACTCGCCGAATCCCCCCAATCCAACGTTCGTGACCGGATTGAAAACCGCCTTTTTATAAGCCTCGCCAAAGCCGGGCGCGCTGAAGCTGAACTGCGGACCTGCTCCGCCCTGATATCCAAAACCACGGATAAAATTCTTTGAGCGAGGGCTGTTATGGGTGTTGCGGAATCGTATGACGTAGATCCCGTCGGGCCGGTGCGGACCGTTGATATTCGGCTTATCGTCCATGTCCGGCAGCTCGCCGCGGACGTGGACGCCAAAGACGTGGTCCATCAGATAGTGCCCGAGAACGCCGCTGCTGTTGGCAAGTCCGTTGGGGTGTTCGCGGGTCGCTGAATTAAAAAGGACTCGGACCGATTCAAGAGCCTGCGCGCACAAAATCACCAGCCGGCCGTTGACTTCGCTAACTTCGCGCGTGTCACGGTTGATGTAAAGAACGCCGCGAGCGCGGTTCGAAGAAGAATCCATCAGCACTTTCCACACCATCGCCTTGGGGATGTGAGTGCACCTGCCCGTTTTGAGCGCGTCGTCGACCGTGGTAAACGAAGAATTGAAATAAGAGTGAGTGACGCAGCCCCGTGAGCACGGGCCGCAGTAGTGGCAGGGGGCGCGGCCGTTCGTGGGCTTCGTGATATTGGCCGAGCGCCCCAAAGTGATTCGCCAGCCCAGCTTCTTTCGCGTTTGCTCCCGCAGCTTCACTTCGGCGCACGTCAGCCCCATAGGAGGTTGAAAATGGCCGTCGGGAAGCTCGTAAATACCTTCGGGCATCCCGGTGATCCCCACGTATTCCTCGACACGATCGTAGTAAGGCGCCAAGTCTTTATAACTCATTGGCCAGTCCACGCCATAGCCATCAAACGAAGCCGCCTTGAAATCAAGATCGCTGAAGCGATAGCTTTGCCGGCCCCAGACCACCGTCCGCCCCCCAGTCACGCGCAGCCGGCCTTTCCAATAGAAGGGCATCTCCGGCGCCGTCGTGTACGGCTCTTCAAGGTCGTTGCAGAACCATTTGTAGTTATATTCGCTGCACGCCGGCGAGTGCATTTGGATGAAGCGCGTCTTCGCAATCACTTCGGGAGCGCGGTTCCGGTATTTCAATTTGAACGCCGGCTCGTGCTCGCAGAACTCGCTGTCGGGAAGTGGGCGGCCCGCATCAACCAGCGCGACGTTCAATCCTGCTTCCGTGAGCAGCTTGCACGCCCAACCGCCAGAGGCGCCCGAGCCCACGACGACGGCGTCGAATATTTGTTTACGAGGAACTTCAGCCATTTCTTACTCCTGAGATACTCCCTCTAGTGAACAATCTCGGCGCCAGGAGTGGTAGCCACGGCACGGCTTGTGTGCCGTGGGCCGTTTTTTAGGAGCCATGATGCCCACGGCACACAAACCGTGCCGTGGCTACCTCAACAACGGGTCATCAAAACTCGGCGTACCATGGCCGGGCGTTCTTGAGGCAATCGTTCAGAACCTGAACGTTTCGCTTTCCTTCTGTTTCAAGCCATTCCTCAAGCGCAGCAAGGTCCCGCTGGGCATAGATGCGCGCTCCCTCCTGCCATGTGGCACGCCCGCAAAGCACCCCTGAATAAGGCACGCCTGCTTCCGCCGCCAGTGAAAGACCTTCGACAAACTCATCATGGCTCACGCCGGCAGAGAGATAAATGAATGGCTTCCGGGCAGCCGCCGCCGCCTGCCGGAAGAGGTCTAACGCCTCGCTCTGCGAATAGGCTTCCTCTCCCCCAAATGCGCGAGCGCCTGAAACGCACTTGATATCCATCGGGAATTCAATCTTCAAAACGTCCACCCCGTAACGATCCTGTGAAAACTCGCTCACATTTTGAATAACGATTCCAGGCCTGCGGCGCGCATAACCTGTTCCTCGGCCGCCTTCGCACGCAGCGTCGTAACCCAAGACTTC
>DASUKV010000330.1:0-7482 GCA_036278555.1 Terriglobia bacterium
TGCGCTCAGCGGCATGGACTTGGCCTTCGCGAAAGCGGAATTCGCCCGGCAGTACAGGGCCTGCATCCCGCAGTTTTCGGCTTCGCGCGAACTGGCGCTCCGGGAGGCGCGCCATCCCTTGCTTGAAAGCGCTTTAAGGACCGCCGGCCGCGAGCCTGTACCACTCACCATCGAATTGCGCCCGCCCCAGACGCTCGTCATCATCAGCGGTCCCAACACGGGTGGGAAAACCGTGGCTCTCAAGACGATCGGTATCGCCGCGCTGATGGCCCAGGCGGGACTGCCGGTCTCGGCTCTCGAGGCTCGACTGCCGCTTTTCAGCCGGATTCTGGCAGATATCGGCGATCAGCAATCGATCGAACAGAATCTCAGCACCTTTTCCGCGCACATCCGCAATATCCAGGCAATGGCGGAAACGGCAGACGGCAACGACCTTGTGCTGCTCGACGAAATTGGGAGTAGTACCGATCCTCAGGAAGGTGCGGCGCTCGCCATTGCCATCCTGGAGCACTTTCGCGGGCGCGGCGCGATCACCATTGCCTCCACGCACCATTCGCGGCTTAAGGCCTACGCCGCGGAAACACCCGGAGTGATGAATGCGGCAATGGACTTTGACGAGGCCACGCTCGCACCCACCTATCAGTTCCTGATGGGGCTTCCGGGAAAGTCGAGCGGCTTGGAGATTGCTCAGAGAATTGGCCTGGACCCGGAGATCGTGAACAGCGCCCGCGCCTTGATCGATCCTTCGCAAACGGAAGCGTCCGCGCTGGTAGCATGGCTGCACGCGCAGAGAGAAGAACAGGAGCGTGAATGGGTGCGGCTTCGCCAGCAGTCACGCGAGATGGAAGCGCGCGAAAGCCAGATGAAAGAGCGCTGGATGGCGGAGCGGCAGGCGAAGCTGCGCGAATTGGATAGAAGACTTGAAGAGACGCTTCGTGACTACGACAAGCGATGGAAGACCGCGATTGAGCAAATCCGTCGGCAGGCGCAGCAGGCGGAAACGGCGCCTTCGAAAGCGCCGGGACGGGCCGGACGGAAAGGAGAGGCGCTGGGACGCGAGGCGCGCGAAGAATGGAACGCGCAGGTCCTCGAAGCGATCGGGACGCCGGCGGCTGCAAGCGAAGTGATGAGCGTTCCTGCCGTCTTGGGCGATCAGGTGCGGCTGCGGAGTCTCTCAACGCCCGGCGTCGTCACGGCAGTACTGGACAAGAACGAACTCGAAGTGGAAGTGGGGCGGGTTCGGATGCGAGTGCCTCAATCGGAAGTTCTGGTTCTGGCGCGCCAACATGCTGAAGGCGCTTCAGCAGCCGCGCCCGTGGCCGTCGCTGTTGTGCTTCCGGAGAATGACGAGACTGCGCCCGCCACTGAAATCAACGTGATCGGCAATACCGCCGCGGAAGCCAAGGCGCGCGTCGATGAATACCTGGACCGTGCTTTTCTTCGCGGCCGGTTCACGGTCCGCATCGTTCACGGCTACGGCAAGGGCGTGCTCCGCAAAGAACTGCACGAGATGTTTGCGTCTCACCCTCATGTCGAGAGATACTATCCGGCCCCGCAGCAGGAAGGCGGCGCTGGAGCGACCATCGTGGAACTGAAGCGATAGCGCGGTAACGAGGTAGCGCAAACTTGTTGTTTAAGTCTGCGGTTTTTCGCAATGGATGTGGACAAAAGCCGCGGAGTTACAAAACAACTCCGCGCTACCCCGCTGTAGCGGCGGCCTATGGCCGCCGGTCTCTACTTTTTAAAAGCCGGCGCTCAGAGAGCGCCGCTACAGTTTGCGGTTGGCCAGAAACCACCGCTACGGCGAAATCATCATCTCAGGAGGATTCCTTCCTGACCCAGAAAAACAGGCCCATCTTCGCCGTGCTCCTCGCGCTTCTCGCTTTGGCAATCCCTCTTGCCGCCCAGACTCCGATTCCGCGCCTGGTGCATACCGGCTCAAAGTACCAGCTTCTAGTGGATGGGAAACCTTTCCTGATGCTTGGCGGCCAGGTACACAACTCCAGCGCGTCAAATCCTGAAGACCCGAAGCCGGTATGGGATTCCCTGGTAGCCATGCACGCGAATACCGCGGAAATTCCAATCTATTGGGAAATGATTGAGCCCCAGCCCGGCCACTTCGATTTCCATCTGATTGACGATATTCTTCAGGGCGCCCGCGCCCACAAACTGCGCGTGGTTCTGCTCTGGTTTGGAACCTGGAAGAACGGCGCAATGACTTACACTCCGGCCTGGGTTAAGGAAAACACCGCTAAATACTTTCGGGTGCGTAATGCGGTAGGACAGCCGATGGAGATCATCTCGCCGTTCTGCACCGCCGCGCGCGAGGCGGATGAACGCGCGTTCGCGGCAGCGATGAGCCACCTCAAGAGCGTCGATGAGGCCGAGCGCACTGTCATCATGGTTCAGGTTGAGAACGAAACGGGCTTGCTGGGCGCGGACCGGGATTACTCGCCGCAAGCGACCCGGCAATACGAATCCGCTGTTCCGTCCGCGCTGATGACTTATTTACAGGCGCATCGCGGCCGCCTGATGCCAGCGCTCGAAACCGCATGGGGCGGCCGGCATTTTCGCGGCTCGGGAACGTGGTCTGAAGTTTTCGGTCAGCTCGCTCCCGAAGCGTTCAGCGCATGGTATGTCGCGCGTTATGTGGATGCCGTTGCAGCCGCCGGCAAGCAGGCTTATCCGCTGCCGATGTACTGCAACAACTGGCTGGTGAATCCCGGCAACGTGCGAGCCGGAGATTGGCCAAGCGGCGGTCCGACGGTGCACGTACTCGACATTTGGAAAGCGGCGGCATCGCACATTGATCTGCTCGCGCCGGATATTTATCTGCCGGAATTCATCGAGACTGCGGCGGCTTTCCGGCGGCCGGATAATCCTCTCTTCGTGCCGGAAACGCGCTTCACAGCCGACTATGCGCCTTACGCCTTCGCCACGCTGGCAGGATTCAACGGAATTGGCTTCAGCCCTTTTGGAATTGACCACGGAGTCGAAAACGGAAAGCTGACACCCCAGGGCGAGGCGCTTGAAGAAACCTACCGCATCCTTGAGCCATTGCTGCCATTGATTGAAAAATACCAATACAGCGGGAAGCTGTTTTCTGTGGTCAAAGGCGCGGATCAGGCGGAGGGGATTGATTTAGGGCATGGACTGGCAGCCGTGGCACACTTCAGCGGCCGGTCCGGGTTCGCACAAGTCCAGGCGAGTCCTCACGCCGGCGGCATCATCATTGAGCTAAGTCCTGACGATTATGTTGTAGCAGGCTCGGGATTTTATGTGGATTTTCGCGAGCTGGACGGGCCGCCGCGCAGCGCGGAAATGGTTTCTCTTGAAGAAGGTACGTTCCGAGGGACGGAATGGGCGCCGGTCCGGCGGTTAAATGGGGACGAGTTTCACGTTTACTTGCCGGAAAAGGCGCGAATCCTGCGAGTGAAACTAATGCGATGAAATCATAAAGATATGGAGTGCCAGCGCTGAATTCTGCCCGTTTGACAGGTTAGCAGATATAAAAAGGGAAAGATTGCTATCGAGGCGTTATTTGGATTTTCAGCTCGGGGTGGGAAGCTCAGGCTTTCCTCTGATAAGTGTAGTAAGGTCATCGCACGGCCCTGACTAGGCTCTACCTCCAGTAAAGTGTTAGAAAGGGTACTCGGCTCTCTCATACATCGGTTCAGGCAAAAAGTCCCAAACCCCCCATCCCTGACTGCTGCAGTAAGGTCATCGCACGGCCCCGACCAGGCTCTACCTCCAGTAAAGTTGTTAGCCAGGGTACTCGGCTCTCCTACTGCAAAACCTATTATGAAACTTTCGCGGCCCACCGGTCTTCTGGGCTCGATCTTGCGGTACGGAAGCCCGCAATGCTTTAAATGATGACGAAAGCAATCCGTATACCAAACTAAATAGAGTTGTCAATCGGTTATTTTCAGGCCGCAGCCGTCGAAGTTTAGAAGAACTCAAGAAATAGATTGGAATCTCGCTTCCCTTAGCCTGGCAACAGATCGATTTCTTAGCGACTTCCAACTGGCCTATATTATAGCCAACATATTATCTAAATAATACACGTTTGAGTGGACGCCTTCAGCTGGATAGCTCAATACAAAAGGGATACGATCGATGGTTGCCGCTGTACGTGGAGCCGGGGCTTAGACCCCGCAATGAAATGAAGCCCTATTCTATCATCGGCTGCCAGGCCAGCGTAATTAAGAGTGTTTCTTTTTTCCATGAATCCATTCACGAACGGCCCAACGTTTTGACAGCGATTCCCGCCTGGTGGACTTATGCCGCCTAACCGAGGATGCTTGAAGGACTTATCCACTGCCTGCCGATTCTTGCACGAGCCAGCGAAAAGACGTCTTACCGGCTCCGGCAATAACGGTATAATTTGAAATTGTGGTAAGAATGAATGGACAAGCTTAATTTGTAGTCCCCCGCGTTTAATCGTAAACCATCAAGCCATTCTCGGAAAGAAACGTGGAACACACTCGCCAATCGGATTTGGAAGAAATTGAACGCAGCCGGATCGATGCTCAATCCATCACTGACGATAAATTGGAGCTTACCGAGCAAAATTTTCGCAAGTATGTCTGTCCGCCCGCCGACTGCCGGGAATTCCTCCGCTATGCTTTCTCCGTGCTGGGAAACCCGCGCGGGCTCGAAGTACTGGATTATGGGTGCGGAGCCGGCGAAAACTCGGTGATTCTCGCGGCGCTCGGCGCGAAGGTCTCGGGCATCGACCTCTCTCCGGATCTCGTTGAGATTGCAAAACGGCGGCTGGATCGAAACGGGCTGGAGGCTTCGTTTAAAGTGGCCTCCGCCTACGAAACAGGCTTTCCAGACGACAGCTTTGATGTCGCGTTTGGTATTGCAATCCTGCACCACCTCGATATCGAGAGGGCGGCACGAGAAGTGTACCGTGTACTCAAGCCAGGAGGCTCAGCGATTTTTGCGGAGCCGATCCGCGATCTCCGAATCCTGAAGTGGCTGCGGAAAGTTGCTCCCGTGCGGGACAGCAACGTTTCGCCCGGCGAATACCCCCTGAACCGTGTCCAGATCAATGCGTTCTCCTCGCGATTCGTGAGGCTCACTTCGCGCAGAACCATGTCCCCTTGGGGAAGATTATTCGGCCGGGCGGGGTACAATCCGGCTTGGCTCTACAGATTCGACGAATGGTTCATCGGCAATATCTCAAAGCGGTTTGCGGTGAATGAGGTCTTCATGCTGCGAAAGCCATGGAGCGCCACCTGGAAACCAACCGGCCGATCTCGCAGTGCTGTGGCAGGCACGATACTCCCGGTCCGCGGCGATTAGAGACGCTGCATCGCCAGGATCACAGGATGTAGCCGCCACTTCCGCCGTCCTCTCTATTGTCCTTGCAATGGTGGGGTGGAGGCATCGATCCTCCGCAAAACGATGGCTTTCCGTATCTCTCACGGCTGTATGACCATAGAATCCCCATCCCATCCCGCTCTTCTCATCGATTTGTATGAGCTCACGATGGCGGCCGGTTATTTCGAACACAAAATCGAATCGCGCGCGAGCTTCGAGCTTTTCGTCCGGTCACTGCCTCCTGAGCGCCTGTTCCTGCTCGCAGGGGGCCTCGAATCCGCCCTGAACTACCTTGAGAATCTTCACTTTACCGGGCGAGAGATTGATTTCTTGCGCCGGGAGCGCGCTTTCCGTAATACTCCGGAATCTTTCTTCGAGTACCTTCGCGCCTTTCGCTTCACCGGTGACGTTTGTGCGTTTCCTGAAGGTACGGTGGCGTTCGCCGAGGAACCTCTCGTGCAAATTACGGCGCCAATCATTGAGGCTCAAATCGTCGAGACGTACCTTCTTTCCGTCATCAATTTCGAAACACTTGCCGCGAGCAAAGCCGCTCGCACGGTCGCCGCCGCAGAGGGCAGAGGGGTGCTGGAATTCGGAACGCGGCGGGCGCAGGGTCCGGAAGCGGGCTTGCGCGCGGCTCGCGCCGCTTATCTGGGCGGGTGCATCGCCACCTCGAACGTGCTGGCCGGTTTTCTTTACGGGGTTCCTCTCGCCGGCACATCCGCTCACTCCTGGACTCAGGTCTTCACCACCGAACGTGAGAGCTTTGAAGCGCTGCTCGATTCTTTCCCGGAAAGCGCCATGCTTTTGATCGACACTTATAGCACCTTGCAAGGGGCTGAGCTTGCGGCAAACCTTGGCCGCAAGATCGCGGGGGTGCGCATCGATAGCGGGGACTTGCTCGAGCAGAGCCGCCAGGTGCGCAAAGTACTGGATGGTCACGGGCTTCACGAGACAAAAATCGTGGCCAGCGGCGACTTGAATGAGTTCAGGATCGCGGATCTGGTAGCCCAGGGCGCTCCGATCGATCTTTTCGGGGTGGGAACGGAGCTTGCCACTTCGCGCGATGTACCAGCGCTCAACGTGGTTTACAAGCTCGTGGAACTCATGGAAGGCGGCCGCGTCACATACAAAACCAAGCTCAGCGAACACAAGGCCTATGCCCCAGGGCGCAAACAGGTGTTCCGGTTCTCGCGGGACGGCCGATATCACCACGACCTGATTGCCCGTGTCGATGAAACCTATCCCGAAGCAGAATCGCTGCTCCGGCCGGTGATCACCGGCGGGAAACGCACCTCGGCGCGGTTAAGTCTTGACGATCTTCGCGCGGACGCCATGGCAAATCTTGCCCATCTGCCCGAAGAGTATAAAGCGCTGCAGGGCGGGGCGGTTTATCCCGTTCAAAAGAGCGAAGCGCTGAGCCGCCTGGATGACGAGGTTCGGGAGCGTTGTTCCGCCGAGGTTAACGCGGGAACTCCTGAAGTTTACTGACCGCCGCGGCCCGGCTGTTCGGTTTGAGAGAAAGCGCGGCGCCGCGCTGCATTCTATGGGCATCCGTGAAAACATAATGAGAGTTCAGGAGCGCATGGCGGCGGCGTGCCATCGCTCGGGCCGCCAACTGGAAGACGTCAAGCTCATCGCTGTCTCGAAGACGTTCCCTGCGGAGTGCATTCGGGAAGCATACGAAGCCGGCCTACGCGACTTCGGCGAAAACCGCGTGCAGGAAGCGGCCCCCAAAATTACCGCTCTCGAAGGTCTCGAGATCACCTGGCACCTGATCGGTCATTTGCAAAGCAACAAAGCCAGGCGCGGGCGCGAATTATTCCATTGGGTGCATTCGGTGGATTCGATTCACGTTGCCAGCAAGCTGCATCAGGCGGCGCAGAACCCTTCCGCCCGGCTTCCAATCCTTCTTCAGGTGAACCTCGCCGGGGAAGAAAGCAAATCCGGACTAGCGGAAAATGAAGTGCTACCGGCGGCGGAACAGGTCAGCAATCTGCCAACTCTCGAACTGCGCGGGCTCATGCTGATCCCGCCATTTCTGGAAAATCCTGAGGATGTCCGCCCTTATTTCCGCAACCTGCGCCGGCTAGCGGAAGAAATCCGGGCAGCATTCCCTGCCGCGAGGGAGATATCAATGGGCATGAGCCATGA
>DASUKV010000331.1:0-2561 GCA_036278555.1 Terriglobia bacterium
GGCCTCGCGCGCGATGGCGGAAAGCTCCTCGACCGCCGCGAAGTAGTCTTCGTGCCAGTAGCGATCCTGGTACATTTTATTGTTATCGAAACGGCCTCCAGTTTTGGGGTCGCGCTGAGCGCCATACTTGCCGGTCAGCAAGCCTCCTGCGAGCGGATTGTAAGGCACGATGGCGATGCCGAAGCGTTCGCAGAACGGGATATATTCGTCTTCGATCCCGCGCGCAAGCAGGTTATACATGGGCTGCGAAATCTGCGGCGGTTTGCAGCCCTTCTTCTCCGCGAGGCAGCGAATTTCCGCCACCTGCCAGGCTGCGTAGTTCGAAACGGCGGGAAAGCGCACCTTTCCGGCGCGCACCAGTTCGTCCATGGCCGCGAGCGTCTCTTCGATTTCGACGCCATAGTCCGGCTGGTGAAGATAATAGACATCCACATGATCAGTGTTGAGCCGCTGAAGGCTGGCATCGATGCCCTTGTGGATGGCGGCGCGGGAAAGTCCACTTTCATCCGCGCCATTGCCCATCTTCCCCCTTACTTTTGTCGCCAGGATTACTTTCTCCCGCCGGCCCGCAAGCGCCCGGCCCAGAAGAATTTCCGCCTGCCCTTTGTTGTAGACATTGGCGGTATCAAAGAAATTTATTCCGGCATCTAGACAGCGGTCCACCATACTTCGGGCGGCGGATTCGTCCGTTTGCGAACCGAACGTCATGGTTCCAAACGAAACGCGTGAAACTTTAAGGTCCGTGTGCTGAAGCGTGCGATATTCCATGTTCACCTCGTTAAGTCAATCCAACCCGGCGTTAGAGCGCAGGTTGAAGTCTGTTGTCCGGATTCACGATCAGGCCTGCGAGAGCGCCCAGAACGCAGAATCCGGCAAAGCGTTTGAGGAGCCATTCACCAATTTCTCCGCCGTCGCGGAAGCCTCCTTATCGCAGGCAGTGTTTAAAGTTGCCTGGTCCGGCGGCAAAAGCCAGCCCAAAATAGCGCAAGCCCTGCCACGTTCGCAAGCATTTTTCATCATTGCTCGCTAATCTTTGGTTTTCTGTAATAATATTGCGGTCTCTCAATCATTTTGACTAACGTCGCGTTAACAACGCCAGTTTCGTGCAAAGCAGCTCGCCGCGTGGACGGAACTGCAAGCCAAGGAGGAATGCATGAAGGACAATTTGCCAGATCAAACCTGGATCGAGACGCTTCGCGGGATTGACACTCCAACGGTGGCCAATGCTCTGGAACTCGCGCAAATTCGGCCCCGGCACGAAGGCTTTGCTCCACTCGAGCTTCGCTGCCTCTTTCCAGAGCTGGGTCGGATGTGCGGCTACGCCGTCACCGCGCAGGTGGAGACGGTGAGCCAGGGGAACGTTAAGGAGGAAGCAAGATACCTGGATCTTTTTGAAGCGGTGTTTCACTCCCCCAAGCCCGCGGTGGTGGTGTGCCAGGAGATCGGCGCGCACCCGAGCTATGCCACCCACTGCGGTGAGGTGATGACGACGATTTTTAAACAGTCAGGGGCCGTTGGCCTGGTCAGCGATTCGGGCGTGCGTGACTTGCCGGAAGTGAGAGCGCTGGGATTTCATTATTTTGCTCGCGGCGCTGTGGCGAGCCACGCCAATTTCCGAATCGTCCGCGTGGGAGTTCCCGTGCAGATCCTGGGATTTCCCATCCGGCCGGGAGAGCTGCTGCATGGCGATGAAAACGGATTGATTCAGGTCCCTGCGGAGACGTGCGAAGGGCTCCTCGCGGCGGTCGCGGCGATTCGCACGAAAGAAAAATCGCTGATGGATTTCGTGCGCCGGCCGGACTTTGCTCCCAGCCAGCTTAAAGGGCGTCTTTTCCATTAGCGCCTTGGGATGCCCGCCCCAGAGGAGAGCCGGAATCGCCACTTACCAGGAGACATCCGGAAAGCCGGTGTGTTATTCTCGCTGCTCGCGTCTCGCAGTGGACGCGCAGGAGCAAGGATGCAACCCGCAATGAAATTAACAAACGGCCTCGACATTCTCAGGGTTTTGCGCCAGACGGGAATCCTATTATCGATCCTCTTAAGTCTGGCGCTGACCCGGCAGAGCATGGCGCAACAACAGTCGCCGCCGGCGAAATCCGCCGCGACGCAAGTGAGCCGCTGTATTTCCAAAGGCGCCGATTCTCTTCTTCCTTCCGGCGCCATCCTTCGCGTGAGCGTCAGTGATTCCACCAAGATTTCCCGGTTGGCGCCCGGCAATACGCTGAACGGAGCCATCGCAGAGCCGGTCTACACGGGCGACTGCCAGCTTATCCCTGCCGGAGCGCCGGTCCGCCTGGTCATTGACCGGGTCGAAAGGGTGCAATCTCGAAAACGCCGGCGATTGCTCAGCCGGTTCGCATCGCTCTTCCGTCCACCCACACAATGGAAGCGCCACTACCGGGTGGTTTTTCGGTCCGCCAATCTGAAGCTTCCTGGTAGCTCTCCCTCGGTCTTTTCCGCGTCTTTCGTCCGCGCGGACCATCCCGTCACGGTTGAAGCCCAGACTGCCCGCAATGAGGCTGCTCTTCGCGGTGCGGCCACGCCCTCTTCCCGGCGGCAGC
>DASUKV010000332.1:0-12521 GCA_036278555.1 Terriglobia bacterium
GCGGGAGGAGCAGCGTGGCGATGCGGAGGAAAAAATTGATGGTGTTCAGTCGCCGGCGAATCATAGGTCTGGAACTCAGCCTTCGGAACTCATCCCCCTCGGCGGCTTTATGATGCTCAACTGAATTGGCTTTGTGATACCTTTTTTCGGTACGCTCCGGGATACGAAGCGGCCCACTTGCTGGAACGTTTATTGTATATGCTGGAAAACGTCAATCCAAGCCCATATTATCCGTTCGCGATTCGCATGTTACGCTCTTTGAGTTTCCCCGTCGGCATTCAGAGCCTTTGACAAATACGATCTGGCGACATTTTCGTGCAAATGGCTACGCGGACCGTTGTGCAACTCACTCGCTTTCATAGAGATGCGGGGCACAGATGCATTGAGATTAGCCGTTGAACTCAGCCCACTTCGCAGCGATGAAGCTCTCCATTTCGGCCCGGAAGCGTGAAGTGTCAAAGCGCTGCACATGAGCGCGGATAGCTTGTGGGTTAAAGCGGCTTTCAAGAGATTCGAAGCGAAGGATGGCCTCCATGAGCCCTTCCACGCTTTGCTCATAGAAAAAAACCCCAGTTGCATCCTCGGCCGCGCAGGAATCCTCGAATGAAAGCTCTTTAACGGTCTCGAGCGCCCCGCCCCGTCCATAAGCAATCACCGGCCGGCCGTAAGACTGTGCTTCAACTGGAACAATGCCGAAGTCCTCCTCTCCCGGAAAGAGAAGAGCCCTACAGCCGGCATAATGCTTACCTAGCGCCTCATCGGGCAAAAAGCCAAGGAACTCAATATGAGGCATTGCAAAACGTTTCAGCCGAGCGTACTCCTTTCCATCGCCAATGATTCGCAAAGGGCGCCCGAGCCGGTTGCAAGCTTCGATCGCGAGATCCACTCTCTTATAGCCGACCAACTGACTGACCACTAAATAATAGTCTTGAGTTTTTTCCGAAATATATGCGGCCGATACGTTGACGGGCGGGTGGATCACCTCAGCCTCGCGCCGGTAATGTTTACGGATACGCGCCGCCACATTCATCGAATTCGCAATAAAATAGTCCACCCGGGACGCTGCCGCCACGTCCCACATGCGCAGGTAATGCGCGCTGAGGGAGAATAGTGCACGGGAGGATCTACCCAACTCATCGCTCGTCCGGTACCGATGGTACATATCCCACAGGTAGCGCATCGGCGAGTGGCAGTAACAAATGTGACACGTGTGCTGCGATGTCAGCACGCCTTTGGCTGGACCCGATTCGGAGCTGATCACCAGGTCGTAATTGTCCAAGCGAAATTGCTCGAGCGCTAAAGGGAACAGGGGCAGGAGTTTCTGGTAGTAGCGGGTCGCGCCCGGTATTCTCTGCAGAAACGAAGTAGTGATCCTCCGCGATCGAAGGGAGGCTGGGAGCGCCGCACGATCCAGAACCAGAGTAAAAATATCAGCCTGCGGGTAGATTCCCGCGATCGCTTCGATGACCCGCTCGCCGCCGCGCTGCGCAACAAACCAATAGTGAACAATTGCGATCCGCAAATCAGAGGTGAGCTTTGCCATGCGCGAAGCCGCGAAACGTAAAATGCCACTCAGCTAAGTCCCCGGCCTTAATGGTCAACGAGAAGCCGTGGCGCGGCTTCGGCGAGGGATCGGACCATGAGGTCCGGGCGCGCGCCTTCGCTGCGACCAAAGCCAGATTCCGTAATCCAGGCTGTCTTGCAACCGGCGGCGAGGCCGGCTTGAACGTCCTTGAAGCAATCACCGACCATCCAGGATGCGGCGAGATTGATCTTGTAGTCTCTTGCAGCTTCGAGAATCATTCCCGGCTCAGGTTTCCTGCACGCGCAGTGGGCCTCCGCTCCATGGGGACAATAATAAACCGCATCGATAACTGAACCTTGCCGCTTGAGATCGGCAACCATTCTCCGGTGGATCGATTTCAATTGCGTCTCGGTCAGCAGTCCCTTTGCCACGCACTGTTGGTTGGTGACAACGATCACCAGAAAACCCGCCTCGTTGAACTGCCGGACCGCCTGGGCAACTCCCGGGAGCAACTCAAAATGCCTCCATCCAGTGATGTACTGCCCTTCAGGAGCCTTTCGGTTGATCACCCCATCCCGGTCCAGAAATACGGCTCGCCGTAGATCCCTCGCGCTTGGGATCACACGCTTTTTCGGAAATCTGGGTCTCCTGTTTCGACGCGCCATCGCTCAAGCCGGAACGCTCCAGGTTTGAAGTCCGTTGAATTCAAATGCGAAAGGAGTAGGAATCGCGCCCAGCTTTCTGACGGCCTCAGCCACTTGGTGTTTACGTTCGAACCGGCAATAAAAGAGCATGTAACCCCCACCGCCCGCCCCGGTGATCTTTCCTCCTAGCGCGCCGTTTTCTCTGGCGGATTCATAAATTTCATCAATCCGGGGATTACTGATCTTTGAGGAAATCCGCTTCTTAAATTCCCAAGAGTTGTGAAGCAATTCGCCAAATTGATCCAGCCGCCTTTGCAAAAGAGCGTTTTTCATCTCAACAGCCAACTGCTTCTGCTGGCGCAGACCCGAAAGTGTGTCCTCACAGCCTGTTTGATACCGTTGGACCTGATCGTCAATGATGCGATCGGATGCGCGCGTTGTTCCCGTATAGCAGAGGAGCAGGTTGTGCTCCAATTCATTCACCGTGTCAGGACTAATGCGAAGTGGGTTGACGATGACGCGTTGTTTTTCGAATTCAATGAAGTTGAACCCCCCAAAAGCGGCGGCGTACTGATCTTGCATCCCGCCTTTGATGCCGAGATGCTCCCGCTCAATCAAATAGGCAAGGTGCGAGATTTCGTAGTCGGTCAGGGGCGCATTCTTGAAGCGTTGCAACAGGCCGACGAGCGTTACCATCAGTGTGGAAGACGATCCGAGGCCGGAACCGGGCGGCGCGTCGCTGTGAAGAAAAAGATCAAAACCCGCAGAATTAAGGCCGCCAACGTTCCGAATCGCAGCCTTGACCAGATCAAGTTTCCCGTCATATCGCAACTCAGAATGGACGTCGAAATTCAGGGAGAGGCCTAAATCCACCGATTCGATTTGAATCTTTCCATCTTCGCGATGCCTCAGGCTTCCCCACGCGTGGTGATTAATCGTAGCATTAAGGACGCAGCCTCCCTCTTTTTCAAAGAAAGCGCGAACGTCAGTGCCGCCTCCCGCAAAGCTGATGCGCAGCGGAGCCTTAGACCGGATTAGCATCCTTCGAACCTTTCAGGCATCTCGATTTGCGCCCGTTCGTAACCTGGAGACTGCGCTCCTCAGTTCCGAAGCGCCTCGCGATAGACCTCCAAGTGTTGCCGGGCGAATTCCTTGGCGGAGAAGGCTTTCGCCCGCTCCCGGCTCAGCGCGCTCAATTTCCGGCGAAGATCACTGTCTGCAAGAACCGCTTCGATCGCAAGGGCAATACTGCGATCGTCGGTCGGGTCCACAAGCATCCCGGCATTCCCCACAACTTCGGGTAGTGAACTGGTATTCGAAACAATCACAGGCAGGCCATAGCTCATGGCTTCGAGCGCTGGCAAGCCGAAACCTTCGTTGAGCGACGGAAGCACAAACGCCTTCGCTCCGGCGTAGAGAGCATGTAACTCCTCGTCACTGACCTGCCCGGTGAATTGCACCCGGTCCTGCAATTGAAGCTCAGCCGAAACCCTGCTGAGAGTTGGATAATAGCTGCCAAGCTTGCCAGCGATTACTAAGCGATGAGAGCACCTGATCTGTTCCGGAAGACACGCGAAAGCCCGCAGTAAAGCCTGAACGTTCTTATGGGGTTTCAGGAGTCCAACGAAAAGAACGTAGGGTCGGACAATTCCCAGTTTCTCTAGCTGGATCCCATCAAGGGGTTTGGATTCAGCGCTCCGTCGCGGCAGACCGAAAGGTATCACGTGGACCTTTTCCTCAGGCACACCTAGGATTTCACAAATTGACTGCTTTGAGAACTGCGAAACCGTGATCACTTGACGGGCCCGCTGCGCAGCCGCGCTTAGCATGAACCTGGCATAGTAATAGGCGAGCCGGTTTGGCAAGAACTCGGGATGGGTGAGATGCGTCAGGTCATGAATCGTCACGACCATTCGACCAGTGTGGAAATACGGAATGTTATAGTGGGTGCAGTGGAGCAAATCCCCTCCGCGCGCAGTGCGCATCACTTCCCACTGCTCCTTAATACTGTAAATCGGCGCCGCAGTTGGGACGAACTCGAATTTTTCTAGGGGGAACTTCTCCATCAGCTCGGGCTTAGTGCAGAGGACCCGGAACCGGAACTCGTGGTGATCGAGGGAAGCAAAGTTCTCCAGCAGTTCGCCTGTGTATGTTCCCAGGCCAGTTGCGCCAAGCGTGCGAGCGTCGAGACTGACCACCGGCCCCATTGAACTGGCTTTACCTCGTTTCGTTCTCGCGGTGAACATCGCTTTGCAGTTGCCTGTATTCCCTTTTCTCGCTACTTAACATCGGACCACGAGCCCGAGATACAAACATACAAAGTACTGCCCGCTGATCCTGCGGTATTGGAATAGAGGCTGCCATTGGAGCATGAGCCGGTTGGAGCTTTCGGTCCCGATGACCACGTTGGTCCGTGGGAGCCTCCAACCTGAAGGTGTCCTGTGAGTATCCCATTGCCGGCATCATCGAACCAGGACACCGGCGCGAATTTGGACAGGGAGGGCGGATACGGCACGTTTCCAATGACGAAGGCATTGCCGGGCTGGCGGTACATCCAAACAAATGGACTGGAAATATTCGGCCCTATCACATTTCCGGTTCCTGCGCCTCCGTCTATCGAAATCGATCCCCCATAAACGTTCACGGTTTTTCCTGTTCCAACCCAATTGGACATTTGAAGGTTGGAGGCTCCGGCGACTTGCGTATAGACGGCGATATTGCCCTTACCTGGGCAGGTTGATCCTTGATCATTCCCTGTTCCAAAGGAATAGATGGTCCCATTTCCTGTGATACCCGACGTTGAATCAGCGCACAGCATGTAGGCGCCCGCACCTCCACCCTCGCCTCGGATATCATAGAAATTATATCTGAGATGAGCACCATGAAGAGCGTCGACCAGATTGCCTGAGCCGTTCATGTTGGTTCGAAGCACCCAAAAGTTGCTGTAGACAACAGCCGGTCCATCAACCTCGATTCCATTGCCGCCCTGAGGCACCTGAAACTCATCAAAAGCGAGAATGTTATAGGCAAACGAATTATATTTGTCGCCCCGGTCCTGCTGAAACAGGACTGCGGGGTTCAGGTTAACGAACGAATTGTGGGCAATGTAATTTCTTTCGCACCATCCACCTTGGTTTTCCAGTTTAATTCCTATGCTTCGTGCCGGGGATGATGAGGTAAATGAATCGTCCTCGATCGACCATCCGTCGGAGTCAACCAGATGAATTGCAATCGAGCCTGCCGGCGCCTGGGTAAGATCAAATTTGCAACCACGAATAGAGCCGTAGAAATAAGGACTGGCCCAATTATATTTCAGCAGGAAGCCGTTCCCTTTAAGTAAGAGAGTGGTCGCTGCGGGTCCCGCGCATTCGATGGAAACACCGTTCGATGCTTTTTGGTAAACAATAGCATCCGGACTCTTCAGAACAAAGATTCCGGGTGGAAAATAGATCCTGCCTCCCTCAACCAGCGCTGCCCTCAGCGCGGCATTAAACGCTGGCGTATCATCCGAAACGCCGTCACCTTTCGCGCCATACGTCCTTAGATTCAGAACCGGAACACCCCCGTCTGCGGCTTGGCTGCGACTGGTGCTTTGATCTCCGGCGGCGCTGGTTGCGAGGACTTTAGCAGCGCCCCAATTCCCCAGGAAGGGAATCATCGTAAGTAAAATCAAAAAAAGGTGCACAATTCTCTGCATGGTAACGCGGCCAGGCGCTCCCTTCCTCAGGCAAGTTGCTCCCACCGCGCGGTCACTTCTCCCAGACCAAGTAAGCGTACCTCATCCAGTATCGCAACGGCGTCCGCATGATCCTCCGGTCCATGGAATCCGCAAAACGCAACAGCATGTTGTCCGGGGAGTCTACTAAAAGCGAGGTAAGCATGCCGAAGGAAGTCGAAAGAAACCCTCCGAAAACATGATGGTGAGATCCGAAAAGGCCGTCTGCCCATCTAATCTGTGCCCGCGAAAGCGGTAACTCGTCACGTGTGCGCGCGCGAGGGGTCAGCCTGCGGTAGAGCTTACCGGCGGGATTACCTCGCAAGGGTTCCTCGAAAATCGCGTACCCACCCGTTTTTAGAACACGCTGGACTTCACGCACAGCCTTTTCAAATTCCAGGTGATGAAGGATGGCCCGCCCGATCACCAAATCAAACAAATCGTTTGGAAACGTCAGGTGGTGAGCATCCATAACGTAGAACTCGGCGGCGCCCCGCGTCAGAGCATCTCGATCGCAAGACCGCTGAGCTTCCTCGATGTTACGTGGAGAAATGTCAATGCCGATTACCCGGTTCGCACCATGCGAAAGAAGATGCTGCGAGTAGTAACCGTTTCCACATCCGTAGTCCAATGCGCAAGATCCTCTAACCTTAGCGAGAACCTGGCGCTCGAGGTATTGCTCGCAAAACCGCGCGTTGGGGCAATCGAACACGTGCCGGAAGATTTGGCTCATCCGGCTGCTTTCAGCGTAGACGGTACCCTCATCGTACGCCTCCTGTTCGCGCGTCACGCGAGGTGCAATTGGCATTTCGCCTTCTTTCTGGATCGGTTTCTGGCGCCCAAATAAGTCTCCGTACTCAATGTTTAATTTTGCAGGCATCTCAAAGAGAATCGCGCCACGCCTCCGTAGCGCCGGTAGTCGTGGGTCGAAGGCAGGGGATTTCCCTCGAACATAGGGTTCAACTCAACAAAGATATTCCTGATGCGTCGCAACAATTCAAAAGGAATATTGGCCACGATTTCTCTTTCCAGAGCTTCGATATCAATTTTGAGAACGTCGATGAAGGCATGCCTTTCCAAGACTTCCTTGAGAACCTTGTTAGCCGCTTTACAGGGCACTCGTGTGGTCTTCTCCCGGGCAAGCCCGATTCCGCCGTAGCGGCCGGTCTCTTCGTAGCCGAATTCTGCCTCCCCATCTTCTAGTGCAACCGCTATTTGAGTGAAGTTGTACCGGCTCTCGAGGCCCCGCAGGTTCGTTCGAAGTCTCTCCGCGTTGCGAGGGAGCGGCTCCAAGAGGTACGCAAAAACGTCGCTGTTTCGCGTCAGAAAATAAAGCGCGCTGAGCCCAATGTTTGAGCCGAAATCGACAATGGTCCTGACGTCCGCCGGGCAGCGATAATCATCCCGGCAGAATATTTCATTCAGGGTGAGCATATCATCGTAGCCATAGAGAACAGGTTCGACGACTCCCAAAGGCGTCTTGACTCGAACCTGTGCAGGGTATTCACCGCCCGCAAGCAGATAGCGTTTCCCAGCGTCGAGTGGATGATCAAACCTCAAAAGCATATTCTTTGCTGCTCGATAGTGGCGCAGCTCGAAAATCGCCTTCGCGAACGCCCCCGGCCCGCGATGTGCCATCAGCTTTATCATGATAAAACGTGATCGTGGGGGATCTCTTGCCGCGGAGCAACAGCAAGCCTTCGGGCGATCAGCTTTCGGCCCCGCATTTTGGGATCCTTCTGCTTCGCCAACTGCACCGCGCAGATCGCAAGACCCCAAATGAAGAACCAGTAGCGCATGCCCAGCCACTCCATTGCGTTATAGTGAATAATCTGTGCGACGAGAGCAAAAAGAATTCCCGCAAAAACTCTTCTTTTCCACTTCTCGTTAACTGCATTGAGGGCGCCATAGCAATCCGCCAGCATTGAGAGCAGCAGCGCAACAAAAACAATCTCTCCTACAATACCCATCTCAGCCAGAACCTGGATAAAGAGATTAAAGGAACCTGCGCTCTCGGGGGACGAGCTTCCAAACGTCCCGGCGTAAATGTCTCCCTGGTTGAGGCCCCATACCGGATAGGTGCCGTACATATAAAACGGTGACTTCCCAACGCCCACTCCGGTCCACGGATGATCCAGGAATATATCAAACCCAGCTTCGGCATTGGCTAAGCGTTGGCGGGTGGAATAATCCGAAATATTAGTAGGGTCCAGACCGCTTTCGAGGGCCTCTGAGATTCGTCCGCCCAGGAATTCCTCGCCTTTCGATGAAGAAAAGACGGCGGCCACCAAAACTGTTGCCAGCAACAATGATCCAACTAACAGACCCTTGGAACCCCGGCGGGCATACACAATCGCAACGACCGCACAAGCTGCAAACAATGCTCCAAAGCACCCCAGCGAAAAGGTCGCACAGAAGAGAACGATGCCGGCCGCTGACCATGCGATCGTCCACCCGCGGGATTTCCAGTAGAAGGCGCCACAAATAATTAATGGTAGAACACAAAGTAGATAGTCCCCGGCCATGGACGGCTCATAAGCCAGGAGCGAAAGCCGGCCGCTAGCCGGTTCCATTCCGCCGTTGTGCAAAAATTGAAAAAGTAAATCGATCCTTCCCCCGGGCCAGTGTCGAGCAGCAATTTCAACGAACGCAGCCCCGGCAGCGCAAAGAAAGCCGATAAAACAGCATCGGAGCGCATAGCGGAAATCCGTCCAGGTGCGCACGAAGCGAAGAGTCAAATAAACCACGATCCCGTCCGTGAGCCATTGCACCAGTTGTTTAGCGCTCTTGGTCCAAGGATTGTGGCCTGGCCACATGTAAGGATTAACTTGGTAGCTGACGAAAAATGAGAGCCCTACTATAACGAGGAAAGTGGCCAATAGCGCCACTGAGCGGCCCTTTGGAAAAAACAATCGTCCTCGCGGAAGCGCTGCTGCTCCAACCGTTAAAATTGCCAACAATCCCGTCAGCAGCACCGTGGGTTGACCGAAGGTCTTCAATGTTTGGGGCCCAAAACTAAGCGCCGTAAAGGGAAAGGACACGATCAAGGCGCCCCACAACAGACGTTGGAGGGTGTCTATCTTTTCATTTCCCGGTTCTTGGACCGTCGCGGTTGGTTGGACCCCAGTATCCGCCCCCGCCGCAATGCGTCCCTGAAAGGTGCGGCCCGACGCGTACCCACGATAATCAATACGGTTCATGCGAAACGATACCTTCGCCGTTACAGCCGCTCTATCTGGAGGCTAGAGTCTCCGCCGTTCTTATTTCCTCAAAGGCGGCTAGAAACTTTCTGGCGCACGAATCCCAAGAGAATTGTTGAACTCGCTGCAGACCGCGTTGCATAAGATTTTGTCTCAATGTCTGGTCGCCGAGCAATTTATCAATAGCATGCGCGATCTCGTCCGCGGATTCAGGGTTGAAATATATGGCGGCATCCGCTCCGATTTCCGGCAAGCTAGACCGGTTTGAGCACGCTACAGGTGTCCCGCACGCCATCGCTTCCAGAAGGGGCAGGCCGAATCCCTCATAGAGCGTCGGAAAAACGAACGCGGCGGCACCCGAATATAATAGCGGAAGGTCTTCATCCGGGACAAAACCCAGGAAGCGAATATCGTCTGGAGCGATTTGTTCCTTCTTCGCCTTTTCCTGCAGCTTCAGATTCCCCCAGCCCTGGGGGCCGGCGATGACGAGCTGGTGTGTAAAATTCCCCCGCTTTTTTAACATTATGAACGCATCGATAAGAGACCCCAAATTCTTCCGCGGCTCCAGGGTCCCTACGGTGAAAACATATTTGGGTAAAAGATTGTATTTGGAGGAAATGGATTCTGATGCGTATTTCGAATCGTAGGGCCGAAACTTCGGCGAGACGCCGTGGTATATGACATGAATTTTCTCCGGAGGAACCCCAAAAAGGTCCAGAATATCTTTTTTCGTGGAACCCGAAGGGGGAAGGATTCGGTCCGCCGCGGCGATGGAGCGCTTTGTGAAAAGCCGCTGGATGAATTGATCGTAGGCTGTTGTCGTCTTTGGATGCCGTTTCCAGACCAAATCGTGAATGGTAAGCAACTTTGCGATGGTTGAGGGCAGGTTCAGTGGCAATACCTGGGACGTACCCCAAAAGAGGTCGGGGCGATCACGTAAAATCACTCTTCGAGCCCCGATTTGAAGCCATAGAGTCCCGGGCAGATGGGAAAATAGGAGATCCACCCGCTTATGCCATCGCGGGTTATCGAAGGACAGTTCGAAATCTCGATTCGCATAAAGAAAATAATCATTTACTTGGTCAATCCGATTGAGCGCTTCTAGAATTTCCCGAAGCACGCGCGGGATGCCGCCCCATTTTTTTATTAGTGGCCGCGCATCAATCCCGATCTTCATCGCAACGTCTGTGGTTTAAAACGAGACTATAACCCCTGCTCTGCTTCTTGGAAACCGCATTAGCGAGTGTGAGAAAACGCGCGAATGAGAATGAATTCGGTAAACTATCAGCCAATTCTATGGTTCGCTATAAAACTGTTTCGAGCCGGACCTTCTTTCTGGTACTGCGTAAATACCCAGTCAGGCTTGCCCGCGGCCCATTCTTTGAATGCTCGCTGTTCGCCCAAATCGGGATTTCCACGGAAGCAATACCAGTCGTCAAAGATCAATATCGTACCGTCCAGAAGGAGAGGTTCAACAAACTTCAGAACAACCCTCGCGGATTCATAAAGGTCGCAATCGATATGGACAATAGAGGCTGATCTTATACGATGGTTCTCGATGGTCTTGGGCTTGCAGGTGTCCTCGAACCACCCTGGAATAGCAGCAACCTTACTGAGATCAACCTTACCATGCTTCAAATTATTCACAAAATCTTGGAGAGTGACTGAGTATTGTCCCTCAGCAAAATCGGCCGAACTACGATCGACCCCGCGTGGATCAGGCAGTCCGCAAAAGGAATCGAACGCAAAGAAGCGCATCTTGTTCCATATCTCAGAAGCTTTCGCCCGATGCCGGGTGAATGAATCGTGTCCAAAGACCATCGATGGTGCACATTCTTGATGGCGTTGAAAGCTTGAATGAAAGATTCCCCCCGAAACACTCCAAATTCAAGATAATCGCCTTCTATTAACTCTGCGATGGATATCTGCGCTGCCTTCCAGATGATGGTGTTTTCGGGATCGCGGAAGAATCTTGCCCCCCTTGTCCGAAAGGGAAACAGAAAAGATTTCAAAACCGATTTAACAGGTTCCATTTGCTTGGAAGGGTAGAATACGATGGTTTAATAACATGCGATAGAATTCAGCCCACTCCGTGCAGGCGGAATCCCAATCCATAAGCCTTGCGTACGAGCGCACTCGTTCCTCTATTTGAGCGCATTCCGCAGCCGGCAAAGAGAGGAAACGGCGAACGGCTTGGTGCAGATCAGAGCCGTTATCCGGCTCTACGGTGAGCCCTATGCCGTAACGTTTCACGGTTTCCCCCAATTGCCCGACATCGCTGGCAATAACCATTCTTCCGTGGCCACAGGCCAGGGTTAGAATTCCGCTCAACCCCTTGAAGGATTTATCATACGGTATAACCACCACGTCGCACGCTGAGAAGTAGTCATGCATCTTCTTTTCAGGAAGAAAGCCAATCTCGGCTGTCACAGACCGTTCGCAGCCATGTCGCTTGACAAGATCTTCGATCATCTCTTTGGTAAGGTCCTGCGCTTCACCTGCGATGATCAGGCGGCACTTTGACAACCCTTTGATAGCCTCAATGGCGAGATCGATTCTCTTATCCTTTCGTAAAATTCCGAAGACCAGGAAGATGGTCTCGCTCGGATCAAGCTTCAATCGCCGCCGGGCTTCCTCTTTGCTTGAGACTTGAATCGGATCACCAATTCCATGCGGCAAAACGCGAATTCGGTCCGCCGCCCGCTCGCTGATCCTGAAATGACTTAAAAGCCCCTGCTTGAGGGATGGATCCAGCACTACAATCCCGTCCAAATCGTGTTTGATCAATCTTTCGAGGCAATGCCTGAAAATCCAACGAAAGCTTCTCCGCTTGATACCTTTAGATCGCCCTAGCCTCGCGATCTCATGAATGGTCAGTACGATGACCGGACCCCCGTTTCTTCCCCTCCGTCGTCGCATAGACCTGACCGCCAGGGTTAGCAGGATAGGATCGGCGTCGTAAAAGTGAACCACGCTGAAATCGTCATTCCGCAGTAGCGACGAGGCGTACCGGAAGGTTCTATACTCCTGCATCTCCCTCTTGAAGAAGGCGCGGAATGATGTTAAATCCATTCTCCCATTGCGGTATCGCGCGTCGAGATCTTCCACGCCCGGTGGAGCAGCATCCACCACTGTAAAACAGTGATCGTCTCTGGATAACTCCGGAGCGATGCCGCCATAGGTCACCAGCGTGACCTTGTTCCCGAGCCGTGCAAGCGCTTCACTCGTTCTGACGGCTAGCCGCTCAAAGTGCCCTGGCGTTCGTGTGTAGGGTTCGACGATAAATATCTTCACGGCGTTTCTATTCAGAAGCAGACTGCACCCACGAGTTTACCCGGGCTTTGCAGTCTGCGTATCCTTTGTGAGGATTCACAAGTGTTAAAATCATGCTTGCGTTCCTTGGAATTCTCAAGGTAGGGTTACAAGAGTTGGTGTAA
>DASUKV010000333.1:0-5818 GCA_036278555.1 Terriglobia bacterium
CGTCGCGCGCAGCGCCGGGGCCCGGGTGCTGATCTCGGAGATGAATCCCTTCCGCCTGAAGCTTGCTCGCGAACTGGGATTTGATGCCGTAAATCCCAAGGAGACGGACCTTGTGAAGTACGTGACGGACCAGACAAAAACCGCCGGAGCCGATGTGGTGTTCGAAGTTTCCGGCTCCGCCGCGGGCGCGGAAAGCATGACGCAGCTTGTACGCGTTCGGGGACGCATTGTGATCGTGGCCATCTTCAGCCAAGTCCCCAAGGTGAATCTGTTTCAATTTTTCTGGAGGGAACTGCGGCTGCTGGGCGCGCGGGTTTACGAGCCGGAGGATTTTGAACGCGCAATTGCGCTGGCGGCCTCAGGCTCTTTGCCGCTGGACCGGCTGATCAGCGAAGTTCGCCCGCTCGAAGAACTGGAAACAGCCCTGCATCGATTAGAATCCGGCGGCGAAGTTATGAAGATTCTGATCCAGTGCTCGGAAGCGTAGCGCAGGGTTCGTCTTTGAACCTGCGGCTTTTCAATGAACCAGGTGGCGCGGCGCGGCGGGGCCGCAAGCTAAGGCACTGTCATTCTGAGTGAGGTCGCCGCGGCGACCGAGCGAAGAATCCCTGCATTTGGAAAAAACAAACTACCGGGATTCTTCGCTGCCGCTCAGAATCACACGGTCCCAAAATGTTGTGCCGTGTGCGACCTATAAGAACCCTCCTGGTCCAACGTTCGGCGCTCCCTTACGGGGCAGGCTTCGACCGCCGCTAGAGTAAGAAGGAAAACCCATGGGAATTCTGGAAAAATTCAGACTGGATGGCAAAACGGCGCTCGTCACAGGTTGCCGGCGCGGCATCGGCAGGAGCATCGCCATCGCGCTGGCCGAAGCGGGAGCGGACATCGTTGGCGTCAGCAAATCGCTCGAGGTGAAAGGTAGCGAGGTTGAAAAAGAAGTCCTGGCCCGCAGACGTCAGTTCCAAGGCTATGCCTGCGACTTCGGGGATCGAAAAGCCGTGTATACGTTCATCCAGCGCCTAGCATCAGAGGCGCCCCGAATCGACATTCTGGTAAACAACGCCGGCAATATTCTCAGGAAGCCGGCGGTGGATTACCCTGATGACTATTGGGACACGCTCATGGAAGTAAATCTGAACTCCCAATTTATTCTCACGCGCGAGATGGGCAAGCGGATGGTCGAGCGCGGCTCAGGGAAAATCATTTTTATCGCCTCGCTGCTCACCTTCCAGGGAGGCATCACCGTCCCGGCTTACGCCGCGAGCAAGGGCGGTGTGGGACAGCTTACCAAAGCGCTGGCCAATGAGTGGGCTGCCAAGGGAGTGACGGTGAACGCCATCGCTCCGGGCTACATCAGCACGGATAATACCGCGGCGCTGCGTGCGGACCCCAATCGTGGTCCGGCCATCCTCGCACGAATTCCCGCTGGCCGCTGGGGCGATCCTGAAGATTTAGCAGGCGCTGCTGTCTTCCTGGCGTCTCCGGCGTCAGATTACGTGAACGGAACCATCCTTACCGTGGATGGAGGCTGGATGGCGAGGTGAAGCTTGGGCTTCGAGATGTTCCAGCCTAACAGGCGCACCCCTCACGCGGCCTTCGGCCACCCTCTCCCAGCGGGAGAGGGCTGAAGAATCAAAAGTTTAGCTGCCACTCCCGATGTTCCAGGTTAACAGGCGTGCCCCTCACTCGGCCTTCGGCCACCCTCTCCCGCCGGGAGAGGGCTGAGCAGTCAGGATCTAGCCGCCCATTGCCTATTCCCTATTCCCTGTTCCCTGTTCCCTGTTCCCTATTGCCTGTCGCCTATCGCCTGTTGCCGCTAATATCTCGCCCAGCCCCGCCGATATAACCGCCTAGAATCTCTATGAAGATCGGCGTTCTAATCTTGAGCGGCTGCCTTCTAGCCGGAACGGCCGGCGCTGCCGAACCGGGCTCGATCGTCGGCCGCATCATCGTCACGCGGGCGATGACAAAAAGGCGCGTGAGCCTGCCGGCCTACTCCCTGCGAGGGGTTTCAACCGGGCAGGTTGACGCTGACGAGGCTGCAACGCATCAGAAATCGCGCTCCAACGAACTCTCGCAAGTCGTTGTCTACCTGCAAGGTCCAGGGCTTCCCAAAGGCGCACCCGTCACGGCGACCCTGGCCCAGAAGGACCGCCGATTCGATCCCGATTTCGTGGTCGTCCCAGTGGGTTCGACGGTGTCTTTTCCCAACGATGATCCTGTCTTCCATAACGTCTTTTCACTCTCCAAGACGAAAAAATTCGACCTCGGCTACTATCCCCGGGGCGAAACCCGCAAAGTGAAGTTCGACCAGCCGGGCGTTGTGCAGGTCTATTGCCACATCCACAGCGACATGAGCGCGGCCATTCTTGTGGTGCCCAGCGCTTTCTGGACCCGCCCCTCGGCGGACGGCAGCTTCTCGTTCAAAAATGTCCCGCCCGGCTCCTATGAAATCATCGCTTGGCACCGCTCCGCCGGGATTTTCCGTTACCAAACCACCGTAGAAGCCCGGCAGAGGCGCGTGGTCCAGATTGAGATCCCCGTGAGAGAAGCGAATGCCGGGGCCGCCTCCACCGGGGCGGGGAGCGGACGTTGAGGCGCGCGTTTCCGCTCTCAATCCGCACGTTGGCGCTTTCTTTCGCTTGTATGTGCGGGATTCTGACGGCCGGTTTTTTTGCTTTGCACGTGGCCATCAAGGCGCGAATCGAGGACGGGCTGAAAGAAAGCCTCGAACGCACCGAGCAGCAGGTTGACCTGGCAAACGCCCGATACGACCGCCGCAACACGGCCTTTCTGGCGATTTTGAGCAACGACACCGGCCTGAAAGCCGCCGTGGGCCTGGTCCGCGAGCAGGATACGCCCTCCCTGCGCCCTGACGTCGAAAGGACCATTGAAGACCAGTTGCGCGAAATCTCAAAAGGGCTTGATTACGACCTGCTGGTGGTGCTCGGCAGCCGAGGCAACCCGGTTGCAGCGATTGGCAGCGGTTTGGACCGCGCGCACTTACCCCCTCTTCGAGGCTTGCGCCCGGGAGTTCCAGCGCTCTTGCCAATCCGGCAAACGGTCTATCGCGTCACCAGCGTTCCCATCAACATGGGAGCGGAAAACCTCGGAATGCTCGTCGTGGGTGAGAAATTTGATCTGCATTTTCCGGGATGGCTCGGATATTCCGTCCTCGAAGGCCCCGAAGGCATTGTCGCAAGCACGTTGCCCGGCAACCTGACGGACCAAGTAAGCCGCCAACTCCTTGCCGCCTCAGACCGCCCATTGAAGGACAACCAGGAGATTCGAGCCGGCGGCGAAGATTTCCTGGCCTTTGGAAGAGCCCGCGCCGGCGTCGGCGCGCAGTACCGGTTGTACGATCTTGCCTCGGTCAGTGACGCGATGGATCGCTTTGCGCAAGGGCTTTGGCAGGCGTTTGCGATCACCGGCCTTGGAAGCATTCTGATGGCCTTGCTGCTCTCCGCCTTTGTGTCCCGCTCCATTTCGAAACCCTTGGCCGGTTTGGCCGCTCATCTTGAGGGTTCTGGCGAAAGCGGCGATCTGCCGCAGGAGTACGACATTGAATCGTCCACCCTGGAAGTGAATGTGCTCGCCCGGGCGTTAAACCGCGCGTCGATGGCGCGCCGCCAATTTGAAGCCGACCTCATCAAGGCCAAAGACGCCGCCGAAGCCGGGAGCCGGGCTAAAAGCGAGTTTCTGGCAAACATCAGTCATGAACTGCGTACTCCGTTGAACGGGATTTTAGGGCCTGCGGACCTCACACTCGATACGGATTTGACGACGGAACAGCGCGAGTATCTCGGGCTAATCAAGCTTTCAGGCAACGCGCTGCTGGGAATCATTAGTGACATTCTCGACTTCTCAAAAATCGGTCACGGGCAACTGGACCTGAATTTTTCCGCCTTCAGCTTACGTGACTGGCTGGATGAAATCATTGAGGTTCATCGCGCCCGGGCTCAGGAGAAGGGCCTGGACATTGCGAGTGAACTGCAGGCGGGCGCGCCATCTGTGGTGGTCAGTGATCCGTTGCGGTTGCGTCAAATCATGATGCACCTCGTCGGGAACGCCATCAAATTCACCGAGCGCGGAAGAGTAAAAGTTTACGTCGGCTCCCAGCCTGCGGGCGAAGGCGAATGCCAACTCCACTGTTGTGTGGAAGATACGGGGATCGGCATTCCGCAAGGAAAGCAAACGGCAATTTTCGAAGCCTTTTCTCAGGCCGATGGCTCCGCCACCCGCAGCCACGGAGGAACGGGCCTGGGACTGACGATAGCCTCCGAACTTGTTGAGCTGATGCAAGGGCGCATGTGGCTTGAAAGCGAGGAAGGAAAGGGCAGCCGGTTCCATTTTGCCCTGCGCTGCGGCGTCCCTGAGTACTGCGAGACGGAACTACGAACGTAGAGTGATGCCCCAAAACTTGTTGGTTCTTCTCCATCGGAACCGGCTGCAGCTGCTCAAAATCGGGTACGAGTGGGTAAACGCGCGCAGCAACCCTCGCGTTCAGGATAACGTTTTCCGCATCCAGTTTGTAACCTCGACGGACTCCCGCTCCAAGGCTTTTCAGTAGAAGGTCGTAGCCACGGCGCGATTGTGTGCGGTAGTCCCCTAGGAAAACCCACGGCATAAGGACCATGCTGTGGCTACCTGCTTTTTGTCCCAATTCATTTCAAAAAACCGAAGTTGGTAGCGCAGAGGTGGGCGCAGTCTGCCCTCCTCTGCGGCTCTTTCTATAATTGCGCGCATGTCGCGACTTCGAGAGCTGGTGGTCTCGGACCGCTGGTTCTTTGTCACGTGCCAATTGCTTCCCCGGCGGTGGATTCTCACACCTTGGGAATCCGCCGATGAGCGCACACGCATTTGAGAGGACAAACCGCAGAGGAACGCAAAATGCGCGTACCTCTGCGCTACCTGCTCAGGCTCTCGCTTCGTGCGCCAGCCCTTCGGCGGGCCGCACTCGGACTTTTACCTCAATACGTGACCCCAACCGGTTGAGGATCGACATCAGGCGATCCACCGTGAAGCGACCAAGGTTGGCGTTGCGAATCCGCGAGAAGTCCGCCGCCGCAATCCCTGTCCGGTCATGCGCCGCGCGCACGGTCAGCCGGTCCCGGTCAAGCGCCTTGATGATTTCCGCCGCGAGGATGGCCTTAAATTGTTCGGAATCCGCGTTTATGTGTCCAAGGTCCCGAAACACATTCCCGCTTCCTCGCATTATTTCCAATTTTTCACGTTTCATTGCAACATCTCCTTCAATCTCTTCAAGCGATCCTTCACGACGTCGATTTCGCGTTTAGGCATTTTGATGCCGTGCGTCGATTTCTTCTGAAATGCGTGCATCACCCAAAATTCGCTGCCGAATTGCACTGTATAAATTACCCGGAACGCATCGCCTTGGAAAGGCAGTGCAATTTCGAACACGCCGGATCCAACGCCGAGCATCGGCTTCGCGATATCGGCCTTACCGCCCTCGGCAGCAATAGTCAAGGCTGCAAGGCAGATTGACTTCGCTCCCTCCGGGAATTTCTCGAATTCCTTCAAAGCCGCTTTGATCCACGAAACCGGCCGCGTCGTCGGGGTCATCTTTCGTCCGCCTACCGGTGCGATTCACAAATTATGTTGTCATAGATGACAACATTTATCAACGCCAGCAGGTCGCGCGGACTTCCGTTCTTGAGGTCCGTGCCACCTGCTACGGATTTTGTCCCTTATAGCCCTCCTCTTGGTACAATAAAAAGTCTGGCTTGCAGCGCACCGCGCCTGCAAGCGGGCTGGCAAGCAATAAAAGCCCATTGCGCATTCGGCAGAACATAAGGGC
>DASUKV010000334.1:0-2370 GCA_036278555.1 Terriglobia bacterium
CGCATGAACAATTTGAAGTCGCCGCTTTGGATCGCCTGCTTCCCGAGCTGCCCGGGAAATCCTTGCGTCAAATGGAAGCTGGTTTCAACCGCTTCCAGGCGATAGTAAGGCACGTGGCGCGAGGGTGAAACATCCGTCGAAGCGTATTCCGGCCCTTTGCCCGCCAGGAAGTCCTGATTCGCAGCGTCAGAAAAGTAGTAGATCTTCTTCGGCTGCCACGGCCGCAGACCTTCGATGAGGTTCCCGATGGAGGCGTGATTGCGCGGGAAAGCTACCTGCTCAGGAAATTTAGTAGGATCACCCGCCATGTCGAACGCTTCGGTGGCAAGAACCCCCGCCGCCTGATGGTCCTCATGGTTTTCACCGACTACAAAATCCGGCAGCCAGGTGAGGATCACATCCGGGCGCGTGAGCCGCACAATACGCACCACTTCTTCGAGCGCCGCGCCGTGGCGCCACGTTTCAAGCGAGCGCAAAACGTTCTGCCCGGCCGTATCCGGCGCGCCGATAAACCACACATTCGTAATGCCCAATGAGGCCACCGCTTTGCGCGCTTCTATTTCTCGCTCGGCGCCGAGCGCCGCGGCCTGTTCATAACCGAGGGCGTTGCCGCCGGAATTCCCGCGCGTGCCGTAAAGCACCGCCACTTGCTTGTGCTCATCCAGCGTGAGCCTCGCCAGGTAAGAGCCGATTTCCGTCTCATCGTCGGGGTGCGCGACAACAACCAGAACGTCCGCCTTGTATCGCGCGTCAGGCGCTGGGCTGGCAGGAGCTTCCTGCGATGGAGCGGCCGGGCTTGGTGTTGTTGCCTGGGCGCACCGGGCAGACGGCAGCCAGCCAAAAAGCGCCATAGCCAGAAAAGCAGCCATTGCGAATCGCATTCTATTGTCATTCATTGGGTGATTCCCCCTCCCGTAAAAAATCCATGTCGTAGTAGCCCCCTCACCCGTCCCGCGATGCGGGACACCCTCTCCCCCCTTTCGGGGAGCGAGGGCAGCAAGCTAAAGAATTCCCACCCTCTCCCTCCGGGAGAGGGGGAACCGCATCGCGGTGGGTGAGGGGGTCGAACAGCACGACAGAAACCAACTCTGATGAAAATTCTGTAACGACCATATAAGACACGCCCTACGTTTTAGCAGCGTCTCCGGAATTCAAGTGTGTAAGCAAATGGACCAGCGTGCGGATGGCGTGCCCTGACGGTCCTTTGGCGAGATAAGGCTTGTCCTCGTAATTCCAGCGTGTCCCGGCAATATCCAGATGCACCCACGGCGTGTCACCGGCAAATTCGCCCACAAACATGGCCGCAGTGATGGCGCCGCCGTAGCGCCCTCCGGTGTTCGCAATATCGGCGATCGAGCTCTTGTAGAGATCACGATAATCATCGTCCACCGGCAACTCCCACATCCGTTCTCCCGTCGCGGCAGCGCTATCAAGAATACGGCGAACCCATTCCTTGTCGTAGCCAAAAACTCCGGTCGTAATGTTTCCCAGGGCGATCATGACCGCGCCGGTGAGCGTGGCGGCGTCAATCAGCACGTTCGCGCCCTGCTGCTTCGCATAGTGCAGCGCGTCCGCCAGCACCAGGCGGCCTTCGGCATCCGTATTGAGAATCTCGATGGTTTTTCCGGACATCGCGGTGATGACGTCGCCGGGCTTGAAGGCGCGCCCGCCGGGCATATTTTCCGTGGCCGGAACCACCGCCATCACCCGCACCGCGGGTTTTAGCTGCGCGATGGCGCGCATGACGCCCAACATGGTCGCGCCGCCGGCCATATCCGTCTTCATCTCTTCCATGCTTTGGCTGGGTTTGATGGAAATGCCGCCCGTGTCAAAGGTGATTCCTTTCCCGACCAGCGCGACCACGGACGACGCGGGCGCCTTCGCGGGGTTGTACTTCACAACGATCAGCCGCGGCGGCTCGCCGCTGCCCTGGGCAACCGCCCAAAAGGCGTTCATCTTCAAAGCGCGGATCTCATCCGGGCCCAGAATCTGTGATTCCAGGCCGAACTGCCGGGCCATCTCGACCGCCTGGTCCGCCAGAATCGTGGGCGTCATGCGATTGGAGGGCTCATTGACCAGATCGCGTGAAAAGTTCGCGGCTTCGGCAATAATGCGGCCGCGCTCGACGGCGGCCTTCTCAGCATCGGTGAAGGGCTTCTCGCCCGCGAGCAGAATGAAACGGTCAATACGCTTCTCGGAATTCCTGTCGGACCGGTACTTGTCCGCGTCGTAGTCCGCCATGACGGCGCCTTCAGCGAGATGCTGCAGCGCCTCCGGCGTTCGCTTCGGAGCCAGCGTGAGCCAGGAAACTTCGTGAAGGCCCTTGCCGCGCGCGTGGCGCACCACCGCGCCTGAAAGCCGCGCGAGATG
>DASUKV010000335.1:0-5422 GCA_036278555.1 Terriglobia bacterium
TTGCCAAACTGCTTTTCAATTTGCACCAGGGCTAGATCGATCGCTTTATTGCGGTCCGCCCGTTCCTCTGGCATAGCGACACTCCATTTCCTTTATCGGCCACTTTAGCATTTCACATTAGAATGAAGCAATGTTTTAACAAGTATCTGCTACGGGGCTATGCCGATCAAGATGAGCGGAACTGCTGGAACGCCCCGTCCTTGGCGGGCAACGTCGTACAAGGCTCCCTCGTAATAACCTGGGCCGGAAGACATGCATTCTTGCATCGTTTTCATGGGCAGAACCTCAATACCTAAGTCAATTTGGTCCCCCACGTAAAAAGCGAGATGCTTTACAAACAAATCGTATGAGATAAAGCTATATTTCCCCAACTGAACTTCGATCGCTACTCTGTCTTTAACGTAATCAGTTTGATTGTAGGAGTAAATCGGTCGCCGCCCCGCTGCTTCAATTTCTCGCTTCTGCTCCGGGGGTTCCAAGTGGAGCGTCTTCCGGATAAGATTGTAATCGTCCGTTACCCAATAACTCGTCCTGCTTTCCTTCCAACCGGATTTGTGAAAACCCTTTGCAAATTGCGCGTTCAGCTCTGAAGGTGAGTAGAGGAGCTTCCCGGTCATGGTTTTCTCCTTACTCACTTTTGTTTTGAATTTCTCGGCGTCTATAGATGCGACGATGGAAAGAAGTTCTTTCCAGACGTGTTTGTGATGTACTAAAAGCCATTCATAACCGTTCAGATGGGAGTGAAATTCGACAATCCTCATCGGATTAGCGAACCTCGTTGGACAGCGATAGTAAAGCATTCTTCGACTGTCTTAGCTCGAGGGGCATCTGAGCGATACGGTCATTTGGTCGTGGAACATAGACAGCCCGGCCGAGAGGCCTCCGCCGAAGCCACCCATTCTGAGCGCGATGAACACGCCCGGACGCGATCTTTATATATTCATTGCAAGTATCTGCACCGGCAGCCCTTCGCCCATGCAGGATAGCCGCGCAAGCTGAGCTTCCTACTCCAATGTAAGGGTCCACCACTAAATCACCCTGATTTGTTAGAGCAAGGACGAGTCTTTCTACAAGTTCTATCGGAAATTGACAGGGATGAATTGTTTTCTCGATGTGGTTGTGTTTCACATTTGGAATGATCCAGACATCGCCTGGATTCTTACCAAGTGGATTACATGAATATTGTCCGGCTCTTGGGCCTTTGAAGTATTTTTTGCCTGGATACTTTTGAGGCACTCTTACTGGATCCAAATGAAAAACGTAGTCATTGCTCCGGGTAAACCATAAGATTGTTTCATAGCGGCCGGAGAATCGTTTCGAGCAGTGAAGCCCGTGCTCGAAAAACCAGATGATACGGTTTCTAAGTCTCATGCCGAGCTTTTTGCAGATTTGATAGATATAAACGTCAAGCGGAAATATTTCTCCATCGGGTACGACATGGTTTCCAACCTGCCAGCACAGGCTGCCATTGTTCGCAAGAATGCGGTGGCATTCCGTGAGGGTGGTTTCCTGTTGTTCTAGATATTGCTTAAACGCAAGCCGTTTTTCATATTTCTTGCCAAGATTATAAGGAGGAGACGTTATGATTAAACGCGCGTCCCCACTTGGAATCTGCTCAAGCAAGCCAAGACGGTCGCCAGCATACAACGTAGCCAATGCGCTCGAACTGTAATTCTCAGAAATGTCCTGCATAGTTCGTCTCGCCAATCAACTAGCGCGCGTGCGGCGATCTTACCATCATTGGGGAGCGATCTGGTACTCGTAAAAGCCACGCCCGGTCTTGCGGCCCAGTCTTCCGGCAAAAACCATTTTTTCAAGCAGCGGGCAGGGGCGGTACTTCGAATCGCGGAAGCCCTCGTAGAGGACCTTCATGATATCGAGGCAAACGTCCAAGCCAATCAGGTCCGCCAGCTCGAGCGGCCCCATCGGGTGATTCATCCCCAGCTTCATCACGTTGTCCACCGCTGCGGGTTCCGCGACCCCCTCCATCACAGCGTAAACCGCTTCGTTAATCATTGGCATCAAGACGCGGTTTGAAACAAAGCCGGGAAAGTCATTCACGCGAATGGGAGTTTTTTCGAGCGACACGGCGAGCCCCGAAGCTGTCGCGAGGGTTTCGGGCTGCGTGTCGGCTCCGGCAACCACTTCGACGAGTTTCATCACTGGAACCGGATTAAAGAAATGGAGGCCGCAGAATCGCCCTGGCCGGGCGGTGGCTGCGGCAAGCCGGGTGATGGAGATAGATGACGTGTTGCTGGTGAAAATCACTTCCGGGCGGCAGAGCGGCTGAAGCTGCTGGAAAACTTCTGCCTTGGCGCTGAAATTCTCCGTCACCGCTTCGATAACGATCTCCGCCGCTGACGCTTGCACAAGCTCTGCGGAGGTCTTCAGGCAGGTCAGGGCTTGCTCGCGCGCTTCCGGAGTAATCCGGCCTTTTTCAACATCACGAGCCAAGCCGAGGGAGATATTCTCAGCGGCCAGCGCCAGGGATTTTGGAGACGAATCGCTAAGCAGCACGGAATATCCGTACCGGAGAAGTGTGTGCGCGATGCCGCGGCCCATGGTCCCCGCGCCGATCACAGCCACGGATTTGATTGATTCATTGGCTGATTGGTTCATTGATTCAATGAGCCGATGGATCAATGATCCAATGATTCAAGCACGGCCTCGAGGGATGCGTCCGATGGTAGATCACTGGTCTCTGTCTCCACGGCTAGCGCCACGGCGTTTCCGCCGCCCAGGCACAATGCCGCCACGCCGCGCCGGGCCCCGCGCCGGGCCCCGCGCCGGGCCATTTCGTAAAGGAGGGTTACAAGGATGCGAGCGCCCGAAGCGCCGATCGGATGGCCCAGCGCCACGGCGCCGCCATTCACGTTGGTCTTCTGTGGATCGAGCCCTAATTCCTGGATCACCGCCAGCGCCTGCACCGCGAAGGCTTCGTTCAATTCGACGAGATCGATCTCTTCAAGCTTCCAGCCGGTTTTAGCAAGGAGAGAACGTACGGCGCTTACCGGCGCCATCATCACCCAGCGCGGCTCGACTCCGCTCACGGCTTGCCCTACAATTCGGGCCAGAATCTTGCTGCCCAAGGCCTCTGCTTTCTCGCGTGAAGTCACCACCAGAGCCGCAGCCCCGTCATTGGTGCCGGGAGCGTTCCCGGCGGTGACAGTACCATCGGGCTTAAAAACCGGCTTTAGCTTCCCCAAAGCTTCAAGAGTCGTCTCGGCGCGGGGCGATTCATCCGTCGTAAAAAGAACCGGATCGCCTTTCTTCTGCGGCACGGGCACGGGAACAATCTGGTCCTTAAAGCGGCAGCTTCTGATAGCGTCTACCGCGCGGCGATGGCTTTCCAGGGCAAACTCGTCCTGGCGCTGCCGGGAAATCTTGTATTTTTCGGCTACCAGCTCGGCCGTCATTCCCATATGGAAATCTTCGAACGCGTCCCATAAGCCGTCATGGACCATCGCGTCCACGACCTTGGCGTCCCCAATCCGATGCCCCTGCCGGAGCTGCGGGAGAAGAAAGGGGGCGTTGGTCATGGATTCCATGCCGCCCGCAACGACAACTTCCGAGTTGTGCGTCTGGATGCCTTGTGCTGCGAGCGCCACCGCCTTCAGGCCTGAGCCACAGACCTTGTTGATGGTCATCGCCGCAACGTGAGCGTCAAGCCCACCCTTGAGCCCTGCCTGCCGCGCCGGATTCTGGCCCAACCCGGCGGAGACCACGTTGCCCATGATGACCTCATCCACCTGGTCTGGCGCGATCCCCGCGCGCCGTACCGCTTCGCGCACGGCGCACGCTCCCAGATCAACGGCGGAGAGCGGCGCGAGCGCCCCCTGGAATTTGCCAATCGCCGTCCTCACCGCGCTGATAATCACCGCTTCGTGCATGACGTTTCACTCGATCTAAGATGATTATAACGCCGTTGTAGCGCAGGGTTCGCTTTATAACCCTGCGGCTTTTCCATTCGTTTTGAACGACCTCGAAAAGCCGCAACGTTAGAAAACAAACGTTGCGCTACAATAGACCTTTTGCGAAAAGGAGAAGTATGCGCCCGGCGAAGGCGGCTCAATCCAGAATTGTGTCCACCGGCGACAAACTGCGCTCGCGGCCCGTCCGCATCGGGGTGATCGGTTTAGGCACGGTGGGCACAGGAACGCTGCGCGTGCTGCTCGAGCACCAGCGCGAAGTGCAGCGCCGCCTAGGGGGCAAGCTGGAGCTGAAAACCCTCTGCTCGCGGAGCGTTCGCCAGCGTGATCTTTCCTGGATGGGACAGCGAGTTGAAATCACCACCGACTGGAAAGAAGTGGTCAGCGACCCGGAAGTGGATATTGTCATTGAACTGGTGGGCGGAACTACCGTAGCGCTGGCCATCGCACGGGCTACTCTGGCGGCGGGCAAGCATCTGGTGACCGCCAACAAGCAGCTTGTCGCCGAGCACGGCATGGAACTGGTGGAACGCAGCCGCTCGGCAGGGGTGAATCTGGGCATTGAGGCTTGCGTGGCCGGGGGCACCCCCATCCTACATGCTATCCGCGAGGGCCTCGCGGGCGAACACTTCACGGCGGTTTACGGCATTCTGAATGGAACTACTAACTACATTCTGACGGAGATGGAGCGGCGTGGCTGCAGCTACCGTGACGCGCTGGCCGAAGCGCAGCAGAAAGGTTATGCCGAGCCGGACCCCACCTTTGACGTCGAGGGCTACGACGCGCGGTACAAAATCGCCATCCTCGCCATGCTCTGCTTCGGCCAGCCGGTTTCGGTCAAAGAGATTCCTGTGGAGGGCATCACGAGGATCGAGAGCGTGGATTTCGCCTACGCTCATCGCCTGGACCATACGATTCGCCTGATCGCTGCCGCACGGCGGCGCTCCGGAAAGCGGGTGGAAATTTTCGTCCGGCCCATGATGATCCCGCGCCTGGCGCAACTGGCCGCCGTCCTTGGCCCCATCAATGGAGTTCTGCTGGCGGGAAATAAGGGGGGCAATACGATGGTAACAGGCCGGGGCGCAGGGGGCGAGCCCACCGGCGTGGCCGTTCTTTCCGATATTGTACAGATCGCCCGGGCTATTATTTCGGGCGGTGCAACGCCAACCCCTTTGGGCTACACGGATTGGCACCCGGCTAAAATCGCTTCGTCGGCGGAGAACGAAATTGCCGCCTATTTGCGCCTTGTCGTGCGCGACCGGCCCGGAATCCTGGCGCGAGTTTGCGCGATTCTGGCGCGACACCGCATCAACATCGACTCCGTGCTGCAGGAACCCGCGCACTCGAAGAAAAGCCTGCCGTTCGTGATGACCCTCGAGCCGACTAAGGAAAAGCACATCCGGCGGGCGGTTACGGAGATTGCGCGCATGCCCGTGATGGCCCAACCGCCGCTGCTTCTACCGTTTTCCCAGTTGCCCTAGGTCCAGGTTCCT
>DASUKV010000336.1:0-3396 GCA_036278555.1 Terriglobia bacterium
TATTAGTTTTTGTGGGAACATTGGTTTTTTTCTCGAGTGGCTGTGACAAAAATCGTATCTCCGGCGGTCGCAGCAGGCAAGCCAATAGCTGGCATTTGCCCTAGGGCTCTCCGAATTAGCAGTGCAGAAGGCGTTATAGACGCCGCTACAACCAAAATCCTGGCAAGAGGAGAATACATCGAATGGCATTGCTCGTGGTAGGGTCGGTGGCTTTTGACAGCATTCAGACGCCGTATGGCCAGGCGGAGGAGATTCAGGGCGGCTCCGCAACTTACTTTTCGGTGACGGCAAGCTATTTTACCCCCGTCAACGTCGTCGCCGTCGTGGGAGAGGATTTCGGCGAAGCGCAGATGAAAATCTTTCGCGGCCGCCGCATTGATACGCAAGGTCTCGAGAAAGCGCACGGGAAGACCTTTCGCTGGCGCGGGGAGTACAAGAACGACATGAACGAAGCGCAGACGCTTGAAACGCAGCTTAACGTTTTCCAGTCTTTCGCCCCCAAAATTCCTCCGGCTTACCTCGATTCCGAATTCGTTTTCCTGGGCAACATCGATCCCGCTTTGCAGCTTCACGTCCGTCAGCAGATTCCGAAAGCCCGCCTGGTCGCTTGCGACACGATGAACTACTGGATTCAGGGCAAGGCGGACGAATTGAAGAAGACGCTCTCCAGTGTTGATGCGCTTGTGATCAACGAAGGAGAAGCGAAAATGCTTTCCGGCACGGAAAATCTCCGCCGCGCGGCGGCTACGATTCGTGGGTTCGGACCACGCACGTTGGTGGTGAAACGCGGCGAGCACGGCGCGTGTTTGTTCCAGGATCATTCGATCTTTTTCGCGCCGGCGTTTCCCCTGGAACAGGTGCATGACCCCACCGGCGCAGGCGATTCGTTTGCAGGCGGCTTCATGGGCTACCTCGCGCAGAAGGGAGACCTTTCGGAAGCCAATCTGCGCCGCGCGCTGGTTTACGGCTCGGTGATGGCGAGCTTCGCGGTTGAAGAATTCGGCCTTGCACGCCTGCTGCGGGTTCAACCGGAAGAAATTGATCAGCGGTTCAAGGAATTCAAGGCCATGACGAGCTTCGATGTCTGAGACGCTCTCTGCTGCCGCGGGCCATCAGCCCTTGCCGGGGCTTTCGCTGCGAGCCACAGCCGGGGTCTGGGCTGTGATTCTGGCGGCTGACTGTGGCAGCCTCTACTTCTTCGAGTCCCGCCACCTCAGCAATCTTTACGGCGATGGCATCGCGCACGTCGAAGGCGCCCGCCGCATTTTCGATTCGCTAACCCCCGGATATCAAGCGATCGGCAGCGTCTGGCTGCCGCTGTTTCATCTCCTGGCAGCGCCGCTCGCGATCAACGACACCCTATGGCGAACGGGCCTGGCAGGCAGCATCATCTCCGCAGCGGCCTTCTCTCTGTCGGCCTGGCTGCTCTTCCGGCTTGCCTGCCAGATGAGCCGCAGTGTCGCGGCAGGCTTCCTGACCCTCGCTTGCTTTTTGATTTCTCTCAACATGCTCTACGTGGCCACGACGCCGCTCACCGAGCCGTTGGCTGTTTTCTGGGCGATCCTGGTAGTGTACGGATTATTCAGATTTCAACGGAAAGGCGGGGCAGGAACGCTCATCGGAACAGCGCTTGCTGCGTTTTGTGGCACGCTGACACGCTATGATGGCTGGTATCTTCTGCCCTTTGCTGCTTTATTCATCTTGGTCTGCCGCCCGCGAAACTGGAAGGACCGGGTGGGGCAGACGCTTCTGTTCAGCCTCATTGCGGGCGCCGGTCCCCTGCTCTGGCTCCTGCACAACGCATACCGGTTTCACAATCCGCTGCAGTTTTACAACGGCCCTTATTCGGCGAAGGCCATTTATGTCCATCAGCTTGCCACGACGGCTTTCCGCTATCCGACGGATGGGAGCGCGTGGCTCTCCGCGCACTACTATCTGGAGGACCTGAAACTGGTGTTTGGCGCCTGGACGCTCATTTTAGCGACGTTGGGACTGGTCGTCTGGATTCTGTATGGCGCGCTGCGCGGGCGGCGCGCCGCGGCGCTCCTTTTTCTGGTTCCGCTGCTGTTCTACACGCAGTCGCTTGCGTACGGAAGCGTGCCACTCTACGTTCCAACGCTATTTCCGCACACGTACTACAACCTGCGCTACGCGCTGGAAATGGCTCCGGCCCTGGCCATTTTTCCGGGATTTTTGATTACAGAAAGCCTTCCGCGTGGGCGGCAGCTCGTGATCCTGACCGCGGTCTGCGTTATTCTGGCCGGGCAGGCGGTGGCAATGGGATGGCATGGCGCGCGGCATCTTGCCGTGGTGAGGGAAGCCGTTCTGAACACGCCGTGCAAATCCGAAGCGGAGCAGCGCGTGATTCGCTTCCTGCGCTCCCATTACGATGGTCAGCCGGTCGTTCTGGCGGCGGGAAAATGGCCGTGCGTGATGCCGCAGATTCCCATTCCGTACCGGCAAACAATCACCGAAGTGGACCACACGTATTGGCAACAGCTTCGCTTTGGCGCGGCGCGCTACGCAGGCTGGATTATCCGCGAGCGCGATGACCCTGTGGATGATCTGATGAAGGCTTATCCGCAGGCGTTTACGGACTTCCAGCTCGTAAGCAAAATAACTCTGCCCCGTGGCGCCTACATTGATATCTACCGGCGCGCAACCGCGCGATGATGTTGGACAGACTCCCCTGCGAGGTGAGGTATTGAGAAGCGCCATCGAGATCCCGTTCATGAAACTCCAGGCGGTGGGTAATGACTTTATTGTGGCGGATGCCGGTAAGATCGCCGTTAAGCGGCCAAAGACACATTCTTTGGCGCGGCTGGCGCGCGCAATTTGTGACCGCCATACCGGTGTGGGAGCGGACGGATTCCTTCTTGTGTTACCGCCGCAGAATCGAGAAAACCACGCGCAGGTGCGGTTTTTTAATGCCGATGGCGGGGAGGCCGAGATGTCCGGTAATGGCATTCGGTGCGTGGGCGGATTTCTCGCTGAGAAAAGGCGGCGCGCACCCGCGTTGCGGATCGAAACCCTGGCTGGAGTGAAGACGCTGGAGAAGATGAGCGGGGAGGCTGAGCGATGGATTTTTCGCGTAGCGATGGGATGGCCGGTTCTCGAGCCGGAAAAAATCCCGTTTACAGGGCCCGGCGCTTCGGCCCCTGTCCTCAATTATCCTTTACCCACGAACCAGGGCAAACGGCGCGTGACGGTGACTTCAATGGGAAACCCTCACTGCTCGCTCTTCGTGTCTGATTTCCATCGCATCAACTGGCGCGCCGTCGGGCAGGAGATCGAGACGAATTCGTACTTCCCAAATCGCACCAACGTGGAATTCATCAAGGTGATTTCGGAACGGGAAATTGAGGTGAGGTACTGGGAGCGGGGCGTGGGCCAGAC
>DASUKV010000337.1:0-4008 GCA_036278555.1 Terriglobia bacterium
AACTTGCTGTCAATTCCCTGGGGTATTTCCATTTATCCTCCAAATGTCTTTGAAATTCGCTGGATCTTTTCGCGCTGCGCATCGCGCCGGAAATGGGATGCCGCAAGGATTTGGCGGAGCGCCCGCGTCGCCTGTTGCAAATCCTCGTTCACCACCACGTACTCATATTCGCGCCAGCGCCGGACCTCTGCTCTTGCCGCAGCGAGCCGCTTCTTGATCACTTCGGGCGCGTCCGAGTGGCGGCGTTCCAGCCGCCGCCGCAACTCCTGATACGAAGGGGGCAGGAGAAAAACGCTGAGGGCGTCCGGCAAACTGCGGCGGACCTTGTGATGCCCTTGCACATCAATATCCAGCAGGATGTCTCTTCCGGATTGCTGCGCTTCAAGAATCTGGCGGCGCGAGGTGCCGTAATAATTCCCATAAACCTTCGCCCACTCCACAAAGTCGCGGGCTTCAATCATCCGCTTGAACCGGGCTGGGCTGACGAAGAAATAATCCTTGCCGTCTTTTTCCCGCGCCCGCGGGGCGCGAGTGGTATACGAAATTGAAAATTCCAGCCCCCGCACAGACCTCAACAGGCGGCGCACCACCGTCGATTTTCCCGATCCCGAAGGAGCGGAAATTATTAAGATGCTACCCTTGCCTGGTGGTGGAGTCTCCCGGGAAGCCACTTCAACTATTCTACTCGATGTTTTGGGCTTGCTCGCGCAGTTTTTCGATTTCCACTTTCATTTCCAGCGCGCAGTTTCCGATTCCGGCGCCCACTTCCGGCACGTCCGTGGTTTTTGACAGAATGGTGTTCGCTTCGCGGTTCATTTCTTGCAGCAGGAAATCCAGCTTTTTCCCGATTTCTTTTCCGTCTCTCAGCAGCAAGGCGGTTTGCTCAACGTGGCTTTGAAAGCGCATCACCTCTTCGGTGATGTCGGAGCGCACGGCCAGCGCGGCCACTTCCTGCGCGAGGCGGGCCGGATCAAGGTTTTGATCCCGCGTAAGCTCCCGCAGGCGCCGCTCCAGCCGCTCGCGGAAGACCGGCGCGAGCGATCCAGAAAGCTCGCGGACCCTCGCGCCCAACTTTGCAAGCTGATCCAGGCGGCTTTCGAGATCACGCGCAAGCGCCTGGCCTTCGCTCTCCCTCATCCCATTCAGACGCCGGAGCCCTTCGGCAAGAGTCTTCTCCACCACGGTCTCGACGTCGTCCCGTTCAACTTCCGTCAGATCGGTCCCTCCCGTGATCACCCCCGGAATCCGAAGCAGCGCCACAAGATCAGGCTCCGAAGAAAAGCCGAACTCCCGGCGGATCGTCTCGCAGGTTTTGAGATACGCGTCCAGAAGGCCGCGGTCTAATTTCAGCGCGGTCCCGTTCGCGTGCTCCAAATTCACCGTCAATTCCACGTGGCCCCGCTGAACATGATCTTTCACCAGGCGTCGAATCTGCGGCTCGAACGCTTCGAGCCCCGAGGAAAGTCGCGCTTGAAGGTCAAGGAAGCGATGGTTGACGCTCTTCAGGCTTACGGAAACCGAGAAGCGCCCGGCCTCCATGCGGCTGTTACTATAGCCTGTCATGCTGCGTATCATAGTAAAGGCAGGCAACAGGTGACAGGCCATAGGTTACAGGTCACAGGCAACAGGTAGTAGACAACAGGTAATAGCTTCCAGCTGCCTTCTGCTGTGGCCTGTAACCTATGACCTATTGCCTGTCACCTGTTGCCTGTAACCTATCACCTGTGGCCTATTGCCTACTCCACATCCACATATTGCAAATCGTGCAAACGTTGGTAAATGCCGCCGCGCGTGACCAAATCTTCATGGGTGCCGATTTCCGACACCGCGCCGCGGTCAAGCACGATAATCCGGTCCGCGCGCCGCACGGTAGAGAGCCGGTGGGCGATCACAAGCACCGTGCGGCCCGCCATCAGGTTTGCCAATGCCCGTTGCACGAGCATTTCAGATTCCGTATCGAGAGCCGAAGTGGCTTCATCCAGGATCAGAATCGGAGAATTTTTCAGGAGGGCGCGGGCGATGGCGATGCGCTGGCGCTGCCCGCCGGAAAGGCGCTGGCCGCGCTCGCCGATCATCGTCTGGTAGCCCTCCGACATTTCCATGATGAAATCGTGCGCCAGGGCCACGCGCGCCGCTTCCTCGACGGTCCCCGCATCCTGCAGATTCTGCCCATAAGCGATGTTGTTAAACACGGTGTCATTGAAAAGGACCGTTTCCTGCGTCACCATGCCGATCTGCGCCCGAAGCGAGCGGACGGTTACGTCGCGAAGATCATGGCCATCAAACAAAATGCGTCCGCGGGTCACATCAAAAAATCGCGGAATCAGGTTCGCCAGCGTCGTTTTACCCGCTCCGCTCGAGCCGACAATCGCCACCGCCTCGCCCTTGCGAATCCTCAGATCAACGCCTTGCAAAATCGGAGCGTCGGTATAACTGAAATCCACTCCGTCAAAAACGATCTCTTTCCGGAATGGCGGAAGGGCGATGGCGCGCGGCTTCTCCACCACTTCCGAGTGCACATCCAGCACGGCAAAAACCCGTTCGGAGGCGCCCACAGCGAGCTGGAAGGTGTCGTTCACCCCTGCCAGGCGCTTGATGGGCTCATACATCTGGATGAGGGCCACGAGAAAGGCCACAAATCCACCCAAAGTGCGGGCGTGATGCACAATCTCATTGCGCGCGTAAAGTAGAAAAAGGGCGATCGTGATCGCTCCTAAAAGCTCCATCAGGGGCGAGGTGAGCGCGTGCGCCCGCACCCAGCGCAGGTTCACCCGCAGCAGTCGCCGCGTGGCGGCCATGAACTTTCCCGCCTCAAACTGTTCCATGCCGAAAGCTTTCACAATTCGGATGCCGCTGAAGGTTTCGTGGAGAATATGGGTGATATCCGCCATTCTGTCCTGGCTTTTGCGGCTGGAGGCGCGGATGTACCGTCCGATTTTAGCGGAGGGGAATACCACAAATGGCACGAGAATGAGCGAGGCCAAGGCAAGCCGCCAGTCCAGGTAGAAAATCACAATCAGCAGACCCAGAAGCGTGAACGCCTGTTTCAGAAAATTGGCCAGTACATGCGAGACGGCGTCCTGAATGCGTTCGATGTCGCTCATGACGGTGGACATGAGCATTCCAGTAGGGTTCTCGGAGAAGAAAGCCATCGACTGCGCGATGATCCGCTTGTAAAGCGCATCCCGCAAATCCCGCACTACGGACTGCCCGATATAATTCACCGAGTAGGTTGCGAAATAGAGCGAAACCCCCTTGACGAACGTTACCGCGACGATCGCGAAGGCCACCATCGCCCAGGGAGATTGGACGGCGCTCGGCACCAGATCCTGAAGGTTGAGGACGAAGCCGTGAAATTTGAAGAGGATGATAGGCGCGGCGGGATGCAGGGGAGTCAAAACCTTGTCAACAACCGGCTTGATCAACAGCGCGAAGACTCCCGCACACGCCCCGACGATGGCCATCAGGAAAATCGCAAAGATAAAGCGCGGGATGTACGGCCGGATCAGGCCTACTAAACGTTTGCCTTTGTTCATGCAAAAAACGGGCGAGCCGAACCTTTGACGGTTCTTACGGCTGCCTATCTTAGTCCAAGAGAGCCGAGCCGTCAAACGCAAGAGGCTGATTCTCAGGGTCTTAGCTGCTCAGCGCCTGGACGGCCGGGGAGAGCAGGTTTTCCTCTGTATCGAACTGCGGCTCAAACCCTCCTTGGGAAAGCCGCCACCCCGGAAGATTGGCCGCTTCACCGGAGAGCGCCTCAGAAACAAATATCCGCTCTAAATTCAATGTGTTGCGGACCCAGGCAATCCGCTGATTTCGAACGGCGGGTGAGCCAATACTCCCCAAAGCGATATCGAGCGCTTCGCGGTCCGAGGCAAGATGCATCGGCAGACGGACGGTGCTCGGTTTGAGGGAAGTTCGGGCGTTGATATACGTTTTCCCGAGATCGACCTTGCGGTAGAAGCGCTCGTGGACCAGGTCCGCGTTGCCCATGCCCACGGCGTTGCC
>DASUKV010000338.1:0-14859 GCA_036278555.1 Terriglobia bacterium
GGTGACGGCAAGCCCGTTTGATGCCGCCATCCACGACGCATTCGGGAAAGCCCACAACCTTAACTGCTATCTGACTTACGGTCCGGATTTCATGAGCCACGACCTGGCCCATTATCTTGCGCCGCAATTCAAGGGCGAATACCCCAGCCAGTATCTTCTGCGATCGCCCAAACCGTGGCTGTGGTGTAATCACTCGGTTGGCGCGGCCGATGCGATCGAGGCGTCGGACGTTAAGAAGCGCCTCCATGACGGGCTTCCGCAGACGCTTGCCGAATGGATTGTTGCGGACGGACTGACCCATCTCAAGATAAAACTTGATGGTAACAATCTGGAAAGCGACGTCGCCCGCGTGCTGCATATTGACCGCGTGGCGGCGGAAGTGGAAACCCGCCGCGGCGTGCGCCAATGGTATTATTCGCTGGATTTCAACGAGCAGTGCCCGAACGCGGAATACCTGCTGGACTTTATGCGCCGGGTGCGAAACGGTTCCTCCGGCGCTTACAGCCGTATCACTTTTATCGAGCAGCCCACTAGCCGGGATCTTGCCGCAACTCCATCGCAACTGCTCTTCAAGGTTTCGAAGCTCAAACCGGTTGTTATGGACGAAGCGTTGACCGGTTATGACGCGCTTCTGCGCGGGCGGAAAATCGGTTATACGGGCGTTGCACTCAAGGCGTGCAAGGGCCAGAGCCAGTCCGTGCTGCTCAACGCCGCTGCTCAGAAATTCAAAATGTACATGACAGCACAGGACCTCACCTGCCCCGGCGCTTCGTTGATTCAATCCGCAGGCATCGCTGCCCACGTTCCTCAGATTGATACCCTTGAATCGAACGCGCGGGAATATGTGCCCTCCGCGAATCGCCCGTGGCTCAAGAGATTTCCGGGACTCTTTGAGGTCCGCGATGGGAAGCTCGCGACCGGACAACTCACCGGCCTGGGATTGAGCGCCGTATGACCCTTGGCGGACGGGCGCTATGAAAGAAGGAGGGAGGAGAAATTGCCGGTTGGCGCGTTGCGGCGGGCAGCGGCCGTGGCTTGTCACAGTTGTGGTAGCGCTGAGCCTGACTTTCTTAGGTAACCGGAGATTAACCGCTGCGGGGCCTGCCGAGCCCGGGGAAATCACCTGGTCACGAATTCTTCATCCCCGGCCGGGCGATTGGCTGACCTATAACGGCAGGCTGAGCGGCAACCGGTATAGCAATCTCACTCAGATCAATACCAGAAATGTGAATCAACTGTGCCTGAAGTGGATTTTCTCCGTTCCGCTGTGGAAGCAGTTCTTCCCGGATACGCCCTATTTCCGCGAAAACATGCAGTACTTTGGCTTGGAGACGACGCCGCTGGTTGCGGATGGCATTATGTACGTGACTGGCCCGCATTCGGCTTTTGCGCTGGACGCTCGCACCGGCCTCGAAATCTGGAAGTATTTGCGTCCGCGCACGTCGGGACTGGTGGGGGATGCAGCCGTCGGCACAAATCGTGGCGTGGCCCTTCTTGGGGACAAAGTTTTCATGGTGACCGACAATGCCCACCTGATCGCCTTGAACCGGATCACAGGGAAATTAGTTTGGGAAACCGTGATGCCGGAAAAGCCCATGCACTACGGCTCGACCGTCGCTCCCTTAGTGGTGAAAGACAAAGTGATCGCCGGCGTTTCGGGCGGGGACTGGGGGCTGCGGGGGTTTGTTGCGGCTTATGACGCTTCGACGGGCAAGCAGGCATGGCGGTTCTGGACGGTTCCCGGCAAGGGGGAACCTGGAGCGGAGACCTGGGGCGGGAATCCTCCCGAGACTGGCGGCGGAGCAACCTGGCTCACCGGCTCTTATGATCCCGAGACAAACACTCTATTCTGGGACACCGGCAATCCTTATCCGGATTCGAACGGCCGCGTGCGGCCTGGTGACAATCTTTATACGAATTGCATCCTGGCGCTGAATCCTGACACCGGCAAGCTGAAGTGGTATTACCAGGTAACGCCCCACGACACCCATGATTGGGATGCGAATGCGCCGCTCGTGCTCGCCGACACAAATTATCAGGGGCGCGCCCGGAAACTGCTGCTGTATGCGGATAAGAATGGCTTCTTTTACGTGTTTGACCGGACGAACGGGCATCTCCTGCTGGCCAAACCTTTTGTGCGGGTGACCTGGGCAAGCGGTATTGGCGCCGATGGCCGTCCAAGGCTTTTGCCGGACACCGGAGTCGTTTGCCCGGATATCGGAACCAACTGGAACGCGACAGCGTTCAGCCCGGCAACCCGCCTCTATTACGTAATGGCAATTGAGAAGTGCAGGGTGAAGCTTTCATCCATCAATCGGAAGTCAAAGCACGCTCAAGAAGAACCCGCAAAGAAATACCTGCGGGCCTTGAATATCGATAACGGAAAGCTGGTGTGGCAAATCCCGCAAATTGGTCCGGCAGAGGGCAAGAGATTCGCCGGGGTGCTGGCGACGGCAGGTGGACTTTTGTTCTATGGCGACCCCAGCGGAGATGTCGTCGCGGTCGACAGTCGCAGGGGGAAAACGCTGTGGCGCTTCCCAACCAACGGAGAAAACAAGGCTTCCCCTATGACCTACACGGTGGATGGAAAGCAATTCGTCGCGCTGGCCGTCGGCCCGAATATCTTATGCTTTGGACTGCCGTGAAAACAGATGAATAATTCCCTTGTTCGCAAAAAGGGGACCACGAATGCGATTCTGGCCCTCATCCGGCTCGCGAAGTTTATCCTGAGCCCCTTCGCTACGCTCAGGGCCGTTCGCAGCGGAAGGGCGAACGGGCTCGCCCCCCTCTCCCAAAGGGCGAGGGTGAAAAATAAAAACATAACCGCCCTCTCCCTCTGGGAGAGGGGGACCGCGAGGCGGTGGGTGAGGGTCCAAGTGAAAGCTTCAGCAATCGCTGTATTTCTAACACAGCCGTCCGAGTAGCACAGGACATCTCATGAAATTCATCGAGTCCGTCCAGGAACTTGAAGAGCGGCTGGCAACCCCGAGCGCGCGCGATCTCGAGTTTATTCGCCGCGTAGAGGGTGATATCGCGGTCCTCGGAGCGGGCGGAAAGATGGGACCCTCCCTCGCCCGCCGCATCCAGCGGGCGATACGGGAATCGGGGCTGCGGTTACGGGTGATTGCCGTCTCGCGATTCTCATCCGCCGGGGCGGTTGAAGCGCTCAACCGCGACGGAATTAAGACGATCACCTGCGATCTTTTGAATGAAAACGAAGTTGCCGAGCTTCCAATTTGTCCGAATGTCCTGTTCCTTTCCGGAAGGAAGTTTGGCTCGACCGAGCGGCCCGACCTCACTTGGGCCACGAACGCCATCATTCCCGCTCAGGTCGCCTTTCATTACCACGCCTCGCGGATTGTCGCGTTTTCCACCGGAAATGTCTACCCTCTGGTGAAACTGAACTCCGGCGGCTCTATTGAAACAGATTCGCCGGGGCCGGCCGGCGAATACGCCCAGTCTTGCCTGGGGCGTGAGAGGATCTTCGAATTCCACTCGCAGAAGTACGGTACGCCGTGCCTGCTCTTCCGGCTGAATTACGCCGTCGATTTGCGTTATGGCGTGCTGGCTGACATTGCCCGGAAGGTTTACGCCGGAGAGCCGGTAGACCTCACCGTTCCTGCTTTGAATGCAATCTGGCAAGGCGACGCGAATTCTTATGCCCTGCGATGCGTTGAGCATTGCGCGTCACCGGCGCGTGCTATGAACATCACAGGACCCGAAATCATTTCCGTGCACCGCGCCGCGGAATACTTCGCGCGCGAGTTCCAGCGCGAGGCGATTTTCCGCGGAGAAGAAGGCGATCAGGCATTGCTGAGCAATGCTTCTCTCTGCCATTCTCTGCTGGGATATCCAGAGGTTTCATTGGGAGATCTCATGCAATTGGTTGCGCACTGGGTTGCACGCGGCGGCGAGAGTCTGAATAAGCCTACGAAATTCGAAGCCGCCGATGGAAGATTTTAGAGAGCAGGCGCTGTAGCGGCGATGTCCCCATCGCCGCAGCGATTGAAAAATAAAGACCGGCGGTGAGACACCGCCGCTACCGCCGCGGAAATCTGATTTAGCCACTATGCCGTCGAACCGGATTGCCCCTGAGATATACGATATCCTGCGCAGCGGCGTCGTGATTCCCGCGCATCCGCTGGCGCTCAACGCGGCGCGCAAACTCGATGAGCGCCGCCAGCGCGCCCTTACGCGGTATTACTGCGAGGCGGGCGCGGGCGGTGTGGCAGTGGGGGTGCACACCACACAGTTTGCCATCCGTGACTCGCACGTTGGCCTGCTCGAACCCGTGTTGACCCTTGCCGCGGAAACTGTGAGGGAGTACGAGCAAAGTCTCGGCCGGCGCATCGTGAAGATCGCTGGCGTTTGCGGCGTGACGCCCCAAGCGCTGCGAGAAGCAGAATTGGCGCGCGATCGGGGGTACGATGCCGGCCTGCTGAGCCTCAGCGCTCTCCGCAATTCGACCGCTTCCGAATTGATTGAACACTGCCGCGCCGTCAGCGGAGTCATTCCACTCTTCGGATTTTATTTGCAGCCGGCGGTGGGCGGACGTCTCCTCGATTTTGACTTCTGGCGGCGGTTCCTGGAAATCGAGAATCTGGTGGCGATCAAGGTTGCTCCCTTTAATCGCTATCAGACGCTTGACGTCGTTCGCGCCCTGGCGGAAAGCGGACGGGAAAGCGAAATCGCGCTTTACACCGGCAATGATGACAATATCGTCGCGGACCTGCTCACGGAATTCCGGGTACAAGCGTCAGGCCGCGCGGTAGGTGTCAGGTTTGCCGGTGGCCTTCTGGGACATTGGGCGGTATGGACGAAGCGCGCAGTCGAGTTGTTACAGCAAATACACGAATGTCGCGTCAGGCCGGAATTGACCGCTGGCCTTCTCACCCGCTCCGCCGAAGTCACAGAGTCTAATGCCGCGCTGTTTGACGCCAGAAACAATTTCACCGGCTGCATCGCGGGTCTGCATGAGGTTCTGCGCCGCCAGGGGTTGCTTGAGGACCGCTGGTGCCTCGATCCAAATGAAGACCTCTCGCCTGGGCAACTAGAGGAAATCGAACGCATCTACGCTAGTTATCCCCACCTGAACGACGATGGTTTCGTATCAGCCAACCTCGATCGCTGGCTCCGCTAATAGAAAGCTTGACTTCCTGAGAATATTCACATTATATGAAAAGATATAAAGGGTGAATAAGTTTCATTCTGCTTCAGATGAACCGAAAAACCGACAAATGTGAGTAACCGGTAGGAGGACGGAAACATGAGCAAAAGATGCTGTTACCTGCTGCTGATCGTGGCTTGTTCTTTTGCGGGCCTGATTTCGCTTGCGCCCGAGGCCTACGGACAAGCGGCAACGACGGGAGCGATCCTGGGAGTTGTGACCGATCCCAGCGGCGCCGTGGTTCCCAATGCCACGGTTACAGTTGTTGACGTTGCAACCCACTCAACCCGGATCACTCATACCGACACTCAGGGACGATTTGACATTGAAGGGCTTGGGGCTGCCGGGACTCTTTATAACGTGACCGTCCAGAGCTCCGGATTCAAAACCTTTGTCTCCCATGATGTGAAGCTGAATCCCGGTGAGCGCGTCACGGTCAATGTGACTCTTCAAATCGGCGCGGCGCAAAGCCAAGTGACCGTCACGGCATCGAGCGTTCACGTGGATACGACCAGCAGCGCGTCAGCCGGTACCATCAGCGGCACTGAGGTTCAAGACCTTCAGTTGAATGGCCGTGACTTTCGGGGTTTGGCGCTGCTCGTGCCCGGAGTGAACAGCACGTCAAGCGGCGGGACGGCGGTAGGCGGCGGCTCCCTCAGTGGCGGAGGGCTCACGGGTGAAACACCGATCTCCGTGAACGGCCTGGGGCGGGAGATGAACCTGTACCTGACCGATGGCGCTTACAACGTGAACACCGGAAACTATATCAATCTAAACGTCGTCCAGCCGATCGATTCAATCGCCGAATTCCGTATTTTGAAGGATAACTACAGCGCGAAATATGGCATTGCGGGCGGCGCGGTGGTGATGGTGGCAACCAAATCGGGCACCCGCCAGTTTCATGGCTCGGCCTACGATTTTCTGCGAAATAATGCCTTTGACGCCCGCAACTTCTTTTCTCCCAGCACGCCGGTTCTGAAGCAAAACATCTTCGGAGGAAGTATTGGCGGGCCGCTCTATATTCCCGGCCACTATAATACCAACAAGACAAAAACCTTTTTCTTCGCGAGCGTTGAGGCGCGCGTGCGCCACGTCGGGGCCGTGGCTCGCGGAGCGATGATCCCCCAGGACATGCGCAATGGCGATTTCACCAATAGCCCGACCCTGGCATCCGGCGGACTGACGCTGGATTCAACAGCACAGAGCATTCTAGCGACGGAGCATCCTGGGGTAAACTGCGTGCCCGACGCGTACCATGTGAACCCGGCCTGCTTTGACCCCAACGCTGTGACGCTGATGAATAAGTTCTGGCCGCTTCCGAATAACGTCCAGTCCGGCCAGTTTCTTAACTATCTCAACAGCAGCACGGAAGTTTTTGATGCTCAGGACCATACTTACCGTGTAGACCAGAATTTCAGCGAGAAGTACAAGCTGATGGCGCGCCTGTCCTACGAGACCACGAAGGACGCCCTGCCGAATAACAGCAACTGGGGAGGGAATCCCGCGCCCACCGAAAAGGCTACCATTGGCACGACGGGCTTCAATACCTTGCTGCAGTTTACCGCCAATATTAATCCGACGACCATCAACGAAGTCAGTTGGACTTTTACGGATGACAAGCCCCGCTTGCTGATTGCCAACCAATTTTTAAAGGACATTTCTCCGGCTCTGACGGTGAACATGCCCTTTGGCTTTGCGGACCCTCAGGGGCGTTCGCCGAATATCAATCTGAGCAGCGGCTGGGCGCCGATTAATGATGGCAGCCTGCCGGAATACGCGAGTGATGGCGAACAGATCTTTTCCGAAGACTTCACAAAGGTAAAGGGCGCCCATACGATCCAGGCCGGGACCATGTACATTTTCGGGATCAAACGCCAGGACAACTTTTCCACTTCCGAAGGCGCCTATTCGTTTTCCGGAGTTCATTCCGGTGACCCCGTGGCCGATTTCCTTTTGGGCCTGGACAGTTCATTCAATCAGAATAACACCCGGATGCGCGGCTACTTCCGCTATCACCAATCCGAATCCTATATTCAAGATGATTGGAGGGTCACACGCCGGCTGACCCTGAACTTGGGGATTCGCGCGCAATATTTTTCGTCTGACAAGATGGAGGGCAACGGCTTCAGCGACTTTAGCCCCAGCGCTTACAACCAGGCGAACGCTCCAGTCGTCCTGCCAAATGGCCTGCTGATGACCAATGGCAGCGGACAAGTGGTCACCAGCAGCGGAACGGCGGCGAACCTCCTGAACGGCGTAGTTTTCCCCCATAGCTACAAGCCCAATTCGAATGTACTGTGCGGCGCAAGCCCGTGCACGGGGACGTCCGGGGTCCCGAATGGGATTTTTACCACCCCGAAAATGAATTGGGCGCCGCGAGTCGGTTTCGCCTGGGATGTGTTTGGGAATGGCAAGACCTCTCTGCGTGGTGGCTACGGCATCGGTTACAGCCGGATTCCTTTCGCCGTCTACAACAACGATTTGGGTAATCCGCCGTTTCAGTCCGGGATCACCTTGCTGAACGGCAGCTTGACGAACCCCAGCGCGGGCTCGCCGGGCGCTATCAGCTCGCAAAGCATCGGTACCATCGGTCCTCCTAATGCCGAGTACCGGCCCGTGATGATCCAGACCTGGAGTCTGACGCTGGAACGGCAGCTTGCGCAGCACGGAGTGTTCAGCCTCGCATACGTCGGAACGGGCGCGCGCAACGTGCCGGGCGCGATGCAGTGGAATTTCCCTCTTCCCGTCGCGGGGCCGAGCATCAACGATCCCGGTTGCTTGCAAGCGGGCCAGACAATCCCTTCCGGCGGGTTCCAGTTCGACCCCTGCCTGAACCGGGGGCTTGTGTCGTCGGACTACACGCGCCCCTACGTTGGCTGGGACGGCATCAATGGAGCGGCGGATAGTGCGGCGCAGTTCTATGGGACTTCAAATTACAACTCGCTGCAGGCAGGGTATCAATACCGGCTCAGCCGGTCGCTCACGTTTACCGCCGCTTATACCTACGGCCACGCACTGAGCGACGTGCGGAGCGGCAGCATCGATTCCAGGAATACTGGACAAGGCGCGCAGAATCCGCGCAATTTTAGAGCGGAATATGGACCTCCTGGATTCGACCGCACCCATATCTTTACTTCGGGGTATGTTTACGAGCTTCCTTTCCTGAAAAACCGCAACGACTTTGCCGGGAAGGCCCTCGGCGATTGGACGTTTTCCGGAATCACGGTGATCCAGAGCGGATTTACCTTTGATCCCGGCCTTTCGATTTCAACACCCGGCCTCGCTAGCCGGCCCAACTGCATCGGAAATGTTTCCGGTTCCAAAAGCTTGAACGAGTGGTTCAACACCGGCGCGTTCGCCGCCCCCGCTTTCGGTTCCTTTGGAAGCTGTGGAACCGGCATGATCCGCGGGCCGGGAGAAGATACCTGGAACTGGGCGCTCTACAAGACATTTCCCATTGGGGAGCGGTTCCGAATGCAGTTCCGCGCTGAATTCTTCAACATCTGGAACCATGCGAATTTCGTCGGCGTGGATACAGGCTACGGCTCGCCCGGCTTTGGCCAGGTCACGAGCGCCCTCGATCCTCGGCAAATTGAATTCGCGCTACGGCTGGATTTTTGATCGCAGCCCTCAATCTAAACGGCCCGGAACCACCGCCTCCTCTCTGAGGGCGAGGGTTTTCGGGCCTTTCATTTTTATTCCACAGCCGGAATGGCCGCCACGGCACGAAGTTTGTGCCGTGTGCTTCGGGATCAAAAACCCACGGCACAAAAATCGTGCCGTGGCTACCCAGTCATCGAGACAAACTTGAATCGCCGTCATTTCATAAAATTTAGCGGAGCGGGGGTAACGGCCAGCGTCCTTGCCGCGAGCATTCCAGGCTGGGAGGAAGACGAAATATTCGCGGCGCCTGCCGGCAATCCCATTCTGCAAATCCGCACAGACGCTACGCGGCCTCTCGTGCCATTTCTATCCTGGGATACAGAAGGTGGCAACCGGGTGCGCACGAATCTATTGCGTCACGGCTCCGGCATCACTTTGCGCGTTCAAGCCGGCGCACGCTGGCGGCCCGCAAGCCAATTTGCTACAACGCGGCAGACTCAAGAGGCGCGCACGGCTTACCGCATGAGCATCGCGTCGCGCTCAGAACTCGTTTGGCAGGTCCACACGAGCGGCAGCCAATTGGAATTCACCATTTCGAGTCAGGGCGCAAACGCGGATCGGATCACGAAAATAGAACTTGTGTTTCCTTTTGACCCGCGCGTAACCCCTACGACGGTTCTTCCCAGCTCCTGGACAGAGGATCGGAGCCTGGTGTTGCCCGCCGTGATCAGCGCTCCTGACTTTGGGCAAATGCTCCTCTCGAGTCCCAGCCACCCCCACCTGCAAGGGCGACTCGAAGGCAGCCGCAAGAATCAGACCGTCGATCTGATCCTTCCTATCTCCCTTTCGCAGTCCTCGAACGTATGCAAACTGCAGCTTGCTCCCATACGTCTGCCGCCGCCCCGAGGCGTCGAAGATGAGAAGTTCTGGCGGGTGGCGAGGCGCGGGTGGTTTAACGCCTGGCAGTCGCGTGCGAAATGGGGTGGAGAGGGCAGGCCCTTCAGCTCCCCTGCCGGAATTCTGGCCAACAACGTGATTAGCGACCCGTGCAGCATGTCGCTGGCATTCTATGCCGATTTCGCCTTCTGGATTCCCGAAATCGCCCCTGGAATTTCGATTGCCCGCCTAGCTCGTGAAACAACGGATTGGTGGATGGACCAGCGGACTTCGGCGGAGGGCGTTGTTACGGGCTATTGGAACTACCAGACCTTTATCGACGCGAACCCGGGGCCGCTGATCGCAGCATGGGACTATGTTGAGTCCACTGGCGATCACGGCTGGCTCGAACGGCGGATTGGCAAGTTGGAGCCGATTGCCGATTACCTGGCGCGGCGCGATGTGGATGGCGACGGGCTCGTGGAAGCCCTCCAAAGCGGAAATCCCAATACGCTCCATCAGCCAGCGCGAGGCTGCTCGTGGTGGGACGCTCTGAATTCAGGGCACAAGGACGGTTATTCAAACGCGTTGATCTATCGCGCCTGGCGATGCCTGGCGGATCTCGAATCCAAGCTCGAACGGCGGGATCAACAGAGGCGATACAACAAGCTGGCGGATCGCCTGAAGGCAGCTTATCGCAAGTCTCTTTTTAATCCGAAAACCGGCTGGCTCGCCTGGTGGCGGAGCGAGGACGGACAATTGCACGATTATGCTGCTCCCGTGGTGAACGGATTGGCGATTGAATACGGCCTTGTGAGCAAGGACCAGGGCAAGCGAATTCTCGCGCGGTTGTGGCGGGAGATTCATCGCTCTGGGTTCCATCGTTTTGACCTGGGCCTGCCCTGCACTTTAACGCCGGTTCATCGCAGCGATTATCTGCTGCCCGACGCTCTGGGATGCCCAAAGAAGGAAGACGGAACGGACACTTTCGGCCAATACATGAACGGCGGCATTACCGCCGGCCAGGGTCTACATTTTCTCGCGGCTCATTACGTGATCGGCGAGCCTGAAAAAGCGGATAATATTCTGCGGGCAATGCTGCGCCGTCAGGCGCAAGGCAAATTTCAAGATGGTGTGCGAAACAAGTTCCCCGAGGGAATCGATTGGACAACGTGGGAAGGTAAGCCTTGCGGCTATGAGGGCTATCTGGCAGATGTTTACTATTTTCTTCAGGCGGTTGCGCTGCGTGAGCCTTCCTGCCGCCGCCGCTACTACCGGCCGCTGGGGAACCTGGAAGGAGACTAAGGCCGGGCGGCCAAGCCTTTCAATGGCGGGATTCCGCCATGTGAGGAAACGAACCCCGAGCTTTTTCTTCTGCAATTCCCAAGCTGTTCGTCCCATCCTGGCGCTGATAGCTCTCAGTTCTTGCGCTTGTGCATGGCCGTTGAGCGCCCAAAACGCAGCGGAACATTTCAAGCGCGCGAGCAGGCTGGCGAAAGAACACCGGATCACCGAAGCCGAGCATGAGTATCGCCTGGGCCTCAAAATCGATCCGGCCTCCGTCGCCGCCTACAACAACCTGGGGGTGCTCTATTTCGCTGCCGGGGATTTCCGGCGGGCGGCGGACGCCTTCGGGCGCGCTCATCGCCTGCATGCCGGCGATCCTGAGATCAGTTTCAATCTAGGCTTGGCGTTTTTCAAGGAGGGGAACTGCCCGAATGCCATCACGCCGCTCAATGCGGGAGCGGCCTCGGCCAGCCATGCGACCGACGCTCATTACCTGCTGGGAGCTTGCTACTTTGAGCTGAAGCAGTGGCGGAACTCCATCCAGGAACTTGAGTCCGCACGCAAAGCCCGGCCTAAAGATGACAAAATCCTGTTTTTGCTGTTTAACGATTACAGAAACGCCGGACAGCCAACTCAGTCGTTGAGGGCGGCGGCCGACCTCCTGAAGAATTCGCCGGACTCTCCCTTTATCTATGAAATCCTCGGTGAAGCGCACGACGCGGAGGGGCAGTCCCAGCAGGCGGAGCACGCGTTCAAGCAAGCCATCGCCGCAGCGCCCCGCGCTCCCGAGCTTCATTTCCTGTTGGGATACCTTTATTGGAGGTGGAAGCGCTACCCGGAGGCAATCGCGCCGTTAAAAACGGAGGTGCGCATTAACCCGAACTTCGCTCCTCCCTACTACTACCTCGGCGATATTACACTGCGCCAGGGAAATCCGCAGCAAGCCCTAAAGGATTTCCAGACGGCGCTCCGGCTCGATTCATCCTATTCGTTAGCGCTCCTTGGCGCCGGCCGCGCCTATGCCGGGCTTGGAAAATATCAGGAGTCAATCCGCTTTCTTCGCCAAGCGGTTCAGAAGATGCCAAACGACGCCGAGCCGCACTATTGGCTGGGCCGCACGTTGATTCGCGCTGGTCAAGCCGAGAAAGGCAAAAAGGAACTGGCCGTGTTTCACCGCATTCACGCGGCCGGCGAAGCCGCGCAGGCTGCGCGGCTTCGTTCCGTCACGCCAGCACCCGCAAAGGCGAGAGCGTCGCAGAACTAGTGCTGTAGCGGCGGCCTCCGGCTGCCGGTCTGTACTTGTTAAAAACCGGCGGCCCCTTCCTGTGTTAGGGTAGGCTTCGACCGCCGCTACAGCGAACAGCCTATCGCCCCGGCTGCACTGCTTGATGCATTTGCTTGAGGATGTCCTCCCGCTCGCTGTATTCGGCGGCTTGATATTTCCTGAAGAGGGCCGCCGCCTGCCGCGCTTTTTGCTTTTCGCCTAAATGTTCATAAGCGTGCGCTAACACGTAATAAGCTCCCGGCAGATCGGGCTCGCCCGCCACCGCTTTTTCGAGTTCGCTCGACGCCTTTTGATACTGTGCTGTCCGCGCAAACACCCTGCCGAGCTGGTAGTGGGGCAGCGGATAAGACGGGTCGATCTTCAACGCCCGCTCCAAGTGCTGCTGCGCTTCGGAGGTTTTGTTTTCCGATAGCAAAAGCATTCCGTAGAAGGTTTGGTAAAACTTATTCTTCGGCTCCCTCCGAACGGTCTCTGCAAGGAACTTTTCTGCTTCCTGAAACTGGCCCATCGCGAAACGCGAAAGGCCCAGCAGAAACAGGGCTTTGTCGTAATCAGGCTCAATCTGGAGCGCATGGCGGGCGTCGCGCGAAGCCGATGGATAGTCCCCGGCAATGAAATGGCTGATCGCGATGCTGTAGGGAATCTCCGCCGAATTAGGGTCAAGACGCGCGGCCCGGTCGAGAGTATGCAATGCTTCCTGCTGCTTTCCAAACCCCTGAAGGAGCCTGCCCAGGAGCAATAAATATTCCGGCTCGCGCGGCTTCGTCTCAAGGGCGCGATGGATTTCTTCAAGAGACTGCCGCCGGTTTCCGGCAAGAATCTCACTGCGGGCAGCGAGGTAGTGGTATTCACCGCTCGATTGCGCCTCGGGGGGGACCGCGGCCAGTGACTGGCGCGCGCAGTTCACATCCTGCTCAAGCAAACAGGTTTCAGCCAGGGGAAAGAGGATGTCCGGCTGCGATGGAGCGAGGCGCTCCGCCCGTTGAAGGTAACGGCTGGCGTGCTTCAGCAGCCGATGTGACAGAAAGCGCTTCCCCAATGCCAGATCGAACGCCGCATCTTTGCCGAAGCGCTTTGCGGAACTTTCCGCGACGACGATGGCTTCTTCCTTTTGCTGGGATTCCAGGTACGCGCGGACCAGGTTCACAGAAATCTCAGGAGAGCCGGAGTCCAGGTGGTCTGCCTGCTTCAGAAAGGGGATCGCCTCTCGCGGTTTTCTACTTTCTAAAAGCGTGACGCCCAAATTGTAAAGGGTATTCTTCGAGTGCGGGTTCAGACGCAAGGACTTGCGGAGGTCTGTCTCCGCAGCGGAGAGCATCCTGAGGTCAAATTCGGCAATTCCGAGATAGAAGAATGCTTCCGCCGAATTGGGATGGGCGCGCGTGGCCTGGATGAACTGAGCGCGGGCTTCTGTCAATTTCTGCTGCCGCAACAGTGCCAGGCCGCGATTCAGATGGGTTGATGAATCCGCCGCAGGCGCGAGATTTCCCCCGCCCCGGATGATCGCCTTGGCGGCGCCGGTCGAAAGTAGAATGGCCAAGGCGAGAATCAACGGCATGGCGCTTCATCGTGTCGCGTGAAGAACTCTTCCAGCGCCGCGACCATTCCCGGGATCGTTGATTCTTTTGCCTCAATATCCACTCTCGTCCCAAGGCTCCGAAGAGTTTCCGAAGTGATCGGGCCGATGGAGACGATCTTGGCGCTCGCGAGCGCGGCACGAGTCTTTTCGCTGAACGGGAGATTATTGAAATTCGCCGCGGTCGAGGAGCTGGTGAAAGTGACTACATCCGGCGGCGGAATCAGCAGCGCGTCAAGGTCTTCCGTAGCGTATTCCGGCGCGGCCGCGTAATAGGCTTCCACCACCTCGACGCGCGCTCCACGTTCCTCAAGCGTTCTCGGAACCAGGTCGCGCGCGACGCGGGCGCGCGGAATCAGGAATGATTTTCCTTTCAGTTCGCGGCCCTCCAGAGATTCAACCAGCCCCTCAGCGCGATAATCTCCCGGCACGAAATCCACACGGACGCCCGTCCGCTCAAATTCCGCTGCGGTCGCGGGGCCGATGGCGCCGATCTCGATTCCCTTCAAATCCCTCACGTCGCGGCCGCAGGCTCCGAGCCGCACCAGAAACTTGCGGACGCCGTTCGCGGAAGTAACGAGCAGAAAATCAAACTCCTCCAGCCGGCGAATGGCGCTGTCCAGCGGTTCCCAGGAATCCGGGTTGCGAAGCTCGATCGTTGGAATTTCAACCGCCTGCGCGCCGCGCTCGGCGAGAGCTTGGCGTAGTACGGCCGCTTGCTCCCGCGCCCGCGTGATGACAATCCGTTTGCCAAAAAGGGGGAGATGCTCAAACCAGCCGATCTGTTCCCGAAGCTTCACCACCTGCCCGATCACAATGACGGTCGGAGGCTGAATACCCCGGGCGCGTGACGCGATGTCGGCGAGTGTCGCGGTGATCACTTCCTGCGCCGGCGTCGCGCCCCAGCGAATCACGGCTGCCGGCGTCGCAGGATCGCGCCCCTGGCTAAGCAAGGTGGCCGTGATTTCCGGCAGGTGGCGCGCGCCCATCAGGAACACGAGCGTTTCCGCGCTGGGTATTGCGGCCGTGCCGCCGTCTCTCACTTTCGACAGCGGCGAGTCGGAC
>DASUKV010000339.1:0-4368 GCA_036278555.1 Terriglobia bacterium
GGCCATTGATACCCGCGAAAGTCTCTGCTCACGACGCGCAGAGAAATGGCAACCAGGGTTCCCGCCAAAGACCCTAAGAGGATTGTCAGGTAAGTGAGCGGGATTCCGAGGAATACGCCGATCGCAAGCATTAGCATCACGTCGCCGAATCCCAGGTACTCTTTTTGTGGATCGCCAAATCGCCGGAAGAACCATGCTACACCATAAAGCAACCCGGCGCCGAAAATTCCGCCGGTTAGAGCGCCAATAAGAGATGAGGGCCAGCCGGAAAGGATGATCCCAAAGCGCCCCAAAATCCATTCAAACAACCGATCGTTGACCGGAATCGCCAGACTGAGTATAAGTCCGACGACGATTCCGAAAACAGTCACTGAGTGAGGAATGATGCGCTCCCGGTAGTCGGTGAAAATCACCACGACCATCAGCATGCAAAAGATGACGGCCTTCACGAATTCACCGCTCACGCCGAACCGGGCAATCGCCGCCACGAATAGGCACGCCGTCACGATCTCAACCAGCGGATACACCGGGGAAATCTGGTGATGGCAGCGGCGGCAGCGGCCACGCAAAAGCGCGTAACTCAGGATAGGAATATTGTCATACCAGGAAATGAGTTTCCCGCAGTGCAGGCAGCGCGAGCGCGGCATAACAATCGACTTGTGAGCCGGAAGGCGGGCAATGCAGACGTTCAGGAAACTCCCAAAAATAAGCCCGAAAAGCGCCGCGATTAAATAAAGGGTCAGGCTGGAAAACGCCATAGTATTTTGGCACGCAGAGAGGGTGTGGGTAGCGCGGACCTGCTTTTCTCAGGTCAGCGGCTTTCCTTTCCTGTTCGAACACGCCGCAGACCGCAAACGCGGCGGTCTGCGCTACTCGCTTCTACCGAAAACGGCCCCTCTCCCTTCGGGAGAGGGTGGCCGAAGGCTGGGTGAGGGCACGTCACAGTAGGCTGGACGTGCTTCGTTCTGTCACCTTGACGGATCGCCCTTCACGACGTTTTGATAGAAATCTTTCGTCCGCGCCGCCATTATATCACTAGTAAACCCCTGGGCTATCTCCCGCGCGGCGAGGCCCGTCTTTTCCATTAGTCTTCGATCCACCGCAACAGCGGCGATACGTTCCGCAAGGTTTGCCGCTGATCCTGGTTCCGCCAGCCAACCCGTCTTTCCGTCAACGACAATCTCCGGCAGGCCGCCGGTTCGGCTGGCGACTACCGGCACGCCATGCGCCATCGCAATCAGAGCGGCTGATCCCAGTCCCTCGGAAAGCGAGGGCATGATGAAGAGATCAAGGCAGTTCATAAAGGGCGAAAGATTGTTCACGTAACCCAGGAAGCGCACTTTCGTGGATCGCCATTTCTCCTGGAGCGTCTCGAGCAGAGGCCCTTCGCCCGCCAAGACCAGCCGCGCCTGAGGTAAACGCTGTTCCAGGAGCTTAAATGCCTGGAGAGCAATTTCCTGCCCTTTTTCTGGGGTGAAGGCTCCGGCGTGCCCGATCACAAAATCGGCTTCGTCAAGCCCGAAACCCGCGCGAATCTGCTTCCGTTCATCGGCGTCTGGCAACTTCACGGGAAAATAGATTCCATCAGGAATCACGGCAATCTTCGATGGAGAAATTCCGGAGCGAATCAGCAATCCGCGAATGAATTTGGAGACGGCAATCACCCCATGGCAGCCCCGATTGTACTTGAGGTGATGGAGGGTGCGTCCCCTTGGAATAAACGTCACCCGGCGGCTGGCAATGCGCCAGACCGGAAGCCCGGCCGAGGCCAGCCAGGAAAGCGTTTGTCCTCGGCCGTCGTGCGCGTGAATTATCTGGAACTTTTCAGAACGAAGCATCTGGCGCAGCTTGGCGATGGATCGCAGTCCGCGGATGCCGCTCAGGGGCAATCCCAGAGTCGCGATCCCTTCCTGATGCGCCCGCGCTTCGAGAAAGCTTCCGGCGCGGCAAGCGATCACCTGGTAATACCCCCGGTTTTCAAGCTCACGGGCGAGCATGAGGATTTGCTGCTGCCCGCCGCGCAGCTCTCTGCCGGTATCAAGGTGCAGAATTTTCAGCATGGAAGGCAAGGGATTATTGAGGACTGTAGCGCCGGTGTCCCCACCGGCGGTTTCGGCGCTGAGACAGCGCCGCTACAGCAACAAAGCCGCAGACATCAAAGACGGAGGTCTTGCGCTACTTGCTTTCTGGCTTCCGCCTTCTCCCATCGCATCAGCGGGGCTGCTCTTTAAGGCTGTCCGCCGCGAGCTTCACCCACTTGGCGTGTTTTCTCGAGACGTACCGGCTGGCCATCAATGCGATCTGGAATCCCGGGCTGCCGTCGAGTACTCCGAGCCGCAAGAAGTAACTTCGGAGGAATTCCCAGGTGGGCGCCATGAGCCGTTGCGCGCGGCTGATTGCTCTACCCTCGGCAACCAATTGCGCGGCGGCAAGATCGGTATAAAACTCAATGCGTTGCCGATGCTCTTCGAGTGAATCACAGGTGTAATGAAGGATCTCGCCGGGCAGGGTTTCCACCCGTCCTTCGGCCTCGACCGATTCGTGCACGTAATCGCCAACCCAGCGGCCGTGGTGGCGGTTGTAGAGGCGAGTCTTGTAATCGGGATACCAGCCTGAGTGGCGAATCCAGCGGCCCAGATACCGGGCGCAGCGTGCGAATCGATAGCCATAAATTTCAGGCTGGGGGTTCTTCCAGGCCCGGATCGAAGCCTGCGCGGTGGCATCCATCTCCTCGTCCGCATCCAGGCTGAGAACCCAATCGTGCTGCGCCTGCCCGGCGGCGAAATTCTTCTGAGAAGCAAAACCTCCCCACGCACGCTCGATGACGCGAGCGCCCATCGCCGCCGCAAGCTGGCGGGTGTCATCGTTCGATCCGGCGTCAACGACGATCACTTCATCCGCCACTGGCGCGAGCGAACGGATTGCCCGGGTAATGTTCGCAGCCTCATTCCGGGTGATGATTGTTGCAGAAATCGGAGGCATGAGGCCGAATCCGCACCGGTCCTGTTGTGCCGGTGGTGTGCAGTTGCCGGTTCGCTGGCGATTTTACCGAGCAGGCTCCGGTTGCCGCCACAGTTATCCCGTTTTGATCCCCGCCAGGAACAGGTCCCGGTACTTTTCGGGCAGCACGCGCGGACGGCCATCGCGGTCTGTCACCACATGAACCGTCTCGCCTTCAGCGAGAAGCTCGTGTTCGGGAAGGCGATAAACCTCGTATCCGAAAGCCAGCACGCGCTTGCGGACGTCTCGCAGGCACGTTCGGATCAGGATCTCATCGTCGTAGCGGGCCGGCGCCTTGTAACGGCAACGGGCTTCCGCGACGACGATATAAAGTCCGTCTTGCTCCATTTCGCGGTACGCGAAGCCGAGTTGGCGGCAAAAATCCGTGCGCCCAATCTCAAACCAGATAAAGTGATTGGAATGGTACACCACTCCCATCTGGTCCGTTTCCGCGTACCGGACACGAACTTGGCTGGAAGTCCAGACGCCGGAAAATTCACCTCGAAGATTCATGCGATCCCTTGCGCTGTCCCCGGCGCCGAACAATCGCCGCTGGGGACAGCCAAATTCGCCGTATAGAGGGCGGCTTTGCCGCTTGCTGTGCGGAACGCCTCTGGCGTTCCGGGTGAATGCGCACTTTTTTACGTTCCGGCTGGGCGCGAAGGCTCAGCCTTCGCGCCCAGCCGGAACAGGTTTGTTTCGGTTGCTTGCTGTGCGGAAGGGCCAAGCCCTTCCGCACAGCAAGCGGCAAAGCCGCAAGTTGCATTCGTGGAGAGGGAATCTAATTTGGATACCCATAGCGGAAACCCGCCCCGGCAACAGACCCTTAAATCGCCTATTGGTTTGCCGAGACGCTTTTCGCGCAAAACTGATCGAAAGCCTGTGTGAGGTCCTGGGCGATGTCCTCTGCCATCCGGCCTTCAATCTGCGAGCGCTCCAACATGAAAACTGTTTTCCCGTCGCGAAGGAGGGCAACGGAAGGAGAAGAGGGTTGATATTCGGCAAAGTAACTGCGCACTTGCGCCGTCGCGTCTTTGTCTTGACCGGCAAACACCGTCGTTAAAAGCTCCGGCTTTACCGGATGTTGCAGCGCCATGGCAATCGCCGGCCGCGCCCTGCCGGCCGCACAGCCGCAAATGGAATTCACCACCACCAAGGCGGTGCCTTTGCGATTGGCGAGCGCCGCGTCGACCTCCTCGGGTGTTCTCAGTTCCCGGAATCCAATTCCGGTCAGTTCTTCACGCATGGGTTGAACAAATTCTTCAGGATACATATTCATCGGTTTGCCTCCAGATTTATTGCGAGTCTCCAATTTACTGCGAAGGCTTTTACATAGCCCGCTTCTATTATAGCCGAGTGCGGCAAACG
>DASUKV010000340.1:0-23090 GCA_036278555.1 Terriglobia bacterium
GACTCCCACGTCATGGCTTTTCAGGCGGAAGAAGCGCTCTGTTTTCGCGCACTGCGGCAGGCGCCTGCAAATACGGTAAGTGATGGAAAAACCTGAAGTTTTAGCGCCCATTTCAGAATCCGAAACCAGCCGGCCGCGAAAACCGCACCATCGGTGGATTCCGTGGCTGCTGGTGATCGTCTTTGCCGTGGTCGCCGTGCTCGGGTGGAGGGCTGCCAACCGGCGGCAGCAGGAAGAGCAGGCCCTGCGCGCAGAGCAGGCTCGCGCCGCCGCCCTGCGCCCCGTTCCGGTGGCCGTCGCCAAGGTTAGCCGGCGAAATTTCCCCGTTTATCTCACCGGCCTAGGTTCCGTGACCGCGTATAACACGGTCACCATCCAACCCCGTGTTTCCGGGCAGATTCTAAAGCTCTCTTTCCGGGAAGGGCAGCACGTGAAAGCCGGCCAGATGCTGGTGCAAATCGATCCGCGCCAGTATGAGGTCCAACTGCAGCAGGCGCAGGGCCAGCTCTCACGCGATCAGGCCCAGCTTCATGACGCCGTTCTGAATGAGACCCGCGGCAAGGCGCTTTTCGGCAGCGGGATCATTCCCCGGCAGCAGTTCGATACTCAACAGGCTCTGGTAGGGCAGCTTCGGGGCGCGCTTGCGGCCGATAAGGCCCAGATTGCCAACGCCCAACTGAATCTTTCCTATTGCCAGCTTAGGGCGCCTATTTCCGGGAAAGTGGGCTTACGAATGGTCGATGTGGGCAACATCGTGCAACCCTCGACCGGAATTCTTGTTATTACCCAGATGCACCCCATTTCAGCAATCTTCACATTGCCGGAGGAACAACTGGCTCCGATTCTGCGCGGGCTGCGGGCGGGCCAATCGTTCCGCGTGGAGGCTTACGACCGCGCCGATCAGCATGAGATTGCCCGCGGAACGCTGCTGGCAACGGATAATCTGATCAATCAGACGACCGGAACATTGCGCTTAAAGGCAACTTTCCCGAACGAAGATGAGGCGCTCTTTCCCAACGAATTTGTGAACATTCATATCGAAACGCAGGTCCTTCGAAACGCGCTGATTCTTCCCGCAGCGGCCCTTCAACGCGGCACGCAAGGCAACTTCGTTTTTGTGGTTCGCCCCGACCATACGGTTGAGGAGCGGCCGGTAGACGTTGAGATGACCCAGGGCAATTCCGTGATCTTTCGATCCGGCGTTCAGCCAGGGGAGACGGTCGTTACCGACGGCCAGGACAAGTTGCGGGTCGGCAGCCATGTGACACCGCAAAAGCCTTCCCACCCGGCCCTTGCTGCTGGAGAAAAGGGTTTGTAGTGAGGCCCGTACTATGTATGGGCCAAAGGACTATGCGACCCCTTCAGGGTCGGACCGCAGGTGGCTTCGTTTCCGGGGGCGCTGCCCCCGGCTACTATCTGACGCCCTTTCAGGGCGCACCGAAACCGTACTGAACCAAGAGATCTTTTGTGAATCCTTCCCGCATCTTCATTCAAAGGCCAGTTGCCACGTCGCTGCTGATGGCGGCGATCCTGCTCGCCGGAATTGTCGCCTACACGCAATTGCCGGTTTCGGCGCTTCCTGAGGTGCAGTATCCCACCATCCGCGTCCTCACGTTTTATCCCGGCGCCAGCCCGGACGTAATGGCGGCTTTGGTCACGGCTCCGCTTGAGCGGCAGTTCGGCCAGGTTCCCGGCCTCAAGGAAATGACCTCCACCAGTTCCTTCGGCGCCTCGGAGATTACGCTCCAATTCATCCTGAACGAGGACATCGACGTGGCCGAGCAGGAAGTGCAGGCGGCCATCAATGGCGCCAGCACTTATCTTCCACCCGACCTGCCGAACCCCCCTATTTACAGCAAAGTGAATCCGGCGGACGCGCCGGTCCTGACGCTGGGCCTTGCCTCACGGCTGCTGCCGCTTCCCAAGGTTGAGGATCTTGCGGATACGACGCTGGCGCAGAAGATTTCCCAGGTTCTGGGTGTGGGCCTGGTTTCGATCAGCGGCGGCCAGCGGCCGGCGGTGCGCATCCTGGCAAATCCCACCGTTCTCGCCAGTTATGGCTTGAGCCTTGAAGACCTGCGATCCTCCCTGGCCGCGGCAAATGTAAACCAAGCGAAGGGGACGCTGCAAGGGCCGCGCCTGGCATACACCATTGACGCCAATGACCAATTGCTTTCCGCCCCGGAATACCGTCCGGTGATTGTGGCTTACCGGAACGGCTCGCCCGTGCGGGTTTCAGACGTCGCGCGCGTTGTGAACGGTACCGAAAACAGCCGCCAAGCCGCCTGGATGGGCGATACACCCGCCGTCATTGTGAACGTTCAGCGCCAGCCGGGGGCGAACATCATCAGCGTAGTGGACGGGATCAAGGGCCTGCTGCCACGGCTCGAAGCGGCGCTGCCTTCTTCCGTTCAGGTGCACGTCCTGACCGACCGCACCAGCACCATCCGCGCCTCGGTCAAAGACGTGCAATTCGAGCTGGCGCTGACCGTGGGCCTGGTGATCCTGGTCATTTTTCTCTTTCTGCGGACCGTACCCGGAACCATCATTCCCAGCGTGGCCGTGCCGCTCTCCCTCGTGGGCACGTTCGGCGCCATGTACCTGATCGGCTTCAGCCTCGACAACCTTTCCCTCATGGCGCTCGTGATTTCAACCGGGTTTGTGGTGGATGACGCGATCGTCATGATCGAAAACATCTCGCGCTACGTCGAGCAGGGCGACTCGCCGCTCGAAGCGGCGCTGAAAGGCTCGAAGCAAATCGGATTCACCATCCTTTCGCTAACCGTTTCGCTCACCGCCGTGCTCATCCCGCTCCTCTTCATGGGAGATATCGTCGGCCGCCTGTTCCGTGAGTTTGCCATCACCCTGGCCGTCACCATTCTGATTTCCGCCGTTGTTTCGCTGACGCTCACGCCGATGATGTGCGCGAAGCTCCTGCGCTACCGCCCGGAATCTGAGCAGGGGCGCTTTTACCGTAGGTCGGAAAGAATATTTGAAGGCGCAATCGCCTGGTATGGCGCGACGCTGCGATGGGTCTTACGTCACCAAACGGCAGTTCTGCTTATCACGGCGGGTACGGTCGTATTTACGATCTATCTGTATGTCATTGTACCCAAAGGGTTTTTCCCTGTTGAGGATACGGGCGTCATCCAGGGAATTTCCGAAGCGCCGCAGACGATCTCCTTCGACGCGATGGCTCAAAAGCAGCAGGCGCTGGTGGACGTTATTCTGAAGGATCCGGATGTCAAGAATGTCTCCTCGTTTATCGGAGTCGACGGCACCAACATGACGATGAACAGCGGACGTATTCAGATCACGCTGAAGCCGCTCGACCAGCGCCAGGCGAGCGCCCAGGAAATCATCCGCCGCCTGGGCCCGCGTCTGGCCGAAGTGCACGGCATCACGCTTTTCATGCAGGCGGTGCAGGACCTTTCAATTGAGGACCGTGTGAGCCGCACCCAGTTCCAATACAGCCTGGCGGATGCGGATGCCGATGAGCTGAACGCCTGGGCGCCGCGCCTCGCGGCCAAACTCCGCGCCTTGCCGGAGCTTCGGGACGTGGCGACCGACCAGATGAATCACGGTCTTGAAACATCGCTCCTCATTAACCGCGATACGGCCAGCCGGCTGGGCGTCACGCCGGCGGCGATTGACAACACGCTCTATGACGCTTTTGGCCAGCGCCAGGTCTCCACGATTTTCACTCAACTCAACCAATATCATGTCGTGCTTGAGGTCGCGCCATCGTTCCAGGAAAGTCCGGACGCGCTGAAAAGCATCTATGTAAATTCCACGACGGGCGCGCAGGTGCCGTTGAGCGCCTTTGCCCGTTTTGAGCCTACCGCAACGACACTTGCCATCAACCACCAGGGCCAGTTTCCGTCCGTGACGCTCTCGTTCAACCTCGCTCCGGGCGCGTCGCTGAGCCAGGCGGTGGACGCGATTAACGAAGTTCAGGCGTCGCTCGGCTTGCCCGCCTCGATCCACACCGGCTTCCAAGGCACGGCGGCGGCGTTCCAGGCGTCGCTAGCGAACGAGCCCTTGCTGATTCTCGCCGCGCTGGTCACCGTCTATATCGTGCTGGGTGTGCTTTATGAGAGCTACATCCACCCTCTGACCATCCTTTCCACGCTGCCCTCAGCAGGTGTGGGAGCGCTCCTGGCGCTGCTGCTGTTCCATACGGAGTTCAGCATTATCGCGCTGATTGGCGTGATCTTGCTCATCGGCATCGTGCAGAAGAACGCCATCATGATGATTGACTTTGCGCTGGAAGGCGAGCGGCAGGAAGGCAAACCGCCGCTCGAAGCGATTTATGAGGCGTGCCTGCTGCGCTTCCGGCCCATCCTGATGACGACGATGGCCGCGATGCTGGGCGGTCTCCCTCTGGCCCTCGCCTCCGGCATGGGCGCGGAGTTGCGCCGCCCGCTCGGCATCACGATTGTCGGCGGATTGATTTTCAGCCAGGTGCTGACACTCTATACCACGCCGGTCGTTTACCTTTTCTTTGACCGCGTCGCGCGCTACGTCCGCCGCGCCTCGGCCGAAAGAGAGCTTGCTTCTCCGGAACCCGTTGAAGGGCGCCTATGAGCATTTCCGAGCCCTTCATTCGCCGTCCGATCGGCACTTCGCTTCTTGCCTGCGCTCTGCTCCTGGGCGGCATTGTGGGCTACCAGCTCCTGCCGGTCGCGCCAATTCCGCAAGTGGACTTTCCCACCGTCTCGGTTTCCGCCAACATGCCAGGCGCCAGCCCGGAAACGATGGCTTCCAGCGTGGCCACGCCGCTCGAACGGCAGTTCGGCCGCATCGCCGGCTTGACGGAGATGACCTCCACAAGCTCGCTGGGATCTACGTCGGTCGTCATGCAGTTTAACCTTGGCCGCAACATCAACGCCGCCGGGCGGGACGTCCAGGCCGCGATCAACGCCGCCCGCAGCCAACTCCCGGCCGACCTGCCGGCAAACCCTCATTACCGGGAGGTGAATCCTGCGGATTCGCCCATCATGATCCTGTCGCTCACAACGGAGCGGCTGCCCTTGGGAGAAGTCTACGACGCAGCGGATTCCGTGCTGGCGCAGCGTATTTCTCAGATTGAGGGCGTGGGGCAGGTGTTTGTCGGAGGAAGCTCCCAGCCAGCCGTGCGCGTGGAGGCGAACCCCCGCATTCTGGACCAATACGGCATGGGGCTGGAGCAACTGCGCGCTGCGCTCGAATCGATCAACATTTTTCGGCCGAAGGGAGCGCTCTCCGGACCCGAAAACGTGTGGAACATTGCGGCAACAGACCAGCTTTTCAAGGCCGTCCAATACCGGCCTCTGATTATCGGTTATAAAGACGGCGCGCCCATCCGGCTGCGCGACGTCGCCCAGGTGAACGATTCGGTGGTTGACGTGAATACGGCAGGCTCGGTGAACGGCAAGCCCGCCGTGATGCTCATCATCTTCCGCCAGCCGGGCGCCAACATCATTGAGACCGTCGACCACGTGCGCGATATCCTGCCGGAGCTGAAGGCCTCGATCTCCCCGGCCATCAATATGGAAGTGACGCTGGACCGCACGCAGACCATTCGCGCCTCGGTGCACGACGTCGAAATTACGCTGCTGATCGCGATCATCCTCGTCGTCCTGGTGGTGTTTGCGTTCCTGCGGGACGCCTGGTCCACATTCATTCCCAGCGTCGCGGTTCCACTTTCTCTGATTGGCACCTTCGGCGTCATGTACCTCCTGGGGTATAGCATTGATAACCTTTCGCTCATGGCCTTGACCATCTCGACGGGATTCGTGGTGGATGACGCCATTGTGGTGATTGAGAATATCACCCGCTATCTCGAAGCGGGACTGGACACGTTTCACGCTGCACTGCTCGGCGCGCGGGAAATCGGGTTTACCGTGCTCTCGATGAGCACTTCGCTCGTGGCGGTTTTCATCCCCATCCTGCTGATGCAGGGCATCGTCGGCCGCCTGTTCCGGGAATTCGCCGTCACGCTCACCATCGCTGTGACCCTTTCACTGCTGATCTCGCTCACCCTCACTCCGGTCATGTGCGCCAAGTTCCTCCGGCCCCAGAGCGGGCGGAGGCACGGTTGGCTTTATCGTTTGATGGAGGGCGGCTTTGAGGGCCTGCTTTGGACCTACCGCGTGAGCCTCCGGTGGGTGCTGGATAACCAGGCTTTGGTGCTGACGATTACGCTTTTGACCGTGGCGTTGAATGTGTATCTCTTCATGGTGGTTCCGAAGGGATTTTTCCCACAGCAGGATATTGGCCGGATCAGGGCGACGGTTCAGGCGTCGCAGGATATTTCCTTTGATTCATTGCGCAAGAAGCAGGACACGTTCGCCAAAATCGTGATGAGCGATCCGGACGTCCAGGCGGTGGAAAGCTTCGTGGGCGGCGGTTTTGGCGGGCGCAGCGTGAATACCGGACGAATGTTTATTCCCTTAAAGCCTTTGAGTGAGCGGAGCGCTTCCGCCAGCCAGATCATCGCCCGCATTCGGCGCAAGGCTTCGCACGTCCCGGGCGCGACGCTTTACCTTCAGGCGGAGCAGGATATTCGCGTGGGCGGGCATTCCACCAGCTCCCAATACCAGTACACGCTGGAGGATCAGGACCTGAAATCTCTTAACCGCTGGGCGCCGCGGATGCAAGCCAAGCTTGAGACTTTGCCGGATTTGCGGGATGTTGCAACTGACCAGCAGAGCCACGGTCTTGAAACCTCGCTCGTCATCGATCGCGACACCGCCGGCCGCCTGGGTGTGACCCCGCAAGCGATCGACAATACGCTCTACGATGCTTTTGGCCAGCGGCAGGTCTCAACGATTTTTACCGATATCAACCAGTATCACGTCGTGATGGAGGCTGCCCCCGAGTTCCAGCAGAATCCCGACGCGCTGAAGATGATCTACGTCCGCTCCAAAGCCGGCGCTCAGATTCCTCTCAGCGCCTTCGCCCATTTTGGGTCCGGCCACACCACTTTGACCGTGAACCACCTGGGACAATTCCCCGCCGTGACGCTTTCGTTTAACCTTGCGCCGGGTGTTTCGCTGGGTCAGGCGGTGGATTCCATCGAAGCGGCGGCCCGCGAGATTGGCATGCCGGAGTCCGTCCACGCCAGCTTCCAAGGCACGGCGGCGGCTTTCAAGGCGTCGCTCGCCAATGAACCACTGCTCATTCTGGCCGCGCTCGTCGCGGTCTATATCGTGCTCGGAATCCTTTACGAAAGCTACATCCATCCCCTCACCATTCTCTCCACGCTGCCCTCGGCGGGCGTTGGGGCGATCTTGGCCCTGCTGCTGTTCCGTACGGAGCTCAGCGTGATCGCCATGGTCGGGATCATCCTTCTGATCGGCATTGTCACCAAGAACGCCATCATGATGATTGACTTTGCTCTCGCGGCGGAGCGCCAGGAAGGCAAATCGCCTGTCGACGCGATTTACGAAGCCTGCCTGCTGCGCTTCCGGCCCATTATGATGACGACGATGGCGGCTTTATTGGGCGCGCTGCCGCTTGCGCTCGCCTCCGGCATGGGCTATGAGTTCCGCAGGCCGCTCGGCATCGCCATCGTTGGAGGGCTCATCCTGAGCCAGGCGCTGACACTTTACACCACGCCCGTGGTGTATCTCTTCTTTGACCGCATGGCTCGCTACTTTCGCAGCGCCACCTCTTCCGAAGAAGCCGCGCCCGCGCGGTAGCGTTGCGCCTCATAAATTCGCTAAACAATTCGTCAGGGCAAAAATTCCGCGAACTTCTCGCCCCCTCACCCGTCCCGCTCCGCGTGACACCCTCTCCCCCTTTTCAGGGGGCGAGGGCCGTAAATTGGAGAGATTCCAGCCCTCTCCCTCCGGGAGAGGGGGGACCGCGAAGCGGTGGGTGAGGCGAGTCTTGGATTCGGCCGGAAAGCCGGAGACTTTCCGCAAATCAAGCGGTGACACCGGCCTCTGGATTGCTGACTGCCCTGCTCGCATCTCGCTGCAATTTGAAGCTTTACGTCTTGGGCGCATCCGGCGTATAGTGCTGTGAAATCTGGATTCTTTGTCGAGGATCAATTCACATGAGTCACCGGCCCACCGCGGTTCTCTTTGCGTTTTTCGTCACAGTGCTTGCTCTGTTTCCTATGTCCGCCGCCGCGCAGCAGCCGTGCGAGCGGCTGGCGTCTTTGGCGCTGCCCCACACGACAGTCGCTCTGGCCAAATCGGAGCCCGCCGGGCCGTTCACCCCGCCGGTTCCTCCAGGCGGCCACCCCAAGCCCGCGAGCCTGCCCGCATTTTGCCGGGTGGCCGGCACGATCAAGCCGACCGCCGATTCGGACATCAAGTTCGAGCTATGGCTTCCCGCCAAGGGCTGGAACGGGAGATTCCAGCAGGAAGGCAATGGCGGCTTTGCCGGATCAATCGTCTATTCCTTGATGATTCCCGCGCTCAAGCGTGGTTATGCCACCGCCTCGACCGATGACGGGCACACCGGCGGCGGCGATCCCACCTGGGCGCTGCACCATCCCGAGAAGGTGATTGACTTTGGCTATCGCGCGGTCCATGAAACCGCCCAGGCCTCGGAAGCCATTGTCCGCGCGTTCTACGGGCGCCCCGCGCACCGGGATTATTTCTTTGGCTGCTCCGATGGGGGACGTGAAGCGCTGATGGAGGCGCAACGTTTCCCGCGAGATTTCAACGGCATCGTTGCCGGCGCGCCGGCTAACAACTGGACGCGTCTTCTGGCCGCGGCCATCTGGAATGAGCAAGCGACGCTGAATAATCCAGCAAGCTATATCCCCACTAGCAAGCTGCCGCTCATCCAGTCGGCAGCGCTTGCCGCTTGCGACGCCCTCGACGGCGTTAAGGATGGCGTCGTTGAGGATCCCCGCCGCTGCCATTTCAATCCCGCAACGCTTCAGTGCAAGGGCGCGGATGGCGCGAGTTGCCTTACGGCGCCGCAGGTGGAAACGCTGAAGAAGATCTACGCGGGAGCCAAGAATCCGCGCACGGGCAAACAAATCTTCCCCGGTTATCCTCCGGGCGCGGAGGCCGTGCCGGGCGGCTGGTCGGCCTGGATCATAGGAAAATCGCCGGGCAAGGCGATCCAAACTTCTTCGGCAACGGTTTTTTCTCCGACATGGTGTTCGACAACCCGAAATGGAATTTCCGCAGCTTTAATTTCGATAGTGACGTAAAACTCACGGATTCAAGACTCGGACCCGTTTTGAATTCGACGAATCCTGATCTTGAGCCTTTCAAAGCGCGGGGCGGCAAGCTGATCCAATATCACGGCTGGGCGGATGCCGCGATCGCGCCCATGAGCAGCATCGACTATTACGAAAGGGTGCTCGCCGTGGCGCGGAGGAAAACCGGCGGCAACGCGCTGAAAGAAACGCAGTCTTTTTACCGCCTTTTCATGGCTCCCGGCATGGAACACTGCGGCGGCGGCCCTGGCGCGAACGTTTTCGGCAATGCGTTCGGAACCCCGCCGAAAGAAGATGATGCTCAGCACGACGTGGTGAAGGCGCTCGAACGGTGGGTGGAGCAGGGGGTCGCTCCTGAGAAAATTATCGCCACGAAATATGTGGACGATAAGCCGGCCAAAGGCGTCGCTCGCACCCGGCCACTTTGCCCGTACCCGGAGGAGGCGCAGTGGACCGGCAAAGGCAGTACCAATGACGCCGCTAATTTCGTTTGCCGGCTGGGGCAGTGAATCGAGCACGACTTGGAGCACACGGTTTAATGGAGAATGCTATGTCAGCGAATGACGCCTCTGCCTCGGAAAGAGACCAGCGGAAATACCAGCGGGTTCCGCTCAGCGCGGAAGCGCTGGTACAATGCGCTGGCCGCGAATACCTTCTCACCTCCCGGAATTTGAGTTTGGGAGGAATGCAAGCAAACCCGCAGCCGGACCTCCCCTCATCCGTGGAAGGCTTTATCTCTTTCCACCTCAAGCCCGAGGATCTTCCCGTGGCCTGCCATTGCCGTGTGATCTATTCGATTGACGGCCGCGGGGTGGGAATCGAATTTCTGGACCTCACCGACGACCTTCGCCTGATGCTGAAAAATTTTGTAGACGAAGCCAATTGACCCTGCCATTCTTTCCCTTATCAAACTTTCCGGAGGAGCCTCATGCGGCTTTTTACGCTAATCTTTTGCGTATCTTTTTTGGTGGCGGCGCCCGGCCCGTCCGCCCGGAGCGCCCCCTTGCAATCGCAAAACGGCGCTGCTTCGACCGGGAACCCGCCGAACCCGGCGCCTGCGCAGCAACTGAGGAAACCGTTACAGCAGCTTTTTCTGGCCGGCGCGCGTGTTCATGACCTGCTCAGCCTGCTGCAGCCGTCAAGCTGGAAGATTACCGATGCGGAGCGGACATCCTTGGTCACTCAGGTTCAGGCGGCTGAAAGCCAGCTTCAGACGCTCGAAAAATGGCGCTATCAATTCCTCTATCACCTGCAGGACGAGGAAGCTGGGCAAAAGACGCTCGCGACGCTGCGAGGCCTGATCCCGCAAATTAAGGAGATCAGCCGAGCGCTCGGAGAGTACGAAGGCGCATCGGCCGAAAAGCAGTTCCAGCCGCCTCTCGATGACCTTTTGAAGCTTCACCGGGAGTTGACGGACGGGCTGGCCGCGGCATTTCCAACGCAATTTGCGAAACAGGCGGCTGGTGGGCCGGCCGCTCCTGTACCTGCTGCCGCTGCACCGTCCGCGCCCCCCCACGCCGCGGCCGCTTCATCAGCAGCCCCGGCGGAGGGCCAGAAGTCTGAAGCGCCCTCCGCCACGGTAGCATCTGCCGCGCCTCCCGCCCCTTCTGCCTCGAACGCACAAGCTCCTGTTCCAACCCCTGCGGCCGCGCCTGTGGCGAATCCTCCGCAATCCGCTCCTCCCGCCGCGACTCCTAGCGCGGTTCCGAGCGCGGTTCCGAGCGCTGCGGCCAACTTGCAACCGGCTCAAATACAAAAAATACTGAACGGAGTATTCCTAAGTAGCGCAAGAATCAATGATTTACTGGGTCTGATCCAGCCGCAAAACTGGAAACTGACCAACGCCGAGCGTGCGTTATTTAACGAGCGATTGCAGACGGCGGAAAACGGGCTCAAAACGCTCGAAAAATGGAGATATCAACTCTACTATCACCCCGGTGAGATCAAGCTGGCCCAGGAAACGGCTTCCGCGATCAGCGCGGTGGTTCCGGAAATTCGGGGGATCGCCTCCGAAGCGGCCCAGCATCAGAACCCATCCACCGCGCGGCAGTTTAACCCTCCGCTTCAGCAACTTGAGCAGGCGCAAACCACGATTCAAGGCTACGTGGCCTACAAGAACGCGGAGGTCCAAAAAGAGCTTGCCGCGCAGCCTGCGGGCATGCCGGGAGGGAAGAAGCTCGAAACCGAGCGTATTCAGGCGTCATCGGCGTCCGCGCCGCCGCTCGGCACGATTGTCACAGTAACCCCGCCGCTGACGCACGACCAGGTGAAGGCGATTCTTTACAAAGTGTACGTTTCCGAGTTCCGCATCCGCGACCTCCTCAGCCAGGAGCGCCCGAACCAATGGAAGGCATCCGCTGCAGATCGCACGCTGATCGGCCAGTCGCGGACGGCCATCCTTTCCCAGCTCAGCCAACTTGAGAAATGGCGGGGCTTGTTCAGCGCTCATCCTGACAATATGTACTACGCGTTCCGCACCTATCTCTCGATTACCGATTTACTCCATCCTTTGCGAGTTTTCAGCCGCCAGGCTTCGCAATATGAGAGCAACGGGGTCGGCGACGATTACCGCCGCCGGGCAAACGACCTGCAGGCGCACCTCAATGCGATGGTCCCCTACGTCGGCTTCATTTTGAAGGATAAGGCGGATACCGCCGCGATGTTTCAGGCTGATTTGGCCAATTGCCAGAACGAGCTAGGTTATGCCATGCACCGCTCCATTCATTCGGCGACGCCGATCAAAAACGTGGTGCCGGAATTCCAGGGGCGACGAGCCCGCGAAAGGGCGCGGAAGGCCGGAAAGAAAGTTCCATAAGCACCGCTTCACAAGAGAGAGATACATCAGGGCTTAGAAGGGGCTGCGGTGCCCTCAACGGGTTTGCACCCTGCGCATTACGATTCTTGCCACCCTAATCCTTGCTACGGTAGAATTTTTATGAGGACCTGGAACGGATCGGAGTAGCGGCTGCCAGAAGGGACCCAGTCGGTTCAGCGCACCGGGACTAATCTATCTTGCCCTTTGTTTCCAATGGCTTGCGTGAACTGCCGGGCAAATTCTAAGAATGGGAAAGAAACTGGCCAAACCAAAATCGCAAACCCCTGCCGCTCCCTCCCGTGTCATCATCACGCATGTCCATCCCGAAATTGAGGGCGGACGTTTCCCAGCCAAGAGAGTTGAAGGCGATATTGTCGCTGTCACCGCGGATATCTTTACCGACGGCCATGATCTGATTTCGGCGGTTTTGCTGTCAAGGCGTCAAGGCGAGAGCGCCTGGACGGAATCGCCCATGCGCGGCTTGGTGAACGACGCCTGGACGGGATCCTTCGCGGTTCGAGAGCAAGGAATCTACGAATACACTCTTCAAGGATGGGTGGATCATTTCAAATCCTGGCAGCGCAACCTGGCAAAAAAGGCCGAAGCCCGGCAGGACGTCCTTACTGATTTGAAGATTGGCGCTCAACTCCTCGAAGACGGCAGCAGACGGGCCGCTTCAGAGGGCGCGGCGGCTGCCGCGCAAAAACTAAACGAATGGGCATCATTGCTCCGCGGTTCCCAATCCGCAACCGCCTCAAGCGGCGGAGGGCCGGCAATTGATGCAGCGGCTGCCACAGAACTTGCCCTAAGCGGCGAAGTGACCGCGCTCATGGCGCAATACCCGGACAAGCGCTTGGCCGCTGTATATGACCCGGTTTTGCAGGTGGTGGTGGACCGCGCCCGGGCCGGGTTCAGCGCGTGGTATGAAATGTTTCCGCGGTCCTGGTCTTCCGAGCCAGGAAAGCATGGGGCCTTCCGTGATTGTGAAGCTCATTTACCGTACATCGCGGCCATGGGCTTTGATGTGCTCTACCTGCCGCCCATTCATCCCATTGGCCACACCTACCGCAAGGGCAAGAATAATTCTCCCGTAGCCGGGCCGGACGACGTTGGCAGCCCTTGGGCGATTGGCTCTGAGGAGGGCGGCCACAAGGCCCTGCATCCGCAGCTCGGGAGGTTCGAAGACCTGGAAAGACTCATTGCCAGGGCGCGCGATCATGGGCTCGAAATTGCCCTTGATATCGCCTACCAGTGTTCTCCCGATCATCCTTACGCCAAAACCCATCCCGAGTGGTTCCTGCACCGTCCGGATGGCAGCATTCAGTACGCGGAGAATCCGCCGAAAAAATATCAGGACATTTACCCGTTGAATTTTGAGTCGGAGCATTGGCAGAGCCTGTGGGAGGAACTCAAGAGCGTTGTTTTATTCTGGATTGGCAAGGGCGTGCGTATTTTTCGGGTGGATAATCCACACACGAAGCCGTTTGCTTTTTGGGAGTGGCTGATCCGCGAGATCAAGGCGGAATATCCCGAGGTGATTTTTCTTGCCGAGGCTTTTACCCGCCCGAAAGTGATGCAGCAACTGGCCAAGCTGGGCTTTTCGCAATCCTACACCTATTTTGCCTGGCGCAATACCACGCAGGAGCTGACGGAGTATTTCACGGAGCTTACAAGAAGCGAAATGGCGGAATATTTTCGCCCCAATCTCTGGCCCAACACGCCGGACATCCTTACTGAGTACCTGCAATCGGGAGGCCGCCCTGCCTTCATGGCGCGCCTGGTGCTCGCAGCGACCTTGGGAGCAAACTACGGGATCTACGGTCCGGCGTTTGAGCTCTGCGAGAATAAGCCCCTTGCTCCGGGCATGGAGGAGTACCTGAACGCCGAGAAATACGAGATTCGGAGCTGGGATCTTTCCCGTAGCGACAGCCTGAAGGAACTCATCGCGCGCGTGAACCGGGCTCGCAAAGAAAACCCGGCGTTGCAAAGCAACTCCAACCTGCTGTTCCACAAGCTGGACAATGATCAATTGATCGCTTACTCCAAAATGACGGCGGACCGCTCGAATGTTGTTCTCGTGGTGGTCAATCTGGATCCGCGCTGGGCGCAGTCCGGGTGGGTCAATCTGCCGCTTGAGGATCTGGGCCTAAGCCCCTACATTCCATTCGAAATCCATGACCTGCTGACCGGCGCACGCTATACTTGGCGAGGACCGCGAAACTATGTGCGGCTGGACCCCAATGCCATTCCTGCTCATCTCTTTCGCGTCGGGCGCCCTCGATCAGGATGATGGGCTTCCTTCCGCCCCAGCGGTTCATTCAGCGGCATGTGTATCAGCAATGGCCTGAAACCTGCGCCGAGAGCGGCTGGTCCGGACCTTTATGAACAAATTCCCTTTTGATGAAGATCCCCTTTGGTTCAAAGACGCCATATTTTATGAAGTCCACGTGCGCGCCTTTAAGGACAACAATGCCGACGGCATTGGAGATTTCCGGGGGGTGCTGGACAAGCTCGATTATCTTGAAGATCTCGGCGTCACCACGCTCTGGTTTTTGCCATTTTACCCATCGCCGCTCAAAGATGATGGCTACGATATTTCAGATTACCTGGAGGTGCATCCCTCCTACGGGACGCTAGAAGACTTCAAGCTTGTTCTCGCCGAAGCTCACCGCCGCGGAATGCGCGTGCTGACGGAGCTGGTGGTGAACCACACGTCGGATCAGCACCCCTGGTTCCAGGAAGCACGGCAATCGCGCGATAATCCGCGGCGTGACTGGTATGTGTGGAACGACACGCCGGAGAAGTACCAGGAGGCGCGCATTATTTTTACGGATACCGAGCAATCGAATTGGGCGTGGGATGCGACTTCAAAATCCTATTACTGGCACCGCTTCTTCAGCCATCAGCCTGACCTGAACTACGACAATCCCGCGGTCCGCGAAGAAGTGTGGAACATCATGAAGTTCTGGCTGGAGATGGGTGTCGACGGCTTCCGGCTGGACGCCGTTCCCTATCTGGTGGAGCGCGAGGGGACCTCCTGCGAGAACCTGCCGGAAACGCACGAGGTGCTCAAATTCCTTCGCAGAAGGCTGGACGAATTTTATCCTGGCAGGTTCCTGCTGGCGGAAGCCAACCAATGGCCCTCGGATGTCCGCCCGTACTTCGGGGAAGGCGATGAATGCCACGTGGCTTTCCATTTTCCGCTCATGCCCCGCATGTTCATGGGGGTGCGGCTGGAGGACCGGAAGCCCATCATTGAAATTCTGCAGCGAACTCCGCAAATCCCGGAAACGTGCCAGTGGGGCATTTTCCTGCGGAACCACGATGAGCTTACGCTCGAAATGGTCACCGATGATGAGCGGGATTATCTCTACGACGAATACGCCAAAGACCGGATCATGCGAGTCAACGTGGGCATCCGGCGGCGGCTCTCGCCGCTCATGGAAGCGGACCGGCGGCGAATCGAGCTGATGAACGGCATGCTGCTTTCGCTGCCGGGCGCTCCGATTATTTACTATGGTGACGAAATCGGAATGGGCGACAACATTTATCTTGGAGACCGCAATGGCGTCCGCACGCCCATGCAGTGGAGCGGAGGGTGGAATGCAGGTTTTTCAAACTCCGATCCGGAGCAGCTCTATCTGCCGTTGATTTCGAACCCCATTTACGGCTACCAGGCCGTGAATGTCGAATCGCAGAGAAGATCGATGCATTCGCTGCTCTCCTGGATGAAGCGCATGATCAAGATTCGGAAATCCACTCGCGTCTTCAGCCGCGGTTCCCTGGAGTTTTTGGCGCCTGCAAATCATCAGGTGCTGGCTTATATCCGCGAGCTGGGACAGGAAAAAGTGCTGGTCGTCAATAACCTTTCCAGTTCCGCTCAGGCGGTCGAGCTTAACCTGGAGCGTTTTACCGGCTTTATACCCATTGAGATGTTTGGCGGGAATCCCTTTCCGCGCATTGGCAATCGCCCTTATCTCTTGACGTTGGGGGCGTATCAGTTTTTCTGGTTCCGGCTCAGAAAGTTCGGCTAAGGCAGGCCGATTTGCGGATGAGCCTCAGAGCCTGTGTGACAACCGCGGCTGTAGCGGCGGTCTGCGACCGCCGGTCTTTATTTTTCAATAGATTCGGCGCTCCCTTACAGGGCAGGCTTCGAGCGCCGCTACGGCGAATTCGCAGTTATCACACAGACTCTTCGCCCGCCCTCGCCGCTCGGGTCCTCCGTTAAGAGTAAGGTCGCCGAGCAGCGCGAACCGCAGGAGGATCCCAGCTCAGCGGCCCTGGGGTGCGGACTTGTTAAGGAGCAGCTTTGGCGGAAGAAACATTTATTTCTGACGATTTTCTACGCCAGTTGACCGCGGTCGGCGGCGCGGACATCCTCATTGGGATTCCCACCGCGAACAACCGGGAGACCGTCGGGCACGTTGTCAACGCGGTTCAGATCGGCTTGGTCAAATACTTTCCCCGCGAGCGGGCGGTACTGATCAATCCCGATGCCGGATCGAAGGATAGCACGCCGGAGGCTGTCCGCAGCGCGGCGGTCCAGGATTTCCACAGCTTCCTTGCCACGGCTCCCCTTCGCACGACGCACATCGTAACCGAGCGGTATCACCCTAACCGCGGCCCCGGCGGAGCGTTGCACCTGATTCTTGCCGCGGCGGACCTCCTGCGGGTGAAAGCTTGCGTGCTGATCTCCCCGAACATCACCAGCATCACGCCCGAATGGGTCGACGCGCTGGTGCGGCCCGTTTACCGTGAGGGATACGATTTCCTCGCGCCGGTTTACGAGCGGCATAAGTTTGACGGCCTGCTGGTTCGAAACATCCTCTCACCGCTCATCAGCGCTGTTTACGGCCGCCGCATTGACGAGCCGGCAGGAGGCGAATTCGGGCTTTCGGGAGCGCTCGCCTGCCAGCTTCTGGCGCAGGATGTGTGGCATCAGGACTTTATCCGGCAGGGGCCGGCCGTGTGGATGACGGCGGCGGCGCTGGCCGGCAATTACCGCCTGGGGCAATCGTTTCTGGGTCCGAAAATCCAGATCGCCGGAAATTCGGACCAAAATTTGCCGGATACCATTCAAAACACGGTCGGGGCGCTATTCCGCTCGTTCGAGCTGACCGAAGCCTCCTGGATTTCGCGAGACGGCTCAGAAGCCGTGCCGATGTTTGGATTCCAATCCGAACTCGACCTGGGCCCTGTCCGCATCAACCGCAAGAAACTCTCCGAAATGTTCCGGACCGGCGTCACCGAGCTCTCTTCCATCCTTGAGCAGATCCTGGCTGCCCCGACTCTGAAGGAAATTCAGCAAAGCGCGCAGGACGGGACGGGCGGGCGCTTTGCGGATGAACTCTGGGTGAAAACCATCTATGAATTCGCAATTTCTTATCATCGCTCGGTCATGAACCGCGATCACTTGCTCCAGGCGCTAACGCCCATCTACCGCGGCCGGATCAGTTCTTTCGTCCTGGAAAACCACGGCGCCAGCGCCGGAGAGCTACGGGCCCGCCGCGAGGCCCTCCTCGAACAGTATGACCGCCTGAAACCGTATTTCGTTCAAGGCTGGTCCGCCAAAGCGTGAGGTGATTTATGGGAAATCTTTTTGTCCAGAGCCTGACACAGGCTTCGCAGAATCTAACCAGCATGGTAAGCCAATTTCTGCCTCGCCTGCTGGCGATGGTGATCATCATTGGGGCGGGCTGGGTGGTGGCCTGGATTTTGAAGGTGATCGTGCGGCGTATCTTGTGGTTTGTGAGATTTAACCAGCTTTCCGAAACCGCCGGCTTTACTCAGTCGCTCGCGAAAGCTGACCTTCCGACCCCCACCGAAATGTTGAGCCGTCTCGTCTTCTGGGTGGTCTGGGTAGCTTTCATCCTCTTCGGACTCAATGCGCTGGATATTGCCCCGCTGCAGGATGAAATTACCCGGTTTTTTCTTTTTCTGCCGCAGATTTTCGTTGCAGTACTCATCTTGTTTGTCGGCGTGCTCGTCGCCAATTTCTTCGGGCGCGCGACGCTGCTGGCCGCCGTCAATGCGAATTCACCCTCTCCGCGTTTCTTGAGCAACCTGGTCCGGTTCCTGATCATCATTCTCGCCGTGACCATGGCGCTCGAACGGCTGGGTCTGGGCCACGGCGTGGTGCTGATTACATTTTCCATCGCTTTTGGGGCTGTGATGCTAGGGCTGGCTCTTGCCTTCGGACTGGGCGGGCGCGACGCCGCGCGGCGGCTCCTCGAGCGGCGATTTCTGGAAAATTCCAAGAAGGACGACGAAGGTGATGAGATTTCTCACCTTTAGGCCGGGAGGTGGAACATGGAACCAAACCGGACAGACGCAGATCTCCGATTCGCTTATTGGCGCAAAACCCTGCCGAAGATTCTCCCGGACTTTTTGCGCAATCAGCGATGGTTCGGCGGCAAAGCGGATGTCATCCAATCCGTAGAAATTTCAGATATTCTTCCGCTTCAGGTTGGGGATTCAACGGCTGATCTTTGCTTCCTCCGCGTTGCCTACTTTTCGAGTCACGCGCAAGAGTACGCCCTTCCGCTGAAGCTTGCGTCTGCCGGAGAAACGAAACTGCCCGAAGGGATTTCAGGCTCGATGGCGGAGCCGGAGAACACCTCCATGAGCCTCCGCGACGCGATGCAGGAGCGCGATTTTCAAGTATTTCTGCTGGAATCGATTCGGCATCAAGCGGTGTTTCGAGGTGAAGCCGGCAGCGCCACGGCGTTTTCAACTCCGGCGCTCGACAGGCTCGCCGGCGCTTCCGAGGACGGCGGCCTCGAGCCGTCACTGATGCGGGTCGAGCAGAGCAATACGTCCGTCCGCTACGGCGGCCGTCTGATCCTGAAATTCTTCCGGCGGCTTGAAAAGGGCGTAAACCTGGACCTTGAGATCGGCAATTTTCTGGCGGAGAAAGCTCAGTTTAAGAACACCCCTCCACTCGCAGGAGCGATCGAGTACCGGCGCTCCGGGCAGCCTCCCATCACACTGGCCATCCTTCAGGGATTTGTGCCCAACCAGGGCGACGCCTGGCGGCATACTCTCGACTCGCTCGACGAGTATCTCACGCGAGTCCGGGCGGTCAATCAGCGGCCGCGTGGGGCTTCCGTGGCTGAGAACGTTTTTTCCGGAGGAAGCGAGCAGCGAGTTCCGGATTTGCTGCAGGAACTTGCCGGAGCGTCCCTTGGCGACGCGAAGTTGTTGGGACGCCGCACCGCGGAGCTACACTTGGCGCTCTCTTCGGATACCTCGGATCCTGACTTCGCGCCCGAGCCTTTCACGCAGGACTATCAGCGGCGGCTGGCGGACTCGATGACGAGGTTCGCAAACAGCGGCATCCAACTGCTGCGGGATCGCGCCGCATTGCTTTCACCTGAAACACAGAACGCCGCGCAGCAGATCCTCGCAGCCGAAGACTCCATTCTTTCCCGCTTTCGGGGAATCGGAGAAGCGCAACTTACCATCTGCCGCACGCGGCTGCACGGAGATTTCCATCTAGGCCAGGCGCTCTACACCGGAACAGATTTTGTCATCATCGACTTTGAAGGAGAACCTGAGCGCCCCCTGGCCGAAAGGCGCCTGAAGCGCTCGCCGCTCCGCGACGTGGCGGGTATGCTCCGTTCGTTCCATTATGCCGCCCTGACCGCGCTTTATTCTCAGAGGGACAAAGCCCGCGCCGCAGGGGAAGATTTAGAAAGCCTGGATCTTCCCGCATGGATTCGTCAATGGAAGCAGAGTGTCTCGGTGGCGTTCCTGGACGCCTACATCCATGTCGCGGAGGGCGCCTGCTTTTTGCCCCGCTCCCGCGAAGAATTGAAATTCCTGCTCGAGGTTTATCTGCTCGAAAAAGCCATCTACGAATTAATTTATGAGCTTAAGAACCGTCCTGACTGGGTGGCCATCCCGCTCGAAGGAATCCTCGAGCTCTTGCACTCAGATTGATCTCTCGCGGCTGCGCGAATGCAGCGGGATAAGCGGCTCGTCCTGCTCCTCGACGGCCTGTGGCAAGCATGGTCTGGCCGCGCTCAAGGTGGTCATCGGCATACTGCAGAAAGCGTTCGGCTTCCAGCGTCACAGGTCAGCCCTTCGCGGCGGAACATCGCGGCGGCTTGGGGCTAGGGTGTTAGTCGAGGGTCAGAGATGCGCGGCAGGAGTCCTTCCCAAGGATTGATGACAGCCGCTCCGGCTTTGTCGAAATCGTCTCGATCTCGCGTAACAACGGTGAACCCGTGGTGAAGCGCGGTTGCGGCGATAATGAGATCCGGTTGCGAATAGGTCCGACTTTGCGGCCTTCTTCCATGAGAACCCGCCACCGAAACAGGATATCCTCGGTCACGGATAAAGTCCTCTGATGAAACATGGGCCGCACCGTGTGCATAAGCCAGCGGCTCAATTCGTCGCGGCGCCCGCCTGCGTCCAAACGCTCGATGCCAAACCGAAGCTCAGCGAGGGTTACCGCGCTGATGTAAAGCTCATCAAGCGGGCGGGTAGCAATAAATGCCAAAACGTTCGGGTCAGGCTTTACGCGACGGATTTCTGACAGGACGTTGGTATCAAGGAGCCACGGCATTTAGAGCGCCACGCCTCGCACGGGAAGACGGTAACGCTCCGGCTCAATGTCGATATCCCGACAGGGGGAGGCTTGAAGGGCGGCGATGAGGTCAGCACCCGTGCGGGTTTCACGCGCCGGTTTCTTGCCGGTTTCGGCGAGCTTCTGAATCCATTCGTCAACGGACAGTCCCTCGGCGGCGGCTTTCGCTTCTAGCGCCGTAGCCTGTTCATCAGATAACTGAATGATGACTGTCATCGCCAGCCTCTTTCCTCGACGCGCTTGTTCAAGCTGCGTCTGCATGCACAGTACGTGGGCAATGGCAGAAGCTAATTCACTGGCACTGCCGCAGCGCTAGATTCCTTCGGCCACAAAACGCTTCGCGTGCTCTTTCAGAATGCAGCGATCTTCGACAACTTCAAGGCCGGCTTCGCGGGCGCGCTTTGCGGCGGCTTCGTGCTCGACGCCCTCCTGCATCCACACCACGTGGGCCCCGATGCGAATGGCGCTCTCCACAACGGGCGGAACAAATTCGGACCGCCGGAAAATGACAACCACCTCAACAGGCGCCGGAATGTCCTCCAGGGAAGCGTAACAGTGCTCTCCGAAAATCGAGTTGGCGTTGGGATTAACAGGGATGACGCGGTAGCCGTGGGAGCGCATGTATGAAGCGACACCGTGACTGGGCCGCGAAGGTTTGGGCGAAAGTCCTACTACGGCAAGCGTCTTGAAGCGCTGAAGGATATCGCCGATGGGGTCCTGAAGATCGCACTCCGGATAAGGGCGCGCAAGCTGCCCCTCTGCGTTGTTCCAGTGGTTCGAGACGCCTGGAGAAGCCATAAAAACCTCCGCGGGCGGGAGAGGACTTCCGCCGCACTCTAGGGTTCGGGTAGGGAGGCGGGCGGACGGAACAGGATGTGCTGCAACGCTTCTAGGAACAACTCGTTGTCCTGATGGGTTCCCAACGTCACGCGCAAGGCAGATGGAAAACCATACATCTTCATAGGCCGCACGATCACTCCCTCTTCTAACAACCTAAGGAAATCTTGCTCGCAATCCCGCCCAGTGTCAATAAGCAGAAAGTTCGCCGACGAGGGAGTATACTTCACCCCCAGCAGCGTGAGTTCTTCACTCACAAACCGCATCTCGCGGGCGTTGGATTCAACCGATTGCGCCACGTGGTCCTGATCCCCAAGAGCCGCCAGGGCCGCAGCCTGGGAAGGGCGCGACGTGTTGAAAGGAGCCCGCACGCGGTTCAGGCTTTCGATCAGCTCCGAGTGCCCCATACCGTACCCCACGCGCAATCCGGCAAGCCCATAGACCTTGGAGAACGTGCGCAGCACCAGCACATTCTTCCCGCCGCGGACGTAATCGAGCGCGTGGGAATAATCGGCGCGCTCAACGTAGTCGCAATAGGCTTCGTCCAGCACCACGAGCACGTGCGCAGGCAGGGCGTTCAAAAACCGGTCAAACTCCGCCGCCGTAAAGAGAGTGCCCGTGGGGTTATTGGGATTGGCAAGATAGACCACTTTCGTGCGCGGCGTGACGATCTGCCGGACCCCATCAAGATCAATGCTTCTGTCCCGCAGCGGCGCGAGCGCCAGCGTTGCGCCCGTTTCTTCGATGGCCAACCGGTAAATGAGAAATGAGGATTCCGGAGAGACGCCTTCATCTTCGACAGAGAGAAAGGTCTTGGCCGCAAGCTCAATGAGTTCCGTGGAGCCGGCTCCGAGGATGATCTGATTCATCTCAAGCTGATGAAACTCCGCCAGCCGCTTTCGCAACTCATAGCCGCTTGAATCTGGATACAGATGGATGCGTCGAAGTGTCTGGCAGATGGCTTCAATCGCCTTGGGCGAAGGGCCAAGCGGATTTTCATTGGAGGCGAGCTTTACCGCCGTGCGGCCCAGTTCACGCTCGACTTCTTCAACGGGTTTGCCGGTAGGATAAGGCCTGATGTGGCTGGCCCAGCGAGGGAGAAGGTCCCGGAAAGATGATCTTTGCATGAGAAGTCAATTAGCTTTTGCCGGCCCTGCTGTTTTCCGCCAGTTTTTCAGACGCTCGACCTCGGCGGGAGTCAAGCGCCGGAACCGCCCTAAAGGGAGCCCGCGATCTGTCAGGAAGGCGATGCGGACGCGCCGGAGCTTGACCACCGGGCATTCAATACGCTCAAACATGCGCCGGACCTGGTGATAACGCCCTTCGATCAGCGTGATCTCATACCAGGGTTTTTCCTTTTTCACGCGACCGCTCAGCGGGCGGATCGTGGCGGGAGCGGTTTTGCGCCCGTCGAGCGTGATACCGGATTCGAGTTTTCCCAGGTCTTGCGAGGACGGTTCCTGCTCCAGCTTCACGTGATACGTTCGGGGAACGGCCGAAGACCGGGACATCAGCAAGTTGGCGAGATCGCCGTCATTGGTCAGCAAAATCAGCCCCGAGGAGGTGTAATCAAGCCGCCCAACAGGGTAGACCCGATCTTTGACACCCAGCTTTTGCAGCAAGGAGATTACAGTGGGGCGGCCCTCAGGGTCGCTCACGGTTGAAACGTAGCCCGCCGG